>NZ_LT629763.1:2705000-3010000 GCF_900105255.1 Halopseudomonas sabulinigri | reverse complement strand
GGGGCCGTCAAGCGCTTATTTTCATCTCGCACACAAAAAAGCCCGGCGCCTTGTTCAGGTGCCGGGCCGGGCCAGTGTTTATGGCCTTTAGACGGACAGATACTTGCTGATGTGCGCCTTGTCGATCTGCTCGCCGACGGCTTCATGCACTATCTTGCCCTTGTCGATCACCAGCATGCGATCGGCCACATTGAGCGCGAAGCTCAATACCTGCTCCGACACCACAATGCTGATCTTGCGCAGCTGCTTGATTTCATTCAGCGTGGTTGCCAGCTGTTTGATGATCGACGGCTGAATCCCCTCGGTCGGCTCATCCAGCAACAGCACCTTGGGGTTAGCCGCCAGCGCCCGCCCGATCGCCAGCTGCTGTTGCTGGCCGCCCGATAGGTTGCCCGCCTTGCGGTGGCGCATTTCCAGCAGCACCGGGAACAGCTCATAGATGTCATCCGGTACCTTGCGGCGTCCGGTGACCTCCAGCCCGGCCATGATGTTTTCCTCTACTGTCAGGGTCGGAAATACCATCCGCCCCTGTGGCACGTAGGCAATGCCACTGGCCACCCGCTGGTAGGACTGCAGCTTCGACAACGCCCTGTCGTTAAAGGTGATCTCACCGCCACTGCAGGGAATCATGCCGATCAGCGACTTGAACAGCGTGGTCTTGCCCATGCCATTGCGGCCCATGATGGCGACCGTCTCGTTCTCGCCCACCTCCAGATTGATGCCGTGGATGACCTCGCTCATGCCATAACTGACCCGCAGGTCGCTTACTTTCAACATGCTCATGCTCCCTACTCAGTTAATGACCGAGGTAAACCTCGATGACCTTTTCGTTCTGCTGCACCTCATCCATCTTGCCTTCAGCGAGCAGCTTGCCCTGATGCAGCACGGTGACGCGGTGAGCAATGTCCTTGACGAAGTCCATGTCGTGTTCGATGACGATCACCGAGCGGTTCTTGCTGATGCGGCCCAGCAGCTCGGCCGTGGCCTCCCGCTCGGAAACACTCATACCGGCTACCGGCTCATCCAGCATCAACAGCTCCGGGTCCTGAATCAGCAGCATGCCGATTTCCAACCACTGCTTTTGCCCGTGGCTGAGCAGACCCGCGCTGGTGTCCAGGCGATCACTCAGGAAAATATCTCTGGCCACCTCAAGTACCCGCGCCTGAACCTTGTCAGTCACCTTGAAGAACAGGCTGCCAAAGACATTGCGCCCCTTCGGGTAGGAGAGCTCCAGGTTTTCCCGCACGCTGAGGTTTTCGTAAATAGAGGGCGTCTGGAACTTGCGTCCCACGCCCGCCTTGACGATGTCATGCTCTACCAATTTGGTCAGCTCGGTGTCCTTGAACTTGATTGACCCCGCAGACGCCTTGGTCTTGCCACAGATCAGATCCAGCAGCGTGGTCTTGCCGGCGCCATTGGGGCCGATCACTACCCGCACCTCATTGCGCTCTACGTACAGATTGAGTCCGTCGACAGCCTTGAAACCGTCAAAGGATACGGTCAGATCTTCGATGGCCAACAGAATGGGCGATGTCATGACTGTGCCTCCTGTGCAACACCGTCGTCAGCGCTGCGCTTGCCGCTCGACTTGCGCGAGAACAACGCTGCTACCCGAGGACGAACATAGTCTTCGTAGATACCGGCCAGTCCCTGCGGGAATAGCAGCACCACGCCAATAAAGAGTGCACCCATGAACACGATCCACAGCTGCGGGAAGCTCTCCGACAGCAGGGTCTTGGCCAGATTGACCAGCAGCGCGCCGTACACCGCGCCAATCAGCGAAAGCCGACCGCCCACCGCGCAGAAGATGACCATTTCAATCGACACCACAGTGCCGACAAACGACGGCGACATGAAGCCAACCTGCAGCGCGAACATCGCACCGCCCAGCGCGGAAAACACCCCGGCCAGGGCAAACACGAAGATCTTGATGTTGGCGACGTCATACCCGGAGAAGCGCACGCGGTCTTCCTGGTCGCGCATGGCAATCAGCAACTTGCCGTAGCGGCTGTTAAGCACAAACTGACCGATCAGCAGGCAGACGATCAACAGGATGCAGCAGAGGAAGTACAGCAGATACTTCGAACTGTCCGGGCGGATATCCCAGCCCAGCAACGTGCGCAGGTCGGTAATACCATTGATGCCGCCGGTGTAGCCCTGCTGACCGATGATCAGAATGGTGGCGATGGACGCGATGGCCTGGGTGATGATCGCAAAATACACCCCACCCACACGCCGCTTGAACATGGCCGCACCGATGATGAAAGCGAACAACGCCGGCACCGTCAGGATCAGCGCTATGGTCAGGGTCAGACTGTGAAAGGGCATCCACATCGCCGGCAGTTCGGTGATCTGGTTCCAGTCCATGAAGTCCGGAATACCCGGCGTACTTTGAATAGCGGTGTTCTCGGGGCTGGACGCTTCCAGCTTGAGAAACATCGCCATGCAGTACCCGCCGATGCCGAAAAACACCCCCTGCCCCAGGCTGAGAATGCCGCCGTATCCCCAGCAGAGCACCAGGCCCACCGCCACAAAGGCATAGGTCAGATACTTGCCGACCAGATTCAACCGGAAGATATCCAGCGTCAGCGGCAGAATGACCAGAAGCAGGACGGCCAGCGCCAGCAACTGCAACAACCGTTGCCGCCCCCCAAATGCTGCTATCCACTTATCCATTTCAATAACCTCCAGCCAGGGCGTCGCTTAGCGACGCACCTTGCTTGCAAAGAGCCCTTGGGGACGGAACATCAGAATGCCCACCACGGTCAGCAGGGTGATGACCTTGGCCATGGACCCACTGAGGAAAAACTCGAGAATCGATTGCGACTGGGCAATACCGAACGCCGAGACCACGGTGCCGAGCAAGCTGGCTGCACCGCCAAACACCACCACCAGGAAGGTATCGACGATATACAGCCCGCCGGTGGTCGGCCCGGTGGAGGCAATAGTGGTAAAGGCCGCACCCGCCACACCGGCGATGCCGCAACCCAGTGCAAAGGTAAAACGGTCAACCCGCTGGGTATTGATACCCGCGGCGTTTGCCATTGCCCGGTTCTGCGTGGTGGCACGCACCTTGATGCCCCAGCGCGAGCGATACAGCAGTATCACTACCAGCAGCGTCATCAGGGAGGTGATGCCCATCACGAACAGGCCGTTCAATGGAATATCGATAATGTCGGTTGGCGCCCAAGACCCCATCAGCCAGTCGGGCATCACCACGCTGACTTCACGCGGACCGAAAGTAGAGCGGTAAATCTGCTGCAGGATCAGACCCAGCCCCCAGGTCGCCAGCAGCGTATCCAGCGGCCGACTGTAAAGGCGCCTGATCAACAGCATTTCCACCAGATAACCGAGCACAAAGGTACCGGCAAAGGCGAGCACCACCGCCAGCGGGAAGTAAAAATCCTGCATCCAGGGCCAGGTTTCCGTGGCCAGTTTGGATACCATCCAGGTGATGTAAGCGCCCAGGGTAAGAAACTCACCATGGGCCATATTGATAACGCCCATCTGCCCGAAAATGATCGCCAGCCCGAGGGCCATCAGCAGAAAGACGCAGAACAGGCTCAGGCCACTGAAGCCCTGCATGACGAAAATGGCCGTCAGCTCCTGCGATGTGTAACCGCCCATAATTGCTCTCCTAGACTCGGAAGGATGCGGCCGCGAGGGCCGCATCGGATTGCATCACGTCACCAGGACGGCTTATTGATAACCTTCCGGGAAGGGGTTTGGCTCGATCAGATCAGACTCGTAAACCACTTTGGCCTGACCATCTGCCTGCCATTGACCCACACGCAGCTTGCTCCACAGGTGATGGTTCTCGTGCACTTTCACGTAGCCTTCAGGCGCGGTGGTCAGCTCGATTTCCGCAGAGGCCGCAGCGACGGCATCAACATCAAAGCTACCGGCTTTCTCGACGGCGGCTTTCCACAACCAGGGGCCAAGGTAAGCGGCTTGAGTTACGTCACCGATAACGCTGTCGTCACCCCAACGCTCTTTGAAGGCTTTAACAAACTCGACGTTGTTTTCGTTATCCAGCGACTGGAAGTACTTCATGGAGGAGTAGAAACCTTCCATGTTTTCGCCGCCGATGCCGAGCACTTCGTCCTCGGTAACCGAGATGGTCATGATGGTTTGACGGTCAGCGGTGATACCGGCCGCTTTCAGCTGCTTCCACCAGGCAACGTTGGAGCCGCCCACGATGCTGGAGTAAACAACGTCAGGCTTCTTCAGGCGGATCTTGTTGATCAGCGAGCCGAAGTTGGTGTTGCCCAGCGGGTAGTACTCTTCACCAACAACGGTGCCGCCCAGCACGGTTTCAATGTGCTTGCGTGCAATCTTGTTGGAGGTACGTGGCCAGATGTAGTCGGAGCCGACCAGGTAGAAAGTCTTGGCGTCCTTCTCCTTGGCGATCCAGTCGAGGCCAGCCAGAATCTGCTGGGTCGCTTCCTGACCGGTGTAGATCACGTTCTTGGACTGCTCCAGACCTTCATAGAAAGTCGGGTAGTAGAGCATGCCGTTTTCTTTCTCGAACACGGGCAGAACCGCTTTGCGTGAGGCAGAGGTCCAGCAGCCGAAGACGGCGGCTACGTTGTCCTGCACCAGCAGCTTGCGCGCTTTCTCAGCGAAGGTCGGCCAGTCACTGGCGCCGTCTTCCTGAATGATCTCGATCTGACGACCCAGCACACCGCCAGCCGCGTTGATCTGTTCAATGGCGAGCTTTTCAGCTTCTACCGAACCGGTTTCGCTGATCGCCATGGTGCCAGTGATCGAGTGCAGGATACCGACCTGCACAGTGTCATCGGTGACCGCCAGGCCAGTGGTGTTGACTTCGGCAGCGCCGGCCATTCCGGAAAAGCCCAACCCGGTACTCAGCGCCAACCCGAGAAGGCGGCGCTTCCAGGCCGGCTTGCTGTGTGTTGAATCTTGCATAGGGTAAATCTCCTTAGTGTGGGTAAAACCGGAAAGCGGGCCGCACTCCCTACCCGCTTGCCTGTCACCCTCACCCCAGAGCAACCACTGTGCCAGCACCTCCCAGCCGCCGAAAAATAAATCCCCTGCAAATGAAAATCTGTTTTAAATCATAGGCATGAGACAAAACCGCGGTTTGGCCCGCCTCGGCAGGGTCACGCAATGTCAAAGCCAGGCACCCGGGAAATGACAATGTGCGAATGACATTGTCATGACAATGTCAGCAATCACCCCATGACATTGTCACAAGACTGCACCGACATAGCTGCCGCCATTCTTGACAATTACTTCAAGCCACTGATTTCAAACGCATTTCAAATTGTAAACAAAGCTGGCACGGCTAATGCTCTGGGATTGGGCACGGGCCGTCATTGGGCCTGACAAACTACCCCCCCAGACGCAGAGGATTCCCTGTCATGGCTGAAACACTGATCAAGATCGACCTGAGCAAAAGCCCTCAGGAGCACGACAACATTCACAACCGCTGGCACCCGGATGTGCCCATGGTCGCCACCGTGAAACCCGGTGCCGACTTCATCATTGAATGCATGGACTGGACCGGCGGCCAGATCGGCAACAATGACAGCGCCGAAGACGTACGGGATGTCGACCTCACCAAGGTGCACTACCTCAGCGGCCCGGTGGCCGTCGAAGGCGCCGAGCCGGGTGACCTGATGGTGGTCGACATTCTGGATATCGGCGCCTTCGCCGATCAGATGTGGGGTTTCAACGGCGTGTTCGCCAAGGAAAATGGCGGCGGCTTCCTGACCGAGCATTACCCTGAGGCACGCAAGACCATCTGGGACTTCAACGGTATCTACACCAAGTCACGCCACATTCCGGGCGTCGAATTCATCGGCCTGATGCACCCCGGCCTGATCGGCTGCCTGCCATCGCAGGAGCTGCTGGATGAGTGGAACAAGCGCGAGCAAGCGCTGATCGACACCGACCCGGATCGCGTACCCGGCCTGGCCAACCCGCCCTACGCACCCACCGCCCACGTTGGCCGTGCCACCGGTGACGCCGCCGCCAAGGTGGCCAACGAGGGCGCGCGCACCGTGCCGCCACGCGAACACGGCGGCAACTGCGACATCAAGGATCTGACCAAGGGCTCACGGGTGTTCTTCCCGGTCTACGTCAAAGGCGGTGGCCTGTCGATGGGGGACCTGCACTTCTCCCAGGGCGACGGCGAAATCACCTTCTGCGGCGCCATCGAGATGGCCGGCTGGATTCACATTCGCGTCAACCTGATCAAGGACGGCTGCAAGAAGTACGGCGTCAAGAACCCGATCTTCCAGCCCAGCGACATGGCGCCCAGCTACAAGAAACACCTGATCTTCGAGGGTATCTCGGTTGATGAGAGCGGCAAGCAGCACTATCTGGATGCCCACGTTGCTTATCGCCAAGCCTGCCTCAACGCCATCGAGTATCTGAAGAAGTTCGGCTACAGCGGCGCCCAGGCCTACTCGCTACTGGGGACTGCACCAGTACAGGGCCACATCAGCGGTATCGTCGATGTACCCAACGTCTGCGCGACGGTCTGGATACCCACCGAAATCTTCGATTTCGACATCATGCCCAACGCTGACGGTCCGACCATTGCGGTCAGCAGCGACGAAGTACCCACCGCGCTCTGGAAAGGCTGAGCGCACACGGCGGCCCGCACCAAGCTGGCGCGGGCCGCCGCAACTTCTTCGCACCAACCGGGAGCACTCCATGCCACTATACGATTTTGAATGCGAGGCCTGCGGGCCTTTTGAAGCCCTGCTGCCCAGCAGCGAGCGCAACCTGCCGCGCGACTGCCCAGCCTGCAGCCAGCCTATGCAGCGTCGCATTTCCGCCCCCCGCTTGCAGACCATGAACGCCCAGCAGCGCAAGGCGCACGAGACCAACGAGCGCAGCGCCCACGCGCCCAAGGTCAGCCACGGGCACAGTTGTTGCAGTTCCGGAAGTTGTACGCACAAGCCGCGCGCCGAAGGTCAGCCCCCTGCCCTGAAGCAGCAGAGCGGTCCGCGACGACCCTGGATGATCAGCCATTAGCGCTGCGGCGATGGCGGGCAAGCCCCGCGTTGTTGAATCCCTACCGAACACCGGTGAAAGGTCGCGCGGACATCATTTCCGCCGCGAGGACTCTCTCATCTTGAATCTCATGCCTGAACGGATAGCCCAACAGATGATGAAGCGCGAACTGGTCGTCATTCTGGAGATGGCCAAACTGCTGGAGAAGCCGCTGGATGCGCCCCGCACCATTCAGGGCATCCTGCGCTTGCTGTCCCAGCTGTACGGGCTGAACTGCGGACGGGTCAGCCTGCCCGAAGCCAATTCCGACACCCTGCAGGTGAAATACTCCTACGGCCTGTCGGTCGAAGACCTGAAAGCCGGGCGCTTCAATCTGAACATCAACCAGGGCGTCACCGGTTACGTCATGCGCACCGGATCGATCGGCCTGGTCCCGGACGTCGACAACGAGCCGCTGTTCGTACGCCGCATTACCGAGCTGGCTCACCACAGCGGTGGCCGCATGGCTTTTATCTCGGTGCCGATTCTGGAGTCAGGCACGCCCATTGGGGTGCTCTCGGTGCAACGCGAAGGCATGCACGAGCGCCCCTTTGATGGCGACATCAGCCTGTTGCGCGTGGCCGCGGCGATGATCGGCCAGGTACTGCGCATTCACCAGTTTGTGGTCGAGCAGACCGAGCATCTGGTGAAAGAGAATCAGAGCCTGCGCCACAGCATCGCCATTGAAGGCATGGTCAAACAGAGCCTGGCGCACGGCATTCTCGGCAGCAGCCCGGCGCTCATGGACGCAGTGCGCTCGACCATCCAGGTCGCCCACAGCGACGCACCTGTGATGCTGCTCGGTGAGTCGGGCACCGGCAAGGAAAAATTCGCACGGATGATTCACCAGCAGAGCGACCGCCGCGAGAAGCCATTCATCTGCATCAACTGCGCGGCGATTCCTGCCGACCTGCTCGAGTCGGAGCTATTTGGTCATACCAAGGGCGCCTTTACCGGCGCCGCCCAGAACAAGCAGGGCAAGATTGTCCAGGCCGACGGCGGCACCCTGTTCCTCGATGAGATCGGCGACATGCCGCTGTCGCTGCAGGCGAAACTGCTGCGCGTGCTGCAGGAGAAAAAGGTCGACCCGATTGGCAGCAACGAGTCGGTGTCGGTGGACTTTCGTGTCATCACCGCCACCCACGTCAACCTGCAAGCCCAGGTAAACCAGGCCGCCTTCCGCCTCGACCTGTTTTATCGCCTGCATGTGGTGCCGGTGCATCTACCGCCGCTGCGCGAGCGCCAGGAAGACATCAAACAACTGGCCCTGCATTTTCTCAACGAACTCAACCATCACTACGAGCGCAATTGGAGCCTCTGCCCCGAGGCCTTCGGCATCCTCGAAAACTTCGACTGGCCAGGCAACATCCGCCAGTTGCAGAACGTGCTGGAGCGCGCCGCGCTGACCAGCGAACAGGAGCTGCTCAGCGGTGAAAAACTGCGCCAGGCGCTGGCCTCGGAGAGCGCCATCACTATTCCCGGCAACCGCCACATGCCCGGCACCGCCGCCGCGCCAGCAGAAGCGCCAGCCGCCGAGGAGCCACGCCAGTACGGCCGCTCCTACAACTGGGTACAGCAGGACGAAGCCGAACAGATCAGCGCCATGCTGTCGCAGACCAACAACAATCAGTCCGAGGCCGCACGACGCCTCAATATCAGCCTCAGGCAGCTGCGTTACCGGGTCGACAAGCTCGGCATCGGGCGCAACTGACAGACAAACCGAACGGAGGAGTTACCCATGCGTCATGGTGATATTTCCAGCAGCCCCGATACCGTCGGCGTTGCCGTGGTCAACTACAAGATGCCCCGCCTGCACAGCCGCGCCGAGGTCCTGGATAACGCACGCAAAATTGCCGACATGATCATCGGCATGAAACAGGGCCTGCCCGGCATGGACCTGGTGGTGTTCCCGGAATACAGCACCATGGGCATCATGTACGACCACGACGAGATGATGGCCACCGCTGCCACCGTGCCGGGTGACGAAACCCGCATTTTCAGCGAAGCCTGCAAGCAGGCGAAAACCTGGGGCATCTTCTCGCTGACCGGCGAGCAACATGAAGAGCACCCGAACAAGGCGCCCTACAACACGCTGATCCTGATCAACGACCAGGGCGAGATAGTACAGAAGTACCGCAAGTGCATTCCCTGGTGTCCAATCGAAGGCTGGTATCCCGGCGATCGCACCTACGTCTCGGAAGGCCCAAAGGGCATGAAGATCAGCCTGATTATCTGCGATGACGGCAACTACCCGGAGATCTGGCGAGACTGCGCGATGAAAGGCGCCGAGCTGATCGTGCGCTGCCAGGGTTACATGTACCCGGCCAAGGAACAGCAAGTGATGATGGCCAAGTCCATGGCCTGGGCCAACAACTGTTATGTCGCCGTGGCCAACGCCACCGGCTTTGACGGCGTCTACTCCTACTTCGGCCATTCCGCGATCATCGGCTTTGATGGGCGCACCCTGGGTGAATGCGGCGAGGAGGACATGGGCATTCAGTACGCGCAGCTGTCGGTATCACAAATCCGCGACGCGCGCGCCAATGACCAATCCCAGAACCATCTGTTCAAGCTGCTGCACCGCGGTTACACCGGTATGTACAACTCCGGTGACGGCGACCGTGGCGTAGCCGATTGCCCCTTCGACTTCTACCGCACCTGGGTGCTGGATGCCGAAAAGGCCCGTGACAACGTCGAGGCGATGACGCGCAAAACCATTGGCGTGGCCGACTGCCCGGTGGGCGAGCTACCCCACCCCGGCAAGGATCGCGAAGCCGGTGCCTGAACCTGTCGGCGGCACCGCGCGTGCCGCCGGCTGCCCCGCAGTCCGATGCAGGTGAATGCAAGCCATGCCCTTTATCAATGATGTTCTGGCCGCCAACCAGGCGCGCGTCGCGGCCAGGCCCGCCACCCAACAATCGCGCTTTCGCTTTGATCCAGACAGCGTGATGGCTCGCCTGCACAGCCGCATCCTGGGCCAGGACTCGGCGCTGCAGGAGCTGGGCAGCAGCCTGCGCGTGATCAAGGCCGAACTCGGTGATCCGCAACGCCCCTTGGGCACGTATCTGTTGCTGGGGCCAACCGGCGTCGGCAAGACCGAAACCGTGCGGCTGCTGGCCGAGGCCATCCACGGCAGCACTGA
Source organism: Halopseudomonas sabulinigri (assembly GCF_900105255.1). Lineage (NCBI taxonomy): Bacteria > Pseudomonadati > Pseudomonadota > Gammaproteobacteria > Pseudomonadales > Pseudomonadaceae > Halopseudomonas > Halopseudomonas sabulinigri. The sequence goes on along the minus strand of NZ_LT629763.1, from coordinate 2,999,832 downwards.
TGCCTACTGCCGCATCGACATGAATACCCTGGCGCAGTCGCATTACGCCGCCTCACTGACCGGCGCCCCGCCCGGTTACGTCGGCAGCAAGGAAGGCACCACGCTGTTTGACCGCGAGCGCATTGAAGGCGACTACGGCCGCCCCGGCATCGTGCTGTTCGACGAGCTGGAAAAGGCCGACGACCAGGTGATTCGCGCGCTGATGAACATCCTCGACAACGGCCAATTGCGCCTGAGTGCCGGCAACGACACGCTGGATTTTCGCAATAGCCTGATCTTCATGACCTCCAATCTGGGCGCCGGTCAGCCAGCCCACAAATGGCTGCCGCCGCGCTGGCGCGCTGCCCGGCAAAGGCAGCAACAGGAGGCCGCGCTCAATGCCCGGCTTGATCCGGAGTTCATCAACCGTATTGATCACCGCATTCACTACCAGCGCCTGCCCAGCGATCAGCTTGTGCAGTTGGTAGACCTGGCACTGGCCCGCCTCAACCAGCGCCTGGGTAAACATCAGGTACAACTGCTGCTCGACCAGCCTGCTCGCCAGTGGCTGGCGCAACAGGGCTTTGATCCACGCTACGGAGCCCGCGCCATGGCGCGCACCTTCCGCCACCATCTGGAGCCGGCGGTTGCCCACTGTCTGCTCAGTAACGACGGCTGCCCGCCCGGCAGCCTGCTGCGCGCCAGCCTGGGCAACGCAGCGAGGCCAATCGAGATCAGCATCGAGGCGCCCGGATGCTGAGCCGCAGCAAAACAGCAGACACAAAAAACCCCGCCGTAGCGGGGTTTTTCACATCAACCAGCTCAGATGCAGTCTTCGACTGACTTGAGCGGGTAATGCGCCGGGTAGGGGCGAGTCGCCACACCGGAATCGATAGCGGCCTGGGCAACAGCTGCCGGCACCTTCTCGATCAGGCGCACATCCATCGGCTTGGGAATGATGTACTCACGACCAAATGCCAGATCAATGCCGCCGTAAGCCTGGGACACGTACTCAGGAACCGGCTCCTTGGCCAGTTCACGGATGGCGTGCACCGCGGCGATCTTCATTTCTTCGTTGATGCGGGTCGCGCGAACGTCCAGTGCACCACGGAAGATGAAGGGGAAGCCCAGTACGTTGTTAACCTGGTTCGGATAATCGGAGCGACCGGTTGCCATGATCACGTCAGGACGGGAAGCATGGGCCAGCTCGGGGTCGATTTCCGGATCCGGGTTGGAGCAGGCGAACACGATGGGGTTTTCCGCCATCAGTTTCAGCTCGGCCGGTTGCAGCAAGTTCGGACCGGACAAACCAACGAACACGTCAGCGCCTTTCATGGCATCGGACAGCGTGCGCTTGTCGGTCTCAGTCGCGAAGATGGCCTTGTATTCGTTCAGGTCATCGCGGCCGGAGTGAATAACACCCTTGCGATCGAGCATGTAAATGTTTTCAGCCTTGGCGCCCATGCTGACCAGCAGCTTCATGCACGCGATGGCCGCGGCGCCAGCACCCAGACATACGATCTTGGCACTTTCGATTGTCTTGTCGGCCAATTCCAGCGCGTTGATCATGGCAGCAGCCGTCACAATCGCGGTGCCGTGCTGATCGTCGTGGAAGACCGGAATGTCGCACTGCTCGATCAGCGCACGTTCGATCTCAAAGCACTCGGGTGCCTTGATGTCTTCCAGGTTGATGCCACCGAAGGTGCACGAGATACGCTTGACGGTATCGATGAAGGCCTGCGGGCTTTCGGACTCGACTTCGATGTCGAACACGTCAATCCCGGCAAAGCGCTTGAACAACACGCCCTTGCCTTCCATGACCGGCTTGCTCGCCAGCGGACCCAGGTTACCCAGGCCGAGGATGGCAGTTCCGTCTGAGATAACGGCAACCAGGTTGCCTTTACCGGTGTATTTGTAGGCGTTTTCCAGATCCTTGGCGATTTCGCGCACCGGTTCTGCTACACCCGGGCTGTAGGCCAGAGCCAGATCGCGCGCGGTGGCGGTCGGCTTGGTCAGTTCTACGCTCAGCTTGCCTGGACGCGGATTGGCGTGATAGGCGAGTGCATCAGTTCTCAAATCAGACATGGTCAATAGTTTCCGGTCAGGTTGCTCATGCGGACGTCGGAGAATACATAAAACCCCGAGGGCTAACAAGGTTATTCACAGCATCAATGTCAAGGCCAATCGGTTGCAACTTTCGCTTATTCTGCGGGCAGTCGGCGAATCTGCGAAGGGTGCCGAACGTTGAGCATAAAACGCCGAAAGCCGGGGCGCTGGCCGCCCCAGTTCTGCCGGTCGAGCAGCCAGCCGCGCAGTTCCAGGCGGCGACCTACCCAGCTGTCGTCAGGCCAGACGCTGAACAACGCGCGGTCGGCGGCGGTAAACCGCAGCGTCAGCGGCCCGTCCAGATCAACCCAGAGCGTCGTGCCTGCCGTATTGACCGCACTGACCTTGCCCTGCACCAACTGAAAACCGCCACGGCGCAGCGTATCGACCGCCACGACTGGCGGCGCTTGCCAAAGACCCAGGCGAGCGTCGCGGGCAGCCTGCTCTGCAGCTACATGGCAATTGATCAGGGCAAGATTGGGCGGAATCGCCACGGCGTAGCCCATGCCCTGCGCCAGCAATTGCGCCTCCAGATTCTCGCCGCGCTGATCAAACAGGTAACCCAGGGTGCGGCCGTAGCGATCAGTCGCCTCATCACCGGTCACCAGCTGCAGGGGTTGGCCATCGACCAACGCCTGAAGCGCGCGCTTGGCAGCCTGGGCGTAAGGCTCGGAGGGCTTGCCATTGCGCCCCAGCTCAGGCGCATTGATGCCGATGAGCCGCACCCGGCGCCCATCCTGCAGGCGCAGGGTGTCGCCGTCGGTCACGCGCTGACTGACCACCGGCTGCGCACCCGACGGCATGGCACACAGCTCATCACGCGCCTGCGCCTGCGACGGCAAGGCCAACATCCAGGCAACAAAAAAGGCGCTCCACTGGAGCGCCTTTCTTCGATTGGACAAAGCCACTAGGGCCTGTCTTTTCGTCTTACTTGCTGCTGACTGCGCCGAAACGCTGCTTGAAGCGCTCGATACGTCCGCCAGTGTCCAGCACCTTCTGCTTACCGGTGTAGAAGGGGTGGCACTCGGAGCACACGTCCAGGTGGATAGGTGCACACAGGCTGGAACGGGTAGTGATCACGTTACCGCAGCTGCAGGTAGCTTTGATTTCTTCGTACTTGGGATGCAAATCAGCTTTCATGGTCTTTCCTCGGTTGGTTTGTGCCGCCACCGGATCAACCTGATCGGGCACCGCACTCAGTAAACTCTCTGCCAATCCGGGCTGGTAGCAAGCGCTGCAAACAGCTCGCAAGCAGAGCGACCGGAAATTAGGCCGGCGATAATAACAGAATTCGCCCTATACGCAAGCCCGGTCGTTTTCGGGTGTCGGTGGTAACATGGCCCTCTGCTTACCGGAGTCCGTTGCGTGCCGCCATCCATTTTGCAAGTTGCCCTGCCCTCACCGCTGCGCCGCCTGTTCGACTATCAGGCCCCGGCAGACGTGGCGCCCGAGCAATTGCAGATTGGCCAGCGGGTGCGGGTGCCCTTCGGCCGCCGCGCCTTGGTCGGCGTGATCGCCGGCCTGAGCGATCAAAGTAAGGTACCCAGCGACAAGTTGAAAGCGGCCGAAGCGCTGTTGGATCGCGCGCCTTTGCTGCCGCCCAGCCTTTGGCAGCTGTGCCTGTGGACGGCGCGCTACTATCAGCACGGGCTGGGCGATACCCTTAATGTCGCGCTGCCGGTGTTGCTGCGCCAGGGTGAGGCGGCGCTGGCACGGCAGGACCGCTTGTGGCAATTGCTGCCCGGCGCCTACCCGGAGCATCCGGCTATTCAGCGTGCGCCAAAACAAAAGCTCGCGGTACAGACCTTAGCCCAGCACCCACATGGCCTGTCACACGCGCTGATCAGCCAGTGGGGGCTGACCCGCGACGCGCTGGAGGCACTGGAAAGCAAGGGCCTGGTCGAGCGTATCGAGCAATCGCCGCATCACATTGCCGAACCGCTACCTTTATTAAGGCAAGCACCCCTGACCGCCAATGACGAGCAGCAGGCAGCGCTGGATGCCATTCTCGGCAAAAGCGGCTTTCACGCCTGGCTGCTGGAAGGCGTCACCGGCAGCGGCAAGACCGAGGTGTACTTGCAGGCGATCGAGCAGTGCCTGCGCAGCGGTCATCAGGCGCTGGTGCTGATTCCGGAAATCGGCCTGACGCCGCAGACCCTGGCACGGTTCCAGCAGCGCTTCAGTGCCCCGGTGGTGATACTGCACTCTGGCCTGAACGACCGCGAGCGGCTGGACGCCTGGATCGCCGCCCGCGATGGCGACGCCGGCATCGTGATCGGCACGCGCTCAGCCATATTCACCCCACTGGCGCGGCCCGGCCTGATCATTGTCGATGAAGAACACGATCTCTCTTATAAGCAGCAAGAGGGCCTGCGCTACAACGCGCGCGATCTGGCGGTGTACCGCGCGCACCTGGAAAAGGTCGCCATCATTCTTGGCTCGGCGACCCCGTCGCTGGAGAGCCTGCACAACGTCGAGCAGGGGCGCTACCAGCTGCTGCGCCTGACCCAGCGCGCCGGCAACGCCAAGCCGCCGAGCTTCCAATGCCTGGATATTCGCAGCCGTCCGCTGGAAGGCGGGTTATCGCGGCCACTCACGCTGTTGATCGGCGAGCATTTGAGCAAAGGCAATCAGGTGCTGGTGTTTATCAACCGCCGCGGCTTCGCCCCCACGCTGATGTGCCACGACTGCGGCTGGATCGCCGAATGCAAGCGTTGCGACGCACGCATGACGGTGCACCAGTCTCCGGCGCACCTGCATTGCCATCATTGCAACAGCCAGCGCCCAATGGATAAACACTGCCCCAAGTGTCAGGGCAGCGACCTACGCCCCTTAGGCGCGGGCACCGAGCGCACCGAGGAGCACCTCAACACCTGCTTTCCTGACTTTCCGGTGCTGCGCATCGACCGTGAAAGTATGAGCCGCAAGAAAGCCATGCAGCAGATGATGGAGACCATTCAGAGCGCCCAGCCGTGCATTCTGGTCGGCACCCAGATGCTCGCCAAGGGGCACCACTTCCCGGATGTCACTCTGGTGGCGATTCTCGATGCCGACGGCGGGCTGTTTTCCGCCGACTTTCGCGGCCCCGAGCGCATGGCGCAGATGATTACCCAGGTCGCGGGGCGCGCCGGGCGGGCAGAAAAGCCGGGGCAGGTGATCATTCAGACGCACATGGCCGAGCATCCCCTGCTGATCGAACTGACCGAGCAGGGTTATCCGGCCATCGCCAAGCGCGAACTGGCCGAGCGCGCCGTCGCTCAGCTGCCGCCCTATCGTTTCATGGCGCTGCTGCGCGCCGAGGCGAACAACGGCCGCGCCGCCAACCAGTTTCTCGAAGAGGCGCTGCAACACGCCGAGCTGCTGGTCGAGCAGCACCAGTTGGCTGAGGTCGACCTGCTCGGCCCCGTACCCTCACCCATGGAGCGCCGCGCCGGGCGTTTCCGCGCGCAATTGCTGATGCAGGCCGCCCAGCGCTCTACCCTGCACCAATTGGTCCATCTGCTATTGCCGTTGCTGGAGCAGCACCCGGACGCGCGCAAGGTACGCTGGTCCATCGATATCGACCCGCTGGACATGTTCTAGGCTGAAGATTTGGCAATCCGCCGGTTAAACCGGATAATGTCGGGTTTTCACTGGGCACCTGCCGGACACTCCATTAAATGAAGAACCTGATCAGCCAGCTTCTGGCCACCGCCGTCGACACTCTGAAGCACGAAGGCGTACTGCCAGCCGATATCACCCCCAACATTCAGGTCGAGACCGCCCGCGACAAGACGCACGGCGACTTTGCCAGCAATTTGGCGATGATGCTGGCCAAACCGGCGAAGATGAAGCCCCGCGATCTGGCCGATAAAATCGTTGCCGCCCTGCCCGCCCACCAGGCCGTCGCCAACGTCAATATCGCCGGCCCCGGCTTTATCAACTTCTTTCAGGACAGCGCCTGGCTGGCCGCCCAACTGCAGAGCGCGCTGGATGACCTGCAACTGAATGCCCGCGCGGCAGGCGAAGCGCAGCGCGTGGTGGTCGATTACTCCTCGCCCAACCTCGCCAAGGAAATGCACGTGGGCCACCTGCGCTCCTCGATCATTGGCGATGCCGTGGCGCGGGTGCTGGAATGTCTTGGGCATACCGTCATCCGCCAGAATCACGTTGGCGACTGGGGCACCCAGTTCGGCATGCTGCTGGCCTACATGGAAGAAAACCCGGTCGACGCCGAGGCAGAACTCGGCGATCTGGAGAACTTCTACCGCCAGGCCAAGAAGCGTTTTGATGAAAGCGAAGACTTCGCCAACCGCGCGCGCGAGCGCGTGGTGCAATTGCAGGCCGGCGATCCGCAGTGTCTGGCACTGTGGAACCGCTTCAACCAGATTTCCCTCGGCCATTGCCAGGCCGTCTACGACCGCCTTGGCGTCAGCCTGACCCAGGCCGATGTACGCGGCGAAAGCGCCTACAACGACCAACTGGCCGGCATTGTCAGCGACCTGCGCAGCGCAGGCCTGCTGACCGAAAGCGAGGGCGCGCAGTGCGTGTTCCTCGACGAGTTCAAAAACAGCGAAGACAAGCCCCTGCCGGTGATCGTGCAGAAGGCCGGCGGTGGTTACCTGTACGCCACCACCGATCTCGCGGCCATGCGCTACCGGCACGAGCAACTGCACGCCGACCGCGTGCTGTACTTTGTCGACCAACGTCAGGCGCTGCATTTTCAGCAGGTGTTTGCCGTAGCGCGCAAGGCCGGGTTTGTGCCGGCGGACATGCAGTTGGAGCACATGGGTTTTGGCACCATGAACGGCGCCGACGGCCGCCCGTTCAAGACCCGCGACGGCGGCACCGTCAAACTGACCGACCTGCTGGACGAGGCCGAAGAGCGAGCACACACCCTGGTCGCCGAAAAGAATCCCGAGCTAAGCGCCGGCGAGCTGCGCGAGATCGCCCGCGCCGTGGGCATTGGCGCGGTCAAATACGCCGACCTGTCCAAGCATCGCAGCAGCGACTACAGCTTCAACTTCGACTTGATGCTCAGCTTCGATGGCAACACCGCGCCCTACCTGATGTACGCCTACACCCGCGTGGCCAGCGTGTTCCGCAAGCTGGAGCGGCCAATGACGCAACTCGATGACCTGGCACCACTGGTGCTCGAGGCGCCGGCCGAAGTGGAACTGGGTGCGCACCTGGCGCAGTTCGGCAACACACTCAACTATGTTGCCCGCGAGGGCACTCCCCACGTACTCTGCCACTATCTGTATGAACTGGCCGGACGTTTCTCGGGCTTCTACGAACAGTGCCCGATTCTGGCGGCCGACAGTCAGGCTCAGCGCGACAGCCGCCTGCGCCTCGCCGCCCTGACTGGACGCACCCTGCAGCAAGGCCTTAACCTGCTCGGCATTACCACATTGGAGCGCATGTAACCCGCATGGCAAAAGGACGCAAAGCCCCCCGCCGCGGCGCCAGCCGCGCGCAACCCGCCGCCAGACGCAAGGGAATTCCCGGCTGGCTGTGGCTGGTCAGTGGCCTGGTGATCGGCCTGTTCGTGGCCTTCCTGTTCCAGCTGGAGCCGGGCCACGACAACGTCAAGCGCAGCCCGCCGCCGCCCAAGCCTGCCAATGCCCCGGCCAAGCCGGCACCCGCGCAACAGCCGACCTACGACTTCTACACTCTGCTGCCCGAGTCCGAGGTGGTGGTGCCGCAGAACACCGGCAAGGTCGAGCCGCCCGCCACGCCGGCAGAACCCGACAGCGCCGACGACAAAATCCGCTATTACCTGCAAGCTGGCTCGTTCAAGCAACAGGCCGACGCCGACAAGGTGCGCGCGCAGATCCTGCTGCTTGGCATGGATGTGCACCTGGAAAGCGCCAAGCTCAACGACGGTCAGACCTGGCACCGCGTGCAGGTAGGCCCGTTCAAGGACAAGAGCAGCCTGGCCCAGGCGCAAAGCACCCTGAGCGGTAACGGCTTCCAGAACCTGCTGCCGCAGCAACGCACCCAGTAATACCGCACTGCCCCGGCGCCCGCCGGGGCGGTTCTTCTGCCCGCCAGGGGAGGTCGCCTTGAAATCCCCACACCCGCCCCCAGATAGTTTTCAGGCAAGCTTTTGCCTCCCCTTTCTCCACAGCCAACCAGGAGTTGCGCGTGACTACAATCGTATCCGTTCGCCGGCACGGCAAGGTCGTGATCGGTGGCGACGGCCAGGTCTCCCTCGGCAATACCGTGATGAAGGGCAACGCCCGCAAGGTACGCCGCCTGTACAAGGATCAGGTTATCGCCGGGTTTGCCGGCGGTACCGCCGACGCCTTCACTCTGTTCGAGCGCTTTGAAGCGCAACTGGAAAAACACCAGGGCAACCTGGTTCGCGCCGCCGTCGAGCTGGCCAAGGACTGGCGCACCGACCGCGCCCTGCGCAAGCTGGAAGCGCTCCTGGCCGTTGCCAACAAGGATGCCTCTTTGATCATCACCGGCAACGGCGATGTGATTGAGCCCGAGCACGGCCTGATCGCCATTGGTTCAGGCGGGCCATTTGCCCAGTCTGCCGCCACCGCTCTGCTGCGCCACACCGAGCTGTCTGCTCGTGAGATCGTTGAATCCAGCCTGGGCATCGCTGGCGAAATCTGCATTTATACCAACAGCAACACCACCATCGAGGAGCTGGACGCCAATACCTGAGGCGTTCGGAGCAATCAGCATGTCCATGACCCCACGTGAAATCGTGCACGAGCTGGATCGCCATATCATCGGCCAGCAGGATGCCAAACGCGCCGTCGCCATTGCCCTGCGCAATCGCTGGCGGCGCCAGCAGCTGCCCGAGGCACTGCGCGCTGAAGTCACCCCCAAGAACATTCTGATGATCGGGCCGACCGGCGTCGGCAAGACCGAAATCGCTCGCCGCCTGGCGAAACTGGCGCAGGCGCCCTTCATCAAGGTAGAAGCGACCAAGTTCACAGAGGTGGGCTATGTCGGCCGCGATGTGGAATCCATTATCCGCGACCTGGTCGACGCTGCCATCAAACTGCTGCGCGAACAGGAAATGGTCAAGGTGCGCTTCCGCGCCGAAGACGCCGCCGAAGACCGCATTCTCGACGCCCTGCTGCCACCCGCCCGCCAAGCTACCGGCGACCAGCCGGAACGCGCAGAAAACAGCACCCGCCAGCTGTTCCGCAAACGCCTGCGTGAGGGTGAGCTGGACGACAAGGAAATCGACATCGAAGTGGCGGAAACGCCCATGGGCGTTGAGATCATGACCCCACCCGGCATGGAAGAAATGACCAGCCAGCTGCAGAACATGTTCTCCAGCCTGGGCAAGGGCAAGAAGAAAAGCCGCACACTCAAGGTCAAGGATGCGCTCAAGCTGGTGCGCGACGAAGAAGCCGCCAAGATGGTCAACGAAGACGAACTCAAGGGCCGCGCCATCGAGGTGGTCGAGCAGAACGGCATTGTCTTCATCGACGAGATCGACAAGGTCAGCAAGCGCGGCGACAGCGGCGGCGGTGCCGATGTATCACGAGAAGGCGTGCAGCGCGATCTGCTGCCGCTGATTGAAGGCTGCACGGTGAACACCAAGTTCGGCATGGTCAAGACGGACCACATCCTGTTCATTGCCTCCGGTGCCTTCCACCTGACCAAGCCCTCGGACCTGATTCCCGAGCTGCAGGGCCGCCTGCCAATTCGGGTAGAGCTGCAGTCGCTGACACCCGGCGATTTCGAGCGCATTCTCACCGAGCCCGATGCGTCGCTGACCGAGCAGTACCGCGCGCTGATGAAGACCGAGGAGCTGAACATCGAGTTCACCGCCGACGCCATCACACGCCTTGCCGAGATCGCCTGGCAGGTCAACGAGAAAACCGAAAACATCGGCGCCCGTCGCTTGCATACGGTACTCGAACGCCTGCTGGAGGAAGTCTCTTTCAGCGCCGGCGACCTGGCCTCCAAGCACAGCGAGCAGCCGCTCAAGATAGACGCCGCGTATGTCGACGAGCATCTGGGTGAGCTGGCGGTGAACGAAGACCTGTCCAGGTATATCCTTTAAAACCAGCGGCAAGCCCCAAGCAGGTCGAGTCCAAGCACCGGCCTGCTTTGTCGCTTGAAGCTGAGGTATCTTCAATGCCCGACCCAATACCCACCACCATCAAACTGCAGAAAACCTCCCGCAGCCTCAAGCTGGGTTACGCCGATGGTCGCGAGTTTGTGCTGCCGGCAGAGTACTTGCGCGTGCTGTCACCTTCGGCCGAAGTGCGGGGGCACGGCAAGCCGGTGCTGCAGACGGGCAAAAAGGATGTTGCTCTCAGCGCAGTGGAAACCGCAGGGCGCTATGCACTAAAACTGACCTTCGATGACGGTCACGATAGCGGCCTGTACACCTGGGCCTACCTGTACCAGTTAGCCACCGAACAGGACACGCGCTGGAACGCCTATCTTGACCAGCTGCACGCGGCTGGAGCCTCCCGAGACCCGCATACCTCAGCGGTTCGCTTCATTCCCTGAGCGTCGCTAAATCTGTTTGCCACATTTATCTGCTGTAGTCCCTGACTGGCGGCACAGTAACCTGTTCGCGAGCGAATCCCGTCCAGAGCGCACACCGTGCCTGTGCAAAAAGATCTTGGCATACCCCGTGCAAGCCAAGCAGTGATCGACGGTTGAAGCGCGACTGAAAAGCCGCCTTGCTGTTTTGCAGACTTCGCTTAACAGCCCCTGACCCTCGTGCTAAGTTGTCTCAAGGGTGCGACACCAGAAAGCCAGTTTGCCTTACTGATGGTCCGCCGCACTGGCTTCCCTGCCTCAGATTGGAGCGTTGAAAATGGGCAATAAAATAAACAGTGACGATTTGAGTCATAAAACCTCTGAAAGCATCCTCGGTCCCAACCCGGTCATAGGCGCGCCAACGCGGGATCTGATCAGTACTGCGCGCATGGTCATGCGCCAGACCGTGAAGCAACCGGTACACAGCCTGAAGCACATCGGCCGTCTGGGCCTGGCGGTCAAGGACGTCATGATCGGCCGCTCCGATATCGCACCCACGCCGGAAGATCGCCGCTTTGTTGACCCGACCTGGAGCCAGAACCCGATTTATCGGCGCTACATGCAGACCTATCTGGCTTGGCGCAAGGAACTCAACACCTGGATCACCACCGCTGACCTGCCCGAGCAGGATGTCAGTCGCGCCCAGTTTGTCATCTCGCTGATGACCGAGGCGATGTCGCCGACCAACACTGCGCTCAACCCGGCGGCCCTGAAACGCTTCTTCGAGACCGGCGGCAAGAGTCTGCTCGACGGCCTCACTCACCTGGCACAGGACATCGCCCACAACGGCGGCATGCCAAGCCAGGTCAACATGAATGCCTTTGAAGTGGGCGGCAACCTGGCCACCACCAAGGGCTCCGTGGTGTTCCGCAACGAGGTACTGGAGCTGATCCAGTACAAGCCGCTGACCGAAGAGGTCTACGAGCGCCCGGTGCTGGTGGTGCCGCCACAGATCAACAAGTTCTACGTGTTCGACCTGTCGCCAGAAAAGAGCCTGGCGCGCTACCTGTCGGTCAGCCATATGCAGACCTTTGTGGTCAGCTGGCGCAACCCGACCAAGTCGCACCGCGAGTGGGGGCTGAGCACCTATATCGAAGCGCTCAAGGAAGCCATCGATGTGGTACTGAAAATCACCGGCAGCAAGGACCTGAGCATGCTCGGCGCCTGCTCCGGCGGCATCACCACTGTCTCACTGCTGGGTCACTATGCGGCGCTGAAAGAGAAGAAGGTGCATTCCTTCACCCTGCTGGTAAGCGTGCTGGACACCCAGATCAAGACGCAGGTGGCACTCTTTGCCGACGAACGCTCGATCGAGGCGGCGCGGCGCATGTCCTATCAGCACGGGGTGCTGGAGGGACGCGACATGGCGAAGATCTTCGCCTGGATGCGGCCCAACGACCTGGTGTGGAATTACTGGGTGAACAACTACCTGCTGGGTAATGAGCCACCGGTATTCGACATCCTGTTCTGGAATAACGACACCACCCGCCTGCCAGCCGCGCTGCACGGCGAGTTTCTGGAGATGTTCAAATCCAACCCGCTGACCAAACCCGGCGCATTGGAAGTCTGCGGCACCCCCATCGACCTCAAGCAGGTGAAGAGCGACTTCTTCGTGATTGCCGGCCTCAACGACCACATCACGCCTTGGGAGGCCTGCTACAAATCGGCGCGCCTGCTCGGTGGCAAGTGCGAGTTCGTGCTGTCGTCCAGCGGTCACATTCAGAGCATTCTGAACCCGCCAGGCAACCCCAAGGCGCGCTTCTTCATCAACAGCGAGATGACCGACGACTCCAAGAAATGGCTGGAAACCGCGACCAAACAATCCGATTCCTGGTGGCAACATTGGCGCGACTGGTTGCATACCCGCGGCGGAAAGCGTAAACCGGCACCGGAATTGCTTGGCAATGAAGAGTACCCGGCGCTGGAACCCGCGCCCGGCACCTACGTTCACGAACGCTGATACGCGTCACCACGGGAAGCGCCCATGCCGCAGAATTATGTCTTCCGCACTATCGAGCTCGACGGTCAGTACCTGCGTACTGCCGTGCGCCCGGGCACCAGCAGCCTGCCACCGCTGCTGATCTTCAACGGCATCGGCGCCAACCTGGAACTGGTTTTCCCGTTCGTTGCAGCATTGGACCCCACGCTGGAGGTTATCGCCTTCGACGTTCCCGGCGTGGGTGGCTCCTCTACCCCGGCCACACCGTTCCGCTTCCCTGGCCTGGCCAAGCTGGCGGCGCGCATGCTGGATTACCTCGACTACTCGCAGGTCAACGTGATTGGCGTGTCCTGGGGCGGCGCGCTGGCGCAGCAGTTTGCCTACAGCCACCCGGAACGTTGCAAAAAGCTGATTCTGGCTGCCACCTCGGCCGGCGCCGTCATGGTGCCCGGTCGTCCCAAGGTGCTGCTGAAAATGGCCAGTCCGCGACGTTACCTGCAGCCCTCGCACGGCGTGGCGATTGCGCCAGACATCTACGGCGGCGCCTTTCGCCGCGACCCGCACCTGGCCGAAGCGCATGCCAACAAGGTGCGCTCCTCCGGCAAGCTGGGTTACTACTGGCAACTGTTTGCCGGCCTCGGCTGGACCAGCATTCACTGGCTGCACAAGATTCGCCAACCCACACTGATTCTCGCGGGCGACGACGATCCGCTGATCCCGCTGGTCAACATGCGCTTGCTGGCCTGGCGCATCCCCAACTCCGAGCTGCACGTGATCGACGATGGACATCTGTTTCTGATCACCCGTGCGCAGAGCGTTGCGCCGCTGATCATGAACTTCCTGTCGGAGGAAAAGCAGCCCGCGGTGATCCGTCACCAACCCACCAGCGCCCTGATCAAGAACTGAATTCGGCCCCAGCTCACAAAGCCGAGCAGCCGGCGCACGCAGGGGCTGGTACCCGCAAGCCCTTGCGTTAGACTGCAGAACAATAAGCCCACCATCTGGACCGGAACCCCTGGATGCGCGCACGACCCCACGGACAAGCAGTCGCAGGATCTCTTAACGCGGATCTGTCCCGGAGTCTTCTCGCCCTTTGGCGCTCCACCCTGAGCCAACCCGGCCATCACCAACGCTACCTGTGCCGCGTTACCCGCCTCAGCCTGCTAGCCTTGCAGCGCAAGCTCGACTGCTCCGCGCTGGCCGATGACCCACGCTTTCAGCACCCCGGTTGGCAGCGCCCGTTGCAACAGCGCCTGCTGCAGCTCTGGCAGGCCTGGCAACAACCGCTGCAGCAATGGCTCAACGAGCTGGATATCGGCGAGCCGGAGCGCGCCAACCTACGCTGGCTGTTGGACCAATTAAGCGCCGCCAGCTCGCCCTCCAACAGCCTGTTGAATCCACAGATCATCGCGGCAACGCGACAAAGCCGCGGCGCCAACCTGCGCCGCGGCGCACGCCATCTGTTGATCGACCAGCTAACCCAGCGGCCGCTGGCCATGCCCGAAGCCGACAATCAATACCGCGCCGGGCATGAGCTGGCGCTGAGCCAAGGCGAAGTGGTGCTGCGGCAGCCGAGCTTCGAGTTGATCCACTACGCCCCGGTCACCAAGCAGCAATACAGCAAGCCTTTACTGATCATCCCGCCGCCGATCAATCGCTACTACCTGCTCGACCTGACCCCCGCCACCAGCCTGGTGCAGCACGCGCTGCAGCAAGGCATGGCGGTGTACCTGATCAGTTGGCGCAACCCCAACCCCAGCCACTGCAACTGGGGGCTCAGCCACTACGTGAGAGCCTGCCGCGAGGCGCTGATGCAGGTCCTGGCGCGCAGCGGCAGCACCCAGGCCAGCTTGTTGGGGGTGTGCTCCGGAGGCATCCTCGCCAGTCTGCTGGCCGGTTGGTTGCAGGCGCGTGGCCGCGCCGCTTGCCTGAGCGCCCTGAGCTTGCTGATCACGCCGCTGGACGCACGGCTGCAAACCGACCTCCAGCGCCTCGCCGGCAGCGCTACCCAGCAACGCCTGCGGCGCCAGGTCTGGCGGCAGGGTTATCTCGACGAACGCAGCCTGGGCAGCCTGTTTACCTGGATGAAACCCGAGCAGTTGCTCTGGCAGCCGGCGGTGCAGCGCTATGCTCTGGGCGAGGCATTGCCGAGTTCGCCGGTGCACACCTGGAGTCACGACAACACCCGGCTACCCGCGCAGCTGGTCGAAGACTTGCTCGATCTGCTGACCCGCGACCCACTGAGCCGGCCGGGGAGCCTGCAAATCGACGGCGCACATATTGATCTGACCCGGCTGTCCCTGCCCAGCTGGCATCTGGCGGCCGAGCGCGACCATATCGTGCCGTGGCACAACGCCCTGCCGGCCGGGCGGCTGGGCGGCGACTGCCAGTTCACCCTGTGCCGTGGCGGCCACGTACAAGGCCTGCTGTGCCCGCCGGGGCAGGCCCGCGCGGGTTACCAGAGCGCACCAACAGATGCCCAGGATACCCCTGAGAGCTGGGCCAGCCGCAGCAGCCTCACCGAGGGCAGCTGGTGGCCCGCCTGGACCGACTGGCTAGCCCGTCACAGCGGCGACCTGCAACCCGCCGTTCACCCGCTTGCCGATCCCGCCTTGGGCCCCGCGCCCGGCCATTACGTGCACCAGCTTTGAGGAGCCCCATGAAAACCCGCGACCGTATCCTGCTCTGTGCTCTGGAACTGTTCAACGAGCAGGGTGAGCCCAATGTCACCACACTGGATATGGCCAACGAGCTGGATATCAGCCCCGGCAATCTGTACTACCACTTCAAGGGTAAAGAAGCGCTGCTGGAAGTGCTGATTGATGACTTTCTGCTCAGCACACGCAACCTGCTGAGCCCGGCGGAGAACCCTGAAGAGGTGTCACCCGAAGATCTCTGGCTGCTGCTGCATCTGCTGTTCGAGTCAATCGCCACCTACCGCTTTCTGTTTCAGGATCTCTCCAACCTGATGAGCCGCTACCCCTTCATCCGCCAGGCCATGCACGCCTGGCTGCATCAGCTGCGCCAGTGCCTTGCGCACATTCTGCTGGTGATGCGCGCAGCCGGACAACTGCGCTGCGCAGAGGAAGGCCTGGAGCGGCTATTGGATGCACTGTGCCAAACCTGCCTGTTCTGGCTCGACTACCAACGCATCGCCAGCGGCGAACAACCCGATCCGGCCGCCGGCGTACAGCAGACGCTGGGGTTGCTGCTGCCGTACCTGGATGAATCCACCGAGGCGTGGATGCAGGCGCTGATCGACCGTTACAGCTGAGTGGGCCGCCGCGGGCCGCGACACTGGTTGAGGGATAAGTCGGCTTTTGCAGGGCGCGCAACCAATAAAAAACCCCGAGCAGCGTTAGCTGTTCGGGGTTTTTTGTACTACGAGGTAGCCGCCGACGAATCAGGACTCGCTGGGCTTGGCCCCTGGCGCCGGTGTTGCTGCCGCTGGCGCCGCCGGCTCGGCCGCTTTCACGGCGGCAGGCGTTGCCTTGGGTTTGGCTGGCGCTTTGGGCTTGGCCGGAGCGCGAGGCTTGGCTGCTGCCTTTGGCTTGGCCGGTGCCTTGCGCGCTGTCGCTGGCTTCGCAGCCGTCGTACTGCTCGCGCTGGGCGCCGCCTTGGCAGCCGGCTTTTTGGCCGCTGGCTTGCTGGCCGGCTTAGCTGCCGTGGTGCTCTTGGCCGCTGGTGGCTTGCTGGCTGCTGCAGGCTTGGCCGCGGCGGGTTTAGCCGCTGCGGTCTTGGCCGTGGCAGCGCGGGTGCGCGGCTTGGCGGCAGGTTTGGCCCCGGCAGCCTTGCCACCGGCCAGTTGCTCGATCAGCTTGGTCAGTTCATCGACCTTGCCGTTGAGCGCCTTGACCTCATCACGTGAGGGCACTCCGAGGCGGGCGACAGCGCTATTGAGGCGCTTGTCGAAGGCTTCTTCCAGCTCACTCCACTTACCGGTGAGGCGACCCTTGGCTTTTTCAGCCTTGGCCTTGCCTGCGTTAAGTGGGTCCTTGCCGGACTTGGCTTTGCCTTTCAAGGCATCGACCTGTTTGTCGATCTCGACCTTGGCCTTTTTCTCGGCCGCTTCACCGTCCTTGATCAGGTTTTCGAAAAGCTTTACGCCTTCCTTCCCGACCTTGGCGTAAGCACCCAAGCCAGCCAACCAGATCTGACGTGAGTAACTTTCGATATCGGCGACCCAGCCAGGATCCTTGTCATCCTTTTTCTTTCCCGCCATGGAGCAACTCCTCTGTGACCGTTACTTGCTTTGCAGTGACTTGAGTGCAGCACTCAGATCATCAAGCTTAGCAGACAACTGGTCAATGTCCTTCTTGCTCGGAATGCCGATACGACCCAGGGTAGAAGCAACGCGCTCGTCGAATACCTCTTCTACCTTGCTGAAGCGACCACCGGTTTTTTCCTGCACTTTTTCCTTGAAGGATTCGATGCGGCTGTTGGCAGCTTCAACCTGGTTTTCAACGATCTCCTTGCCCTTCTTCTCGACTTCTTCGCCTTCGGCAACCAGCTTCTTGAAGTAATCTGCACCTTCTTTACCGGCTTTGGCATAAGCGCCCAGGCCAGCCAACCAGATCTGGTGGGTGTAGTTCTTCACGTCATTGGCGAAGGTAGTAGCGTTGTCTTCCAGTTTTTTAGCGGTAGTAGTCTTGGCCATGTTGGTAGCTCCTGATTAAAAGTAGGGTTACTGCAATGGACCGATCACCGATCCTTGCTCAGCAAGCTACGCTTCGAAATTAGAAAAGACATACTAAAACCGGATTTATCGCCTCAGGCCAGATATTTTTGCAGCGCCTTTTCGATCTCGCCTTTGACCATGCCCTGCATGGGCGACAGCATCATGCCCAGCTTGACCACCACGCGCACGTCGGAGTCGGACACATGAATGGAGCCATCGGCACCACTGCGTTTGAAGGTCAGTTCATCGCCTTGCCAGGCACACTTGGCATCCAGTTTCTGCGCCAGCTTGTCGGCCAGCAACTGCGCCTGCTCCTTGGCCTTTTCTTTGCCCAGACTATGCTCGCGGGTAATGTCTACGGTCGCCATCGACTACTCCATGGGGTGTATCAATTGGGTGGCCCTGTAGCATGCCGCAAAGCCTCGGGAACGTCATCCCGGCAATTGCGTCAGATGCTGGAACAGTGGCGGCAAGCCGCACAGCTAATTCTCCGCCGGGCCTGAAAAAGTGGTTAGAATGGGGCCTGATTTTGCCAGGGCAGACTGATTCCATGAGCGACAAGCAGAACACCGACAACACCACCCATTTCGGCTTTCAGACCGTGGCCGAATCCGAGAAGGCGCAGCGCGTCGCCGAGGTGTTTCATTCGGTCGCGGCCAAGTACGACATCATGAACGACCTGATGTCCGGCGGCATCCACCGCATCTGGAAGCGCTTCACCATCGAGCTGTCGGGCGTGCGTCCCGGCAACCGGGTGCTGGATATTGCCGGCGGCACGGGCGATCTGACCCGCCGCTTTGCCAAGCGCGTGGGCCCCGAGGGCGAGGTGATTCTGGCCGACATCAATGCTTCGATGCTCAAGGTCGGCCGCGACCGTCTGCTTGATCTGGGCGTGGCTGGCAACGTGCGCTTTGTGCAGGCCGACGCCGAAGCGCTGCCCTTCCCCGACAATTACTTCGACTGCATCACCATCGCCTTTGGTTTGCGCAACGTTACCCACAAGGACGCGGCTATCGCCTCCATGTTGCGGGTACTCAAGCCAGGCGGGCGTTTGCTGATTCTGGAGTTCTCCAAGCCCAAGAGCGAACTGCTGTCCAAGGCCTACGACCAGTACAGCTTCAAGCTGCTGCCGTTCATGGGCAAGCTGGTGGCCAACGATGCGGACAGTTATCGCTATCTGGCCGAGTCCATTCGCATGCACCCCGATCAGGAGACCCTCAAGGCGATGATGGTCGAGGCCGGCTTTGCCCGTGTGACCTACCACAACATGACCGGTGGCATCGTAGCCCTGCACCGGGGGATCAAACCCTGATGTTGCCGGCGGCACTGCTGGCCGCCGCGCAGCGCAGCATCGAGGCTGCGCTGCAACGCGACGCCCTGACCGCACGCCGTCTGGCTGCGCTGACCGGCAAGGTCATTCTGATCAGCGCCCGCGAGCCCGACTGGCAGCTCTATCTGCTGCCCGCCGAGGGGCGCATGCAACTGCTCAACGCCTATGCCGGCGCGGCCGACTGCCAGCTGAGCGCACCCAGTGCCGTGCTGGCGAAGTTACTGGTCAGCCGTGACCGCAAGGCCCTGCTGCAACATCCTGAGCTGGAGCTGACCGGCGACAGCCAGGTGCTCATGAGCCTGCAGAACATATTCGGCGACCTGCGCCTGGACGGTGAAGCCGAGCTGGCCCGCTGGTTGGGGCCGGTGCCCGCGCATGCCATTGGCAGCCTGCTGCGCCGCAGCCACCAATGGGGCAAGGACAGCCGCGAAAGCCTGCGCATGACCCTGGGCGAATACCTGACCGAAGAAAGCCGCCAGCTGGTCGGCAACGCCGAAGCCCGCGCCAGCGCCGAACTACTCCATGAAATGCGCCTGCAGCTTGACCGGCTCGAAGCCCGCGTCGCCCTGCTCAGCCCAACCGACCCGGACACACCAGACGCATGAGACTCACCGCTTTTACGCGCCTGCTGCGCATCCTGCACATCTTCACCCGCTACCGCCTTGACCAGATTCTGCTGGAACTGCCGCTACCGGCGCTGGCGCGGCTGGGCCTGAAACTCGGCCCCTGGCGCTTGCGCCCGGCGCCCAAGGATCTCAGCCGTGGCGCGCGGCTGCGCCTGGCCTGCGAAGATCTGGGCCCGGTGTTCATCAAGTTCGGCCAGATTCTTTCCACCCGCCGCGACCTGATGCCTGACGACATCGCGCTGGAGCTGGCCTTTCTGCAGGACAAGGTGCCGCCCTTCCCGGCGGACCAGGCCCGCACTCGGATCGAGGAGCAGTTGGGCCAAAGCATCGAAAGCGTCTTTGCCGAATTCAGCGACGAGCCGCTGGCCTCGGCCTCGGTCGCGCAGGTGCATGCCGCACGGCTGCACGATGGCACCGAGGTTGTGGTCAAGGTGGTGCGCCCGGCTATCGGCGAGGTAATCGATCAGGACATTCAATGGCTGTACCTGGCCGCCCGTGGACTGGAGCGCGTCTCCGCCGAAGGTCGCCGCCTGCGCCCGGTCGAGGTGGTCGAGGATTACGAGCGCACCATTTTCGATGAGCTGGATCTGCACCGCGAAGCCGCCAACGCCTCGCAGCTGCGGCGCAACTTTGAAGACTCCGACCTGCTGTACATTCCCAAGGTGTACTGGGACTGGTGCCGCCACAAGGTCTTGGTAATGGAGCGCATCAGCGGCATTCCGGTCACTGATCTGGCGGCGCTGGCCGATCAGCGCACCGACATGAAGAAGCTGGCCGAGCGCGGCGTCGAGATCTTCTTCACCCAGGTGTTTCGCGACAGCTTTTTCCATGCCGACATGCACCCCGGCAACATCTTCATCTCGCGCGCGCACCCGTGGGAACCTCAGTACATTGCTATCGACTTCGGCATTGTCGGCAGCCTGACCCCGGAAGATCAGAGCTATCTGGCGCGCAACCTGATGGCCTTCTTCAAGCGCGACTATCGCCGTGTGGCGCAGCTGCACATCGACTCCGGCTGGATTCCCGCCGACACCCGCGTCAACGAGTTTGAAGCGGCCATTCGCAGCGTCTGCGAGCCGATCTTCGAGCGCCCGCTGAGCGAAATCTCCTTCGGCCAGCTGTTGCTGCGCCTGTTCCAGACCGCGCGCCGCTTCCAGATGGAAGTACAGCCGCAACTGGTACTGCTGCAGAAAACCCTGCTCAATATCGAAGGCCTGGGCCGTCAGCTGTATCCCGATCTCGATCTCTGGAGCACTGCGCAACCCTACCTTGAGCGCTGGATGCGTGAGCGCATGCTGCCGCAGCATCAGGCCAAGGTCTGGCAACAGCATCTGGAACGGGTGCCAGCGCTGATCGAGATTACCCAAAAGGCCCTGAACAGGATCGCCGAGCAGCCCGTTGAGCAGCCACCTGAGCCAAAACGCAATCAGTGGGCACTGCGCGTGGCGGGTATTGCGCTGCTGGTGCTGGGCAGCAGCACCCTGGGTGGCGACCCCAACCTGTGGATCAATGCCGCGCCGGCGCAGTGGGTCCTGATTGCCGTGGGTGGCTGGTTGATTCTGCGCCGCGCGTAGTCATCCCCCGGCAGAACTGGCACACTTGGCAGATTAACCGAACAACGACAGTCCCATGACCGATTCAACCCCCAACAACGACTGGCTCGACAGCATCAAATGGGATGCCGACGGGCTGGTACCGGCGATTGCCCAGGATGTGCATACCCAGCGCGTGCTGATGGTCGCCTGGATGAACCGTGAAGCCCTGCAACTCACCGTGCAGGAAGGCCGCGGCATTTACTGGTCGCGCTCGCGCAACCGGCTGTGGCGCAAGGGCGAAGAGTCGGGCAATGTGCAGCAGCTGCATGAGCTGCGGCTGGACTGCGATGCCGATGTGATCATTCTGCAGGTCGAGCAGATCGGCGGCATTGCCTGCCATACAGGCCGTCAGAGCTGTTTTTATCGCGTATTGAAAGACGGCCAGTGGCAAACCGTGGATGCGGTGATCAAAGACCCGGCCGATCTCTACAAGAACCCGAAAGAGTAACCCAGCATGTCTGATACCCTGAGCCAACTGGCCGCCGTGCTGGAGCAGCGCAAACAGGCCGCCGCCGACTCGTCCTATGTGGCCAGCCTGCACGCCAAGGGCCTGAACAAGATTCTTGAAAAGGTCGGTGAGGAGTGCACAGAAACACTGCTCGCCGCCAAGGACTGCCAACACAGCGACGACAAGTCCGAGCTGATCTACGAAACTGCTGACCTGTGGTTCCACTCACTGGTCATGCTCAGTCACCTGGGCCTCGGCCCCGATGACATTCTTAAAGAACTAGAGCGCCGCTTCGACCTCTCCGGTCTGGAAGAGAAAGCCGCTCGCGCAAAGTAAACAGGGCTCTGCCCCGGAGGTTGTAATGGGTTTTGGCGGAATCAGTCTGTGGCAGCTGTTGATCGTACTGGCGATCGTCATTCTGCTGTTTGGCACCAAGCGTCTGAAAAACATCGGCGGTGATCTGGGTGAAGCCATCAAGGGCTTTCGCAAATCCATGAACGACGATGACAAGCCCTCGGTCGAGAGCAAGCCCGGCGAAACCCTGGATGCCAAGGCCGAAGAGCACAAACAGGACACTCAGTCCAAGCCGTAACCTCAACAGGCCCTGACCCATGTTCGACATCGGCTTTCTGGAAATGCTGGTGGTGGCGGTTCTCGCCCTGCTGGTACTTGGCCCGGAGCGCCTGCCCGGCGCCATTCGCACTGTGAGCCTGACCATCGGCCGGATCAAGCGCGGCTTTTCGGAGGTGCGCAGCCAGGTCGAGCGTGAGATCGGTGCCGATGAAATCCGTCAGCAGCTGCACAACGAGCGCATCATGGCCGAGCTCGACAAGCACGGCCTGAATGGCGGTAGCCCGGCCAAGGGCAGCAGCAACGTGAAACCTGCCGGTCAACAAAGTGTAACGCCAACGCCGCAGACTGTACCCAAGGTCGGAGCTACGCCCGCGCCGCCACAGACGTCCGACGAATCTGCCGCTGAAGAACCCCATGACCAGCAAGCACCCCGCCATGAGCAACCCTGAACTGCCGCCACCGGCCAACACCGGCGGTGACATGCCGCTGGTCGCGCACCTGACCGAGCTGCGCTCACGTCTGCTGCGCATCGTCTGTATCTGGCTGGTGATCTTCGCTGGGCTGTTCTACTTCGCCAACGACATCTACAGCTTCGTCTCCGAGCCGCTGCGCGCGCTGATGCCCGAAGGCACCAGCATGATCGCCACCGATGTGGCCTCGCCCTTTCTGACGCCCTTCAAGCTGACGCTGATCAGCGCGCTGTTTCTGGCCATGCCTTTTGTGCTGCACCAGATCTGGAGCTTTATCGCCCCCGGCCTGTACAAACACGAGAAGCGCCTGGCCGTGCCCCTGCTCGCCTCCAGCATAGTGCTGTTCTACAGCGGCATGGCGTTCGCCTATTACGTGGTGTTCCCGCTGGTATTCGGCTTTTTTACCAGCACCGCGCCCGAAGGCGTGGCGGTGATGACCGACATCAACAGCTACCTCGACTTCGTACTCACCCTATTCATGGCTTTTGGCCTGTCGTTCGAGATTCCGGTGGCCACCGTGCTGCTGGTACTGGTGGGTATTGTCGATGTGCAGTCGCTGACCAAAGCGCGCCCCTATGTGGTGGTCGGCTGCTTTGCCATCGGCATGGTGCTGACCCCGCCGGACGTCATCTCGCAGACCCTGCTGGCCGTGCCCATGTGGCTGCTGTATGAAGTGGGCATCGTGTTCAGCCGCTTTGTCCGCGCGCGCCCGCGCAACGATCAGGCCGACGAGCAAGACACCCCCGCCGCATGAACCTGCTGCTGCTGGAAGACGGCGATTTTACCGCTGAACACCAGGTGCGCCTGAGTGGCCGCCGGCTGGCGCATATGCTTGAGATTCAGCAGGTCGCGGTTGGCGACAGCCTGCGCGTAGGCCGCATCAACGGCCTGATGGGCCAGGGCGAGGTCACCGCACTGACCAGCAGCCACGCAGAGCTCAGCGTTCAGCTCAGCACGCCACCGCCAGCCAAACTGCCGCTTACCCTGTTGCTGGCGATGCCCCGGCCCAAAATGTTCCGCCGCATCCTGCAGCACTGCGCCACCCTCGGCGTACCCGAGATCATCCTACTGAACAGCTACCGGGTAGAAAAAAGCTTCTGGCAAACGCCGTTCCTGAAGCCCGAGGTTGTGCGCGAGAATTTGCTGCTCGGCCTGGAGCAGGCGCGCGACACCGTGCTGCCGAACGTACGCATCGAGAAGCGCTTCAAACCCTTCGTCGAGGATCAGCTGCCGGGCCTGATCAACAACCAGCTCGCGCTGGTCGCGCACCCCGGCGAACACCCCGCCTGCCCTCGCGGCATCGACCAACCGCTCACCCTGGCCATCGGCCCAGAGGGCGGCTGGATTCCCTATGAAGTCGACAAGCTGACCGAGGCCGGCATGCAGCCGGTGCAGCTCGGCGAGCGGATTTTGCGCGTGGAAACGGCGGTCACCGCGCTGCTGGCCCGGCTCTACTGAGCGACTGACGCAGCCTCCCGGCGTCCTCCACCTCTCTGTCGCAGCGCGGCTTACGGAAACTATTTACAGCCGCCACCTCTCCAAGCAGACAAAGAACATCAACGCGGCGCCCTCAGCCCTACTTACGCCAGGCGGCGCTTTTATAAGGTCACTGCATGCTGCTCACCATCGTCGTTATTCTGGTTGTTTCCGGCGCCCTACTGCTCGGTGCAGCCTGGGGGATTTACGGGCGTCTGCCCAAGCCATTGGAAGGGTTTATTGTGGCGCTGGCCGGTGGCGCCTTGATCGTCTCGGCGGTGCTGGAGTTGATTGAACCTGCGATGAAAAAAGCGCCGCTGTGGCAGGCTTTTGCCCTGGTGCTGCTGGGCGCCGCGGTGTTTACCGGGCTGGCCTATCTGGTGAAAAAGAAGTGGGGCTCCGCCAGCGGCGGCGGTTTGCTGGCGGCCATCACCCTGGATGGCATTCCGGAAAACCTCGCGCTGGGGGTCGCGCTGATCGGTGCCGGGCCGCTGCAGGTAGCGGCGCTGTCTGGCTCCATTTTTCTCTCCAACCTGCCGGAAGCCGCCGGCGGCGCGAAGGAAATGGCAGAGTCCGGCAAGTCCAAAGGCAAAGTATTTGCCCTGTGGGCAGCGACCGCCGTGCTGCTGTCGATTGCCGCACTGGCAGGCAACGTCCTCATGGACGATGCGCCACAGCAGTTGCTGGCATTGATCCAATGTTTCGCTGGTGGCGCGGTGGTTGCTTCGCTCGCAACCGAGGTCTTTCCCAAGGCCTTTAAAGAGGATGCCTACTGGGCTGGCATCGCCACGGCGATCGGATTGATCCTGGCGCTTTATCTTGATCAGCTGGCCTAGCCGGGCAGCCGCCCAGCACCGTTAGCAAGGCTGTAGCAAAACCGCAACAAAACACTTGGAGCCGGCATTGGGCTGGATTATTCTTGCCGCAGGCAAGGGACTGCCAGCCGATCTACCCCGAGATACCCCGCTGACGCGCCCTCCTCATCTAGCCATGCCCGCCGTTCAACCGCGGCCCGGCAGATGCTGCCTGCAAACAATCAAGCCCATCTCTGACCTGCTGTCGTGGCCATCGCCACAGAGGAGTTAACCGCACACAAACGTAACCACGCTACGTTGGCCGACGCCTGTCCGCCACGCCCCTAATCTGTGCCCACTATAAAAACCAAGAAGAACACAAAAAATGAAAAGACTAGGAATGCTCGTCATCACCGCCACCCTGATGACTTCCGGCTGCGCCGCCTTTAAAGCCAACGACCTGCCAACGCTAGATCGCGAGAGCTACGCCGTGCAGAACCAGCAGCCCGTAAAGGTATACAGCAGCTGGCGCGGCCGCGAAGGCAACGCTGCGCACAAAAGGCACTTTGATGCCGCCATTCGCGCCTCCGGTTGCTGCGACATTGTCGACACCGCAGACCAGGCCGACATCGTGATCGACGGCGTGGCCGTGGATCACAGCACCCCCGGTGCCGCTATCCCGGCGATGATCTCGGGCTTCACCTTTGGCGTGATTCCCTCATGGGCCAAGCTGCGCGTACACCTCAAGGCCACGGCCATCGAAGGCGAGAAGGAATACAAATATGACGTCTCCGACTCCGCCACCATGGTCATATGGCTGCCCATGCTGCTGGCCATGCCCTTTACCGGCAACCCGCTGACAGTCGAACAGGACGTGTACCAAAACACTTACCGGAACCTGGTAACACGTATGAAGAATGACGGTCTGCTGACCAACTGAAGCCGTCTTGGTTAGTGCACCGGCCGCCCGAACAGGCGGCCGGTTTCAACCGCTTACAGCTTGGTTACAAAGGTGCGAGCCTGGTACAGCGCCAGGCCACTCAGCACGATGATAACGGCAACGGCGAGCATATCAGCCCCCGGAAAACCCCAAAAATCAGACATGGTAGCTCCTTGATGAGAGTGGCAAGTCGCACCGGTTATTAAACCAGTGCGGTATCGCGCATGCGTTGCCGACCAAAGTCGTTAAGCCGAAACTTGAACAGCACGCGACCTTTGCCGAAATAGGCCTGATCATCCAAGGTCTCTTCAACGCTTTCGATGATGCTACTGGAGAACAGATCGGTCAGGGTGACGCGGGTATTACCCCGCCAGTAAGCACCGCTCAAACCGTACTCAGCCAAGAGCGCATCGGCGACTTGCCAATCCCATATACCCACATCCTGCTGCGCATTAATCAGCTGAAGAATGCGGCCCTTCATATGCAATTTATTCATGGGTTGCTCCAATGATCACAGGTTGCCCGCATCAGCGGCGGCGTTGGCTTTTTCGCGATCGGACGATACGGCACGGACCACTTCAAGCACGTCGTTACCTTCGGTAAACATCACAAAACCACCGGCCACAAACAGCACCAGCCCGGCGAGGAAATTCCACTCCGGAAACTTGAGCGTAAAGGCCGCCAGAAAGATCACCGCAAACAGGCCGTACAGAGCCGCAATCGCCTGGCCGCGCCCTACGCCGATCAGCGGGAACGACTTGTACCAGGAGACATAGCAGAAGGCGAAGGTCACGCCCGCCAGCATCAGCCAGCCGATGGCCGCCCAGTTGAAGGTGGCCGTCACCAGCTCCACCACCGGTTGGTCAGTGAACAGATAAATGCCCGGCAATATGAGCACGACCCAATACAGCACCTCGGCGGTGAAGCGCACGGTGATGCCTACATCTGGGTCAGCCACATCCAGGCCGCGCCCGGCAATAGCCCCCTCGACGCCCCAGCCAATGGCGGCCATGGCCCCGCCCAGGTACCCAAGCCAACCCGCGTCGCCAGTGCCGTTGATTTCCGCCATGATGCCCGGCGCATAGACAGTCACGCCGCCGGCCAGAATGATGAAAATACCTACAGCCGCGCGGCGGGTAATTTTCTCCTGATACCAGAGCCGCGCCAGGGTGGCACCGATGATCGGGTACATCAGCGCCGAGATGGCCGCAAAGGCCCCGCCGATATAACCGATAGCCAGATAGGAGCCGAAGATCGCCATCGGTCCGCCAAAAATGGCGCCAATGAAGAACCACTTGGAGATGTAGCGCATCTGCCGCAGCGTACGCAGGTACTCGCCCCATTTGCCCAGCACGCCATTCCACACGAACAGGAAGAACAACACCGCCACCGCGTTGAAGGTGGTCAGCACAGCGGCCGCGAGTAACAGCTCGGCATTGGTGTCGTAGCTGAGATCCACATAGGGCGCCTCAAACCAGACCGCAGAACCCGGCAGATACCAAGCGCCCCACAGCACCGCGCACCACATGGCCCACATGAAGCCCCAGCGAATGCTGCTGGCGGTAAACCGTGCACGCGCCTGACTCAGGCTGGGCTGGCTCATGCGCGTTCCTTGGCTGGCTTGGTTGCCGCTTCGGCGAGGAAGGCTTCCAGCGAGTCGTCCATGGCATCCATCCAGGGCGTGTGATGCACCGGCGCCAGAGTGCCGGTTAACGTCGAGCGGTAGCTTTTGTTGCGGTAGCCGAGGATGTCCGCTTCCTTGTGGTGCTCCCACTCCTTGAAGATCTCCGCGACTTTGGTCACATCAAAGGCCGGATAATCGGTCGGGCCAAGCAGGTCGAGAATATAAGCTGCCTGAAAGTCGATGGCTGCAAAGGGATCGGCCACCTGCTCTTCCTGCGCCACCCAATCACGGGTATCGGCAGCCATCGCCGCGGCGTCCGGCAGCGCGATGCGTCCCATCATCAGGTCACGTGCGTACCAGGCCTGGGCGTCAAACATGTTGAAGGTGTAGTACTGATCCTGCATACCCAGGAAGAACAGCTTGGGGTTGGCCAGCGAGACGATGCCCTTGTACAGCCCCTCGGGGTACAAGCGGTTATGCGTGGTCAACGTCAGCTCGTTGGGCAGGAACGGGAAGTGATGCTGATAACCCGTACACAGGATGATGGCATCCACATCCTTGCTGGTGCCGTCCTGGAAGTGCGCAGTCTTGCCGGTTACCCCGGTCAGCAGCGGCACCTCGGAAAAGGACTCCGGCCAGTCGAAGCCCATCGGCTTGGTGCGATAACTGAAGGTCACCGACCGGGCGCCGTACTTGTGGCACTGGGTGCCGATGTCTTCGGCCGAATAGCTGCTGCCAATCAGCAGCAGATCCTTGCCCTGAAACTCGCAAGCGTCGCGAAAATCATGTGCGTGCAGCACACGGCCCGGGAACTGCTCCAACCCTTCGAAGTAGGGCGCATTGGGGGTCGAAAAGTGGCCGGTGGCAATGATCACATGATCAAATTCTTCGGTGCTCAGCTCGTCCTGTTTGAGATCACGTGCGGTGACGGCAAACTTGCCGGTGGCCGCGTCATAATCCACCCAGTGCACCGCCGTGTTGAAGCGAATATGCTCGCGCATATTGCTCTTGGCCACGCGCCCCATGATGTAATCGCGCAGCACAGCGCGCGGTGGGTAGGAAGCGATAGGCCGGCCAAAATGCTCCTCAAAGCTGTAATCGGCAAACTCCAGGCATTCCTTGGGGCCATTCGACCAGAGATAGCGGTACATGCTGCCGTGGACTGGCTCACCGTAGGCATCCAGCCCGGTGCGCCAGGTGTAATTCCACATGCCACCCCAATCGCTCTGCTTTTCATAGCAAACGATTTCGGGAATGTCGGCACCGTCGCGGCGGGCGGCTTCAAACGCACGTAACTGGGCCAGACCGCTGGGGCCGGCGCCAAGAATGGCAACTCTAAAGGTCATAATGACTCCATTATGTTCAGGCGTAGCATCACGCACCGGGCCAGCGTTAACCGGCGGCGAATAAACGCGGAAACGAGCGCGGCCCAACCGCCAGGGGGCGGGCCATTAGGCTCTGTAGTGAGGCGCAACAAGCGCGGATAAACCGCGGGCGCACAAGATGAAGGCGGCCTCTACTGGTGCAGCAGCAGGCCAAGGGCGGACGGGCCACCGATAGAACGCGAGATCTCGAGACACGCCGGAAGACGGCGCTCGAACTGGACAAGCAGGCGAAAAATACTTGATAACTCGTATGCCAGGGCAAGCACCCTAACACACATCCTGAAATACGGTTTGCTACCACGCAGCCGGTAAAGGCCGCCAACCGGCCCACAGGCCAGCGGCCACCTGCCCCCTCAATGCAAGGAAATAAAGATGCAGCCCAACCAACCCGAGCTTTGCCCCCTGTGCGGTAACGCCAATCAATGCGGTCTGGCAACCGCCAGACAAGCCGCCGCGCCCTGCTGGTGCTTCAGCACCCCCGTTAGCAAAGCAGCACTGGCACGCGTACCCGCAGAACAAATCGACAAGGCCTGCCTTTGCCCCAACTGCGCCGCCGGCCTGGAAGCCGCAGAGCCCGTTGCCGCAGACCCTGCACGCCAACGCCGTTAACCCGCGACCAAAAAGCGCTTGGACTGGCCACAGGCCTGCACTATGCTCAGAGCAGAGCAAAGGACCTGCCGGAACATCACCACACCGCCAGCAAGACTCCCTTCTCGACAGACAATGCCTTTGCGCATTACCCCAGCCCCCAAATGGGTGCGGTAGTAATGAATGCGTGAAATCACGACGCCGCGCGAATACGTAACGAGCCAAAGCAGAGACTGTAAAGCAATGAATTTAAAGGAAAAAACAAAACGGAAAGGCGACTTCGGGCCGGAGTTATCTCGAACGCGCGGTTATGTATTAGTGCCGCGTTCGGTCTAATCACTGTTAAATGGCAAGGGAGATATTCCTGTGCGTGGTCCAGATATTTGGCTCGGTGTAGCTGTGCTTGCCGCGCTTGCGCTGGTCTTGGCAGCAAGCTGGATGCTTCACAGTCGGTTGCGTAACTCCCAGAGCTTGAGGTTTGCTGGGTCAATTACAGCACTCGTTCTGTCGCTCCCCCTGCTGCCTCTCGCAACTAGGCTTGTGCTCATGTTCAGTGACCCTGCTAGCCCCGGACAACTGGCTAATTGGCTCGTAATCAGCTTTGAAATTGTTCTGCCTTCCGGTCTTGTCCTGTTAGCAGCCATCTCCTTCTTGCTGGTTGTCCGTACGGTCGAGTTGCCAATTAACAATTCGTTCAAACCGACACCGCTTCGCGATGCGGCTTAACTCAACGTTAGGCTTCTAGGAGAACTCAGTGATATTTCCCGGAGAAAATGAAAGAAGAATAGTAATAGCAATTCTGTCTTTCTGTGTTGGTATATCTCTAGGCCTGGCTGCCAAAATTTCAGATGTCCAATTTAAAGACTATCTGCCTTCTGTAGTAACGCTAGCTGCTGCTTTTGCAGGTGCATGGGCTGCATATTTGCTCCAAAGGCGAAAGGAGCTGGAGCAAAGAGTTGAGGAGAGAGTTGATGCCGGTAATAAAGCTATCTTCGCTTTAATGCGTTGCCACAACAGGTTCATTAGCATTCAGCGTCAGGCAATAGACCCGTTCAGAGAGCATCCCGCTAGGTTCGTCGCAATCAGACCAATAATCGGTGAAATGGTCTGTGGGCTAGATTTAGATTATGAGTCTCTATATTTTTTATTTAAGTCAAAAAATCCGAACATGCTAAATGAGTTGTCATCAATTCAAGCAGAGGTCGAATCGACTATTAATTTAATTGGCAAAAGGTCAGAAATTCATTTTAATTATGTGCAGCCTGTAGCGGACCGAGCAGACTTTCAAAATGGTCAAGATGTCACCCTAAACCAGATTAATGCTGCGCTTGGCCATCGCCTATCGGAGACTATGAAAGACCTTACAGACCAGCTTGTCGAGTTTGTAGATTTGATTGTTTCTGACACAGAGAAAGTAATAGCAGAGCTACATGAACTGTTGAAATATGAGTTCAAAGGCCATGCAATTGTCAAAATGGAAAAGCCTAACAAATCAAAGCAGCAAGGGCCTGCGGCCGGGACGCGCTAAGGCGCGCCCCTGTTTGAGGCGTTAGCCTAAGAGAGAATCATGATCTCACCGAACAGAACGCATGAAAGGAAAAGTTTCTTTAAATACATGCCTTCATCTACAGCGGAAATAGTCCTTTCAAACTCCACCTTGCGATGGAGTTCGCCCGTTGAATTCAATGATCCTTTCGATGTTCCAAGAGAACTTGCTTTTGATATTACGCCTAAAGAAATTCAAATTGCCTTGGTTGATAACTTAGTCAATCTTATAAACAATCCACCCGAAGATCCTCGTGGATTAGCTCCTAAGATCCAAATAATTATTCAGGTATTGAAGCAGAATCCAACAGAAGAATTGAAGAGAGAATTAATTGGGGGACTAAAAGATGAGGTTGAGAGAAACTCCCCTGCTGAGGATGGTTTACTTGCCATCAAACAGCAATGGCAAGATTTTCTCCCTAATTTCAGGATTCTTTGTTTGAGTGAACACTATGATAAAGCTTCAATGTGGTATCACTACGCCGACAAATACAGCGGCGTAGTTTTAGAAGTAATTTGCGCCGATGAGTTAGATAGTGCGTGGCTTGCGGCTAAAAAAGTCGAATACCCCGAAGAGAAGCCTCATGTGTACACCGCTGAGGGGTGGGCTCAACTTTTACTAAAGCCGCAGGAAGAGGCAGTAAAGACCATATTACATACATGCTCATGTACCAAGTCGCCTGATTGGAGCTATGAAGATGAATGGCGTATCTCAAGTTTCAAACGGGAAAACGAAGCAGGTCTAGTATCTGATTACAAGGTGTCTAAGCATGAGCTCGGAAACTTATATTTAGGGCCTCATATTCACGCAGAAATGAGAGAGAAGCTAATACTTCTTGCAGCCAACTATCCAAATATGAAGGTATTTGAGACACAAATAGGCTTTGATAGAGAGTTTAAATTTATTGAAAAACAAGGCTAACAAGTGACTGTGGTGTCAACGTCCCAAATCAGGCTGTTTTTTCACGCCACGGCTCTTGATTCTTAACCATGGTGTTGAGCATCACGATCATCTTTCGCATGCAGGCAATGAGGGCGACTTTTGGTAACTTTCCTTGGGCTTTCAGGCGTTCATAGAACTGCTTGAATACCGGGTTGCATTGGATGGCTGACATCATCGCCATGAACATCACTGTTCGCACTCTATGGCGACCGCCACGGATCCGACGCTTGCCCGTCAGTCTGCCGCTATCGCGATTGATGGGTGCCACGCCAACCAGGGCTGCGATCTCTCGCCGGTTAAGCTTGCCTAACTCAGGAAGCTCGCTCAGTAGCGTAAACGCCATGACTTTGCCAACGCCTGGCACGCTGGTCAGGATGTCTGTTTTACTTCGCCAATGATCAACCTTGGCGACTTCATGCTCGATCTGCTTGGTGATGGTTTTGATCTGGGTCTGGAGCGTTTTGAGTAGACTATTGATGGAGCTGTGAAGTGTTTTTGGCAGTATTTGCAGGCGGTTTTTTTCCATGGTGGACATTTCCATGAGCTGGCTGCGCCTCGCCAATAGGTCTTTGATTTTTTGAGATGTTTTATCCGGTATGGGCTTGAATTCTGGCTTCAGCGTAGCAGCATATTTGGCAATGACCTGAGCGTCGATGCGGTCCGTTTTTGCCAACACACCGATAGCTTGGGCATAGCGCCGCACACTGATCGGATTGACCACAATGATGGGCAGCCCAGCCTGACTGATGGCTCGAACCAATGCATGTTCGTAGCGGCCTGTTGCTTCTACAACGATCCGCTCAATGGCGTAGCCCTTGAGTATCTTCACAAGCTCTCGGATATGAGTGGTGCTGTTCGGAATGGTAAAAGATTGGCCGGACGGATGAAGGGCGATATCGAGGTTAGCTTTACCGACGTCGACACCGATGTTGATCAGGGTTTGGTTTTCTGGAGTGTTCATAATAAGCTGACTCTGCCTTGCTATACGGGCTCGAGGCCCCGATGACTGTTCGAGTTATCGCTTGAGAGTCATGCAGCGCTACCCACTTGTTATCGGTCTCTCAAAAGAGGAGCCGGCGCTACACCGAGCTGCTGCATGAAGGCCCCCGATGGCCGTCGGGGGTGGGCCTCAATTTACCCAAACACGGCAGAAATTATCCATACAAGGCGCTGCTACGGAAAATTTACTCGTTGGCGCTCCCAAATTTCCGCAGAGCGCGGCGTTAGGGCAATCAACATTCAGAATGAGCAAACTAAAAGAGAAAAGAAATAGCTTTGAAAGCCTATCAAGTGAAATAAATCTTGGCATCGGTTCTATATTCAAAAATATAAGTCGAGTTACCTGCCCATGCTGTGGCTATCCCACATTGGAGGAACGCGCCAACTACGAGATATGCGATCTATGTAATTGGGAAGACGACGGACAAGACGATCACGATTCTGCAAAATCTTTTGGTGGTCCAAACGGCGGGTATTCTTTAGATGAAGCTCGTGAAAACTTTGTGAAATATAGAACCATGTACTCGCCTGAAAATAATACAACGATTACAGGTGCCGACTCCGAGGAAAGAGCGATATTAAAAAGCAAGCTAATCCAAACATTCGAGAAAATGCTGCATTCGAATACCTCTAGGGTGAAAAGCTTATGGAAGCAGGCTTTAGCAATTGAAAAAGACTTGCACAAAGAGCTAAAGCGCAGTATTCGAGAGTATGAAAAGTCAATAAAGCACTAACAAAGTGTTGGATGTGGACCCTATTAACCCGATTCGGGGCGCATTCCTACTAGATTGGCTTCACGCGAGATCGGCTATTTGGTCAGACCAGGCTCTCAGCCGAAGCCCCCTGCTTTTCATACTCCCCCAGGATCATCAAACAGGAGCCAGCGTTCACCGATATATCAGTCGAGTACGCCCCCTAATTCAGGCCTTATACAGTAAAGGGATTTTCATGCACCTCCTAATACCAACTAAAAGAAAGATTCGCACTAGCGTAATTTTTATACTTATCGGCTTTATTTTCTCAAACATCTCCCACCTAACCAAAAATGCAAGCACTGACTACATAAACAGCGTCTACTTTGAGGGCGAACGCCTTGAGGAGTACGAGAATATAATCAAGCAAAATGCGTGGGCTAAGCCTGGTCAATACGAATACCTCTCTGAGCTATATTCCGAAATGCCGCCGGAAGCACATAACAAGGTTAGGCTAGCGAGCCAGGTTAGCTTTTGGTTCCAGGTTATTTTCGGAATTTTGATTACCTATATAGGCGCCTGCCTTGCTCATCGCGAGCCAAAATCTCCACGCCTTACATAAGAAGGTTGCCAAAAGCCGCCTTCATCTGTGTCCTGTGTTTCACAGGGCCCTAACAGGAAAGGACAAGGACACCCCATGCCCCCACTCGCCCCATTACTCCTGATATTGCTCATGGCGCTGCCTGCCACCGTGCTGGCGGAGGTCGCCCCGCCAGCGGCGGCTGCGCTTTTTCAGCAGCAGTTCACTGCCCTGACCGCCGCCGATTACGACCAGTTTGTCGCGCAGGCAGACGCCGACTTTGCGCAGGCGTTAACGCCCGAGCAGTTCAGCAAGCTGACCGATGCGCTCTCCGGTGTTTTCCAGCCCGGCGACGCAACAGCCTACCTGGGCGTGCTGCGGCAAGACGGGGTAAGGGTGTATCTCTGGAAGGTCACACCGGCTGCGGCACAGACGGATTATCTGGTGAAGATGGCGCTGCGGGGCGAGAAGGTTGCGGGGTTCTGGATTCAGTAATGGCCTATTTGCGTTCTTGATGCGGCAGGAGCGCAGCCCGGCGTTAAGCCAAAAGCAGGGCCGCTACGACCCTGATTGCTTGCGCGTAACCACTCAAGCACCGGCCACGCGCAGTCGACTACCCTCTGCGGCGCCATCTCGGCAACCTCGCTGCGCGCGCTACGCTGAACCAACAGGCGATTGTGCTCTCCAATAACCCGTTAAGACTGACCAGAACACACCTGACTGAGCCAGAACGCCGATGCACAGCACGTCTGACCTTCCCGATCTGCTGGTGGGGCCCTTGGTCCGCCGCGTGGCACCCGAGCAGCTTCTGCTCTGGCTGGTGGCCTCGCGCCCGCTGGAGCTGACCGCTACGCTGCGCGTGGCCGATGGCGAAGCGCAGCAGCTGCCGCTGCACGACGCGCAGGTGGTACCCATTGGCCGCCATGCCTTTGTTCATTTGCTCAGCGTACGGCCCGCCTCGCCTCTGCCGCAGGACAGCCTGATTCACTATGATCTTCGCTGGCACGGCACAGCGGGCGAGACCGGTCTGCGCGAAGCCGCGCCGCATCTGTGCCACGACGGCGAGCTGCCCTCGCTGATGATCGCCTCGCATAACCGCCGCCTGTTGCACGGCTCCTGCCGCAAGCCACACTTTGCCAGCGAAGACGCGCTGGTGCGCACCGACAGTTGGCTGGCCGAACGCCGCGATGATCCCGCACGACGCCCCTCCTGGTTATTGATGACCGGCGATCAGGTCTATGTCGATGATGTATCTGGCCCGCTGCTGGTAGCCAGCCACGCCCTGATCAAACGGCTCGGCCTGTTCGACGAAGCGCTGGAGGGCGCCACCGTGGCCGACAGTCAGGCGCTGTACCAGGCCACAGAGACCTACTACCGTCGTGAGCAACTGCTGCCGGACGTGCCCGCCAACATGGCGGTACGCGACCGCTTTTTTGGCGGCGTGCGCAAGCCGGTGTTTACCTCGGCCAATGCGCAGAATCACCTGATTACCCTGGCGGAGATGCTGGCCACCTATCTACTGGTGTGGTCGCCGACGCCCTGGACGCTGATCGCGCCGGCCCCGCCGGGCGGCTTGAGCGACGAAGAGCGTGAGCGCTACGACGCCGAGCAGGAGCAGATCAGCGCCTTCGTCGCGGGCCTTCCGCAGGTGGCAAGGCTACTGGCGCACCAGCCGACGCTGATGATCTTCGATGACCACGACGTCACTGACGACTGGAATCTCACCGCGGCCTGGGAGCGCACAGCCTATGGCCACCCTTTCTCGCGCCAGATCATCGGCAATGCGCTGCTCGCCTATCTGCTGTGCCAAGGCTGGGGCAACGACCCCGAGGCGATTGAGCAGCCGCTTGAGCGCCTGGCCACATTGCTGAACAACGCAGCCGGTAGCGGCCAGCTCGAGGTGGCCGAGCAAGACCGCTGCATTAACGCGCTGCTGCAGTTCCACGGCTGGGAATACCAGATTCCCGGCACACCCACCTTGGTGGTGCTGGACACCCGCACCCGCCGCTGGCGCAGCGAGCGCAGCCCCTTCCGCCCCTCGGGCCTGATGGGCTGGGAGGCCCTGACCGAACTGCAACAGCGCCTGATCGACCAGACTGCGGTGGTAATCGTCTCACCCGCCCCCATGTTCGGCGTCAAACTGATTGAAGGCGTGCAAAAGCTCTTTGCCCTGGCCGGCAAACCGCTAGTGGTGGATGCCGAGAACTGGATGGCCCATCGCGGCGCGGCCAAGGTGCTGCTGAACATTTTTCGCCACGGGCGCACACCGGGTAATTACGTGATTCTCTCCGGCGACGTGCATTACTCCTTTGTCTACGACATCGCCATCCGCGACCGACAACAGGGCCCACAACTGTGGCAGATCACCAGCAGTGGCTTGAAGAATGCCTTCCCGCCGCGCCTGCTGGACTGGTTCGACCGCCTCAACCGCTGGTTGTACTCGCCCGCTTCCCCGTTGAACTGGCTGACCAAGCGCCGCCGCATGCGCGTAACGCCCCGCGACCCGGACCGCGCCTCGGCCGGCGAACGCCTTTGGCACGGCTCCGGTATCGGCCTGGTGGAGCTGAATGAGCAGGGCC
This sequence comes from Halopseudomonas sabulinigri, assembly GCF_900105255.1. Classification (NCBI taxonomy): domain Bacteria; kingdom Pseudomonadati; phylum Pseudomonadota; class Gammaproteobacteria; order Pseudomonadales; family Pseudomonadaceae; genus Halopseudomonas; species Halopseudomonas sabulinigri. Next base: position 2,963,435 of record NZ_LT629763.1, on the reverse strand, counting down.
GGCCAACCGAGATTCGTGAACTGGATGCGCGTGGTTTTGATATAGGCTTCCCGCCTTCCAGCCGCGACTGAACGAGCATGCCGCGCTCACAGCCGCAAATTTGAGCCTCTCACGCCGCTGGCCCGCATAATGGCCGCTGCCGTTTCACTGTTGCTACTGCCGGAGAAAAACCATGTTTATCGCCATGAACCGTTTCAAGATCAAGCCGGGCCACGAGCAGGACTTTATCGATATCTGGAAGAACCGCGAGAGCCTGCTGGAGACAGTACCGGGCTTCAGAAACTTCAATCTGCTGCAAGGCGCCACCACCGAAGAGCACACCCTGTTTGCCTCCCACGCAACCTGGGATTCGCGCAGCGCCTTTGAGGCCTGGACTCATTCAGAGGCCTTCCGCGCGGCGCACGCCAATGCCGGTAGCCGCCGCGATATCTACCTGGGGCACCCGCAGCTGGAAACCTTTGAAGCGGTGCTTTGAGCGAGCCGCTTGCCTGCCTACACCACAGAGCATACGATGCGTATACGTTTCGTATATTCAGGTATTGCCATGGGCATTGTAAAAATCAACGACGATCTGCACGAAGAGGTGCGCAAAGCCAGCGCGGTGATGGTGCGCTCGATCAACGCACAGGCCGAGTTCTGGATGCGCGTCGGCATGCTGGCTGAAGCCAATCCGGGACTGTCTTACACGCAGCTGATGGCCGAGCAGATGAAGCAGGCTGAGGTTGACCTACGGCAGGTGGCGAATGTCTGAGGTCATCGTCAAGACAGAGGCCGAGCTCGCGCTGATGCGCGAGGCCGGCCGGCTGCTGGCCTCAGTCTTTGCCTACCTGGATGGCCAGGTAAAGGTCGGACTCTCGACCATGCAGATCAACGATCTCACCGAGCGTTTTATCGTCGAGCAGCTGGGCGCGCGCCCGGCGAGCAAGGGCCAGTACGACTATCCCTACGTGCTCAACTGCTCGATCAACCACGTGGTGTGCCACGGCATGCCCTCGCCAACCCAGCTGCTGAAGTCCGGCGATATCGTCAACCTGGACATAACCCTGGAGAAAGGCGGCTTTATTGCCGACTCAAGCAAGATGTACCTGCTGGGCGAAGTGCACCCGCTGGCACGCCGTCTGGTCGACAAAACCTACGAGGCCATGTGGGAGGGCATCAAGGTGGTGCGCCCCGGTGCCACCCTGGGCGATGTCGGCAACGCCATACAGCGGCACGCCGAAAAGCACGGCTACAGCATAGTGCGCGACTACTGCGGCCACGGCATTGGCCGCGAGATGCATGAAGCGCCGGAGGTGATGCACTTCGGCCAGAAGGGCAAGGGCCTGGTACTGCGCGAGGGCATGACCTTTACCATCGAGCCGATGATCAATCAGGGCAAGGCCAAGGTGAAGCTGAAGAAGGATGGCTGGACGGTAGTCACCGCCGACAAAAAGCTTTCCGCCCAATGGGAGCACACCCTCGCGGTGACCGCGACCGGTTACGAGGTGCTCAGCCTGCGCGATGAGGAGCGCAGCAATCCGCTCCTCGTCGCCACCCCGGCCTAGACACGGCGCAGGTCAGGGCGCCACTGGCTAGCGGTCAGGCACCGCCGCTTCAGAAGGCTCCCCCACCGCCAGCGTCTTGGGAAAGCGACGGATCAGTAACGCCAGTCCAAAGCCGACCGACAGCACCACCACGGTAAAGCTGAAGGCGGCTGTAAAGCCTTCAGTGGTTTCAATCAGCCAGCCGGCGATGGCCGGGCCCAGAAACTGGCCCACGGCAAAGAACAGGGTGGCAAAGCTGAAGGCGATGGGGATGTAGCGCGGGGCGACCTGGTCGGTCGCGCTGGTCTGGATCATCGAGAAGACGCCGTTGAGCGACAGCCCGACCAGCAGATAATGGCAGAAGAAATAAGTCTTGGTCTGACCAATCAACGGCAAGCCGACCGCCACAATCACCAGAAACAGCGCGATCGCCAGCGCGTTGCCCCGGCCCCAGAAATCCGACACCCAACCCCACAGCGGCCCGGCAAAGATCGACAGCAGCCCCATCATGGCGACATAGCGTCCGGCCAGGGCTTCGCTGAAGCCGCTTTCGACCATAAAGCTGACCATGAACACGGTCTGTACGATGTAGCCCAGGCCGATGATGCCGTAGGTGGCGGCAACAATGAGAACGCGCGGGTTACGGTAGATCAGCCACTTTTCATCGGCCGGGACCGGGCCGCGCTCGCTGGCCGCACTCTGCGGCGGGTTCTTCACAAACAACGCGATGATGGCGCTGACGGCGAAGGCGATAGCGGCAAACACGCCCCAGCTCACGCGCCAGCCCTGCTCGCCAAAGAGGGCAAACAGCTGCGGCACCAGCAGGCCGGTCACAAGTACGCTGATACCCACACCGCTGCTCATGCAGCCGATCACCAGGCCGCGGTGGTCCGGAAACCAGGCGGCCAGCAGGGCGATCATGGGTGCGAAGGCAAACGCGGCGCCAATCCCCAGCAGGGCCATCAGTAAGGCGATCAGCCAAAAGTGGCTTGCCACTGTCAGCCCGGTAAAGCCCACTGCCACCAGCAGCATGCCAAACAAAATAGAGGCCCTGGCGCCCCAGCGCGCCGCCGCCAGCCCGCCGGCTAGCACGAAGCACACGTACGACAGCGCCGCCACTGTGCTGAGCAAGCCGGCCTGCTGGTATGAGAACCCCAAGTCGCTGCGCATGGAGGGTAGAATCACGCCGTAGGCCAGGCGCGCAAAACCGATCACCACCAGGGAAGTAAGGGTGCCGCACAACACGGTGATCACCATGTTGGGGCGCTGCGTGCTAGAGGACATCATGACTCTCTTGGTTATGGGGTAGCCGCGGCCGCTGTCAGGGCAGCCGTATCAGTTTGATGTTGACCAGCCCGGCGCCCTTCATCAGGGTGCGGTCATCCACCACTCGCCACACTTCCTCATGCTCGCCGGTTTTGAATACCAGATAGCGTTCGCCGGCAGATTCACGCTCGAAGATGTCATCAAACTCGGTGCGTTTGCCCTGGGTTTCGATGTAATCCGAGCCAATCACCAGCTTCTCGCCACCCACCAGCTCCGCGATGGAGTTGAGCGCATCGTTGTCAGAGCCCGCACGACTCTCATACACACCCTCAAAGTCATGACCGCCGCAGGCAGTGAGCAGCACGGTTAGGGCCAGAAGACAGAGGGTTTTCAGCAGTTGCATAGGGCGAATCCTGTGGGCGGCAATGATCTGGTAAACACCCATGATAGCCGCAAGCGGCCCCTTGCCGGCAGCGCGGCATAGCCCAAGCGCGCGGCCATAAGCTGCATGAATAACACACCACCGACCATTTGCCCGCTCTGGCCGCCGCGCCTAAACTCGACCGGTTAATTTTCAAACAGCTGGGTACACCACCCGGTTACACAATCCGGCACCCGATACAGACGCGTGCCAAGGCGAGGCATCCAGACCATGAAAACCCGCATCACAGAACTCTTTGGTATTGAACACCCGATCATTCAGGGCGGTATGCACCATGTTGGCTACGCCGAGCTGACCGCCGCCGTGGCCAATGCCGGCGGCCTGGGCATGATCACTGCGCTGACCCAGCCCAACCCGGAAGCTCTGGCGAACGAGATTCGCCGTTGCCGCGAGATGACCGACAAGCCCTTTGGCGTCAATCTGACCTTTCTGCCGTCGGTAAAACAGCCCGACTACCCCGGCTATATCGACGCCATCATCAAGGGCGGCGTGAAAGCCGTGGAAACCGCTGGCAACAACCCGGCCAAATGGCTGCCGATCCTCAACGAGAACGGCATCAAGGTCATTCACAAGTGCACCGCCGTGCGTCACGCCCTCAAGGCTGAGGCCATTGGCTGCGATGCGGTGAGCGTGGACGGCTTTGAGTGTGGCGGCCACCCCGGTGAAGACGATGTGCCCAACTTCATTCTGCTGCCCCGCGCCGCAGAGGAGCTGAGCATTCCCTTTGTCGCCTCCGGCGGCATGGCCGATGGCCGCTCGCTGGCTGCCGCGCTCGCCTTGGGCGCCGAGGGCATGAACATGGGCACCCGCTTCATTGCCACCCAGGAAGCGCCGGTTCACCAGAACGTGAAGGCCGCCATCGTCGCCGCCAGCGAATTGGATACCCGCCTGGTCATGCGCCCACTGCGCAACACCGAGCGCGTGATGGTCAACGATGCGGTCGAGCGCCTACTGGAGAAAGAGCGTCGTCTGGGCGCCGACCTGAAGTTTGAAGACATCGTCGATGAAGTGGCCGGCGTGTATCCGAAAATCATGAAAACCGGCGAGATGGATGCCGGCGCCTGGTCCTGCGGCATGGTGGCTGGCCTGATCAACGATATTCCCACGGTAGCCGAGCTGGTGCAGCGCATCATGAACGAGGCCGAGGGCATCATCCGCGAACGCCTGGCCGGCATGCTGCGCTGAGCCGCTTTCACCTTTTCACTGACAGGAGTTGCCCATGAGTTTTGATACCCCGCTCTACCTCTGCGGCCCGCTGCGCGAGCCGAAACAGATGCTGGCCGATCAGGAATACAGCGGCCATACCTCGATCCACGACGACAGCATGGCCGAGAAGCTGGGCTTTCGCGCCGGGCCGATTGAAGGCCCTACCCACTTCAGTATGTTTGCTCCCATGCTGGTCGAGATCTGGGGTCAGGCCTGGTTCGAGCGCGGCTGTTTTTCGTCGCACTTCCAGAACATGGTGGTCGAGGGCGAGCAGCTGCGCGCCTTTGTTGAACGCCCCGCGCCAGGCGCGACGCGCGTGCGCTGCTGGGCCGAAAAGGCCGACGGCACGCCGGTACTGGAAGCCAGCGCCAGCCTGGGCGCCGCACCGGGTGAAAGCCTGCTGTACGAGCGCATGGCCAAGCTGCGCGCGCCAGAGAAACTGGTGATTCTGGCTGACCTGCATGTGGGCATGAAGGGTGCGGCCGATGAGAAAGTGCGCATGGACCCGGATCAGCACATGGGCAACCTTTACCCGTTTTCGCTGAATCAGAAGCTGGAAGGCATCACCGAAAATTCCAGCTGGTACTCCGACGCCAGCAGCACCCCGTGGGGCCGCGCCATCATCCCGACCGAAATGGTCAGCGTACTGGCGGAATACACCAGCAAGGACGCCGAATTTCCCGTCAAGCAGCCGGTCATTGGCCTGTTTGCCGATCAGGAAATCCGCATGATCGACGGCCCGCTGTTTGTCGGTGAGGACTACCTGATCCGCCGCGAAGTGGTCGCGCTGTCAGAGAGCAAACGCACCGAGTCTTACTGGGTGCTGTCGCGCATCTATGACGCCAGCGGTGAAGTGCTCAAGGCCGAGATGCTGCTCAACCACGCCACCCTCAAGCACTCCTACGCCAACTACGAGGCCGAAGCCTCGGCGTAACCTGCTCGCCGCGGCGGCCGCCCTGGCCGCCGCTGTGGCCTGATGTGTCGGCTGCCTTGTGTATCCCGCCGCCCGGTGGGAATATCAAGGCATTCCTTGCCGATACCGAGGCCTCTGCCATGTTACTGTCCCGCCGTTTCCTGATCTCTAGCTGTATGACTCTCGCCGCTCTGCTGGGCAGCATGAACGCCTACGCCCTGCGCTGCGGCACCAACCTGGTGGATGAAGGCGACCTCAAGATCAAGGTGCTGCAGGCCTGCGGCGAACCTGTCTCCCGCGAGGTGATCGGCTACGTTGATCGGCTGCAGGTGGGTGATCGCGTGCGCGTAATGAATATCGAAGAATGGATCTACAACATTTCCGGCAACTACCAGAGCCTCGAATTTGAAGGCAACAAGCTGGTGAAGATCACCGCTGTTCGCTGAATTAGAAGGACCAGGCTCCCTCCCGACCAACGAGCGCGCGCCCCCCGCCCAAGGCTGAACTTACCCCGGCATCCAGACTCCACAGAAGGTAATGCACCCGAGCAAGGATATTCCCCCATGAGCAAGACACTGGTAATTGGCAGTACCGGCAAGATCGGCTCGCTGCTGCTGCCGATGTTGCAGCAAGCCGACATAGACACCCTGGCCATGGCGCGTGACCCGGCCAAGCTGGCGCACCTGCAGGGCATCGAGTTTATCGAGGCCAACCTGGAAGACGACTTTGAGCACGCCGTGAGCGGCTGCGACCGCGTGGTCTTCACCGCCGGTTCCGGCGCCAGCACCGGTCCGGACAAAACCCTGCTGATTGATCTTTGGGCCGCGCGCAAGGCAGTCGACTACGCTATCAAGCATCACGTTAAGCACTTTGTGATGATCAGCGCGCGCGGCGCCGATGACCCCGATGCCATCGACTCGCCGATCAAGCCCTACCTGGTCGCCAAGTGCATGGCCGATGACTACCTGCTGCGCTCCGGCCTGCCCTATACCATCCTGCGGCCCGGCAAGCTGACAGACGATGGCGGCACTGGCCAGATCACCACCCGCCGCCCCGAGCAGCTCGATGCACAAAGCATCGCCCGCGCCGATGTGGCACGGGTGATTACCCGTGTGCTGAGCACCGGTCAGAGCAAGAACGTGATTTATGAGCTGTACAAGGGCCAGACGCCGATTGAAGATCTGATCGCCTAATACCGTTCCATCGGCATGGGCGCGGTTAGCCAATCAGCCGCGCCTATGGGCCTTGACGGCGAGCGCGTTTGGCTCGACGCTGGCGAGGCCGAGCTTCGGCAAACAGACCAACAATGAAAAGGAACAACCATGTTCAGCCACATCATGCTGGGTGCCAACGACATTGAAGCGTCCAAGGCGTTCTACGACGCAACACTGGGCGTTATCGGCTGCAAACCCGGCGTCATCGACCCCAAGGGCCGCTGCTTCTATTTCACCAAGACCGGCACCTTTGCCCTGAGCAAACCGATCAACGGCCAACCCGCCAGCTGCGGCAACGGCAGCACTATCGGCTTTGCGGTCGACAGCCCCGAGCAGGCCGATGCCTGGCACGCGGCCGGCCTGGCCAATGGCGGGGTTACCTGTGAAGACCCACCGGGTGTGCGCGAAGGCGGCGGCATGAAGCTGTACCTGGCCTACCTGCGCGACCCCTCCGGCAACAAGATCTGTGCGATGCATCGCTTGCCTTGATCTATGCGATCCGGCCGACGCAAGTCGGCCGGTCTTTGTCTGGCGTGCCGGCTGCTACAATCCGCCGGTTATTCGCGGCAGCTGTGACCCTCGCAACAGATCTGCTACAGCTAGCGGCCGCACTTGCGGAACGGAATCCAACAACGGCACAGGAAGCGCCCGGTGGACACGCTCAACATCCCTATCTCCAAATTCAAGTTCTCCCTCGCAGTTATTGGCTCTCTGGGCGGGATCATTACGATCTTGACGGTCGATCATGAAGCAAATGATAGCTTCGCAGGATGGAGTATTCTGCTACTTTGCGTGGTTCTGCTATTAGGCTCGCTATACCGCATGTTACAAGCGGGGCCTGAGCTGGTACTCGACGATACCGGACTCACCTACAGACACCTGAAGGTTGGCACTATTTCCTGGCGCGATATCATCTTCGCCAAACCTTTCGAATTTCAAGGCATGAGATTCGTCTTCATCTGGGTACGCAACCCCGAAGACTACCTCAAGGGCCTTTCACCCCTGAGGCGCTGGCTGATGGGCGCACGCAAGAGTCAGGAACCAAAGCCCTTTCGAATTAGTGTTAACGGGCTGAAGATCAGCACGAAGCAATTGGTAGAAGAAATACTGAAACGGGCTACAGCAACGCAAATCTGAGCCACTTGTCGGTCAGGTCGCCAGCAGTGCGTGAACCTCATCCCCAAAGGCCTCGCCCACCTCGACCCGAACATCCCGCGCACCAACCGGCTCGGCGCACTCCGAGCAGACCATCACCGGTTTCATCCGCTGGCCGCAGGCCTTGTGGATATGCTCGATTGGCGCGCCACGCTCGTCGGCCATGTAGGTATCGCCCCAGCTCACCAGCGACATGATTACCGGGTGCAGCGCCAGGCCCTTGTCGGTCAAGCGATATTCTTCGCGCAGCGGGCGCTGCTGATAGGGCTGTTTGTAGAGCACCCCGTGCTCGACCAGTTTTTTTAGGCGATCAGCGAGCAGGTGCCGGGTCACGCCCAGCCGCTTCTCGAAGGCATCAAAGCGGCGCACGCCGAGAAAGCAGTCGCGCAGCACCAGCAGGGTCCAGCGGTCGCCGATGACCGCCAGGGTGCGTGACAGCGAGCAAGGCTGTTGATCGAGTTCTTCCCAGCGCATGATTGACTCCTCGGTAGCAAGGGCTCCAGCCTAGCTTGACAAGTTCCAAAAAGAAACCCACTATCGTGTCAGTTCTTAAAAAGAACCTACGTGCTGAATAACGAATCCACAAGAGGAACTGCGCATGACTGCTCCCGCCCCCGTGACCGTGGTGATTGGCGCCGGTGACGCCACTGGCGGCGCCATCGCCCGTCGCTTTGCCCGTGAAGGTTTTACCCTCTGCGTTACCCGCCGCAATGCCGACAGCCTGAGCGAGCTGGTCAGCCAGATCGAAGCCGACGGCGGCAAGGCCCATGCCTTTGGTTGCGACGCCCGCAGTGAAGAGGAAATGGTCGCGCTGTTCGAGCAGATCGAACGCGAGATCGGCCCGGTCGAGGTCGCCATCTTCAACATCGGCGCCAACGTGCGCTTCGGCATTACCGACACCACAGCGCGGGTGTATCGCAAGGTCTGGGAGATGGCCGGATTCGCTGGCTTCCTCACCGGCCGCGAAGCCGCCAAGGTCATGCTGCCCCGCGGCAAGGGGACTATCATCTTTACCGGCGCCACCGCCTCGCTGCGCGGCGGCTCGGGCTTCGCGGCCTTCGCCGGCGCCAAGTTCGCCCTGCGCGCGCTGGCCCAGAGCATGGCGCGCGAGCTGGGGCCCAAGGGTATCCATGTGGCGCACCCGATCATCGACGGCGCGATCGACACCGCCTTTATCCGCGACAATTTCCCCGAGCGCTATGCTCTGAAGGATCAGGGCGGCATTCTCAATCCGGAGCACATTGCCGACCAGTACTGGGCGATTCATAACCAGCCGCGCGATAGCTGGACGCACGAGCTGGATCTGCGCCCCTGGATGGAAACCTTCTGACCCAACGTTCAACCGATTGCCCACTGACTGCAAGCGAGACTTTTATGAGCAAAACCATCGAGTTCTATTTCGACGTCGGCAGCCCTGCCAGCTACCTGGCCTGGACCCAACTCGACGCCCTGGCCGAACGCACCGGCGCCAGCATTGAGCTGAAACCCATGCTGCTCGGCGGCGTATTCATGGCCACCGGCAACAGCTCACCGGCGACCGTGCCGGCCAAGGGCGCCCACAGCCGCATCGACATGCAGCGCTATGCCCAACGCTACGGCGTCACGCTGAACCAGAACCCCTTCTTCCCGATCAATACCCTGCAGCTGATGCGCGGGGCCGCTGCCTACCAGGGCAGTGCGGATTTCGATCGTTACCTTGAGACCATCTTTACCGCCATGTGGATCGATGAGCTGGATATGGGCCAGCCGGAGATAGTCGGCAAGGTGCTGGCCAAGGGCGGCTTTGATCCGGCCGAGGTGATGGCCAAGGTTAGCGATCCGGCGGTCAAGGAACAGTTGAAAGCGACCACCGAAGAAGCGGTAAAGCGCGGTGTATTTGGCGCCCCCACCTTCTTTGTGGGTGATGAGATGTTCTTCGGGCAGGACCGCCTGGACTGGGTTGAAGCCGCTGCCAAGGCCTGATTCAGGCAGCTCGATGGCGCCGCAAGGCGCCGTCGGTCAGCGGCGAACGCTTTGCTACACAGCGGTAATTGACGGAATCACGTGCCGGGCTTAGCTTAGCCGTTCCCTCCCCTGCTCCCGGAAGAACCACCATGCTGTCCCTTGCGCTCAAATGTGTAATGGGTGCGCTTGCAGTGCTGCTGATTGCCCTGCTGGCGAAGTCGAAAAGCTTTTATATCGCCGGTCTGGTGCCATTATTTCCCACCTTCACCATCATCGCTCATTACATTATCGGCACGCAGCGGCTATCGAGTGACCTGCGCAGTACGGCGTTGTTCGGGCTCTGGTCACTGATCCCCTATGCGTTGTATCTGATCTCTATTGCCTGGTTCAGCCAGCGGTTCAGTTTGATTACTACATTGGTGCTGGCGGTAGTGGCTTGGACGGTCGCGGCGGCGGTGTTGATTTATGTTTGGTCGCGGGTTTATGCGGTGGGGTGATGGCCCTCTAAATTGCTGCTGGAGCCGTGCAGCTTTTAAGTGTTTTTGGTTGGCTGATTTCCGCTTTCGCCTCTAGGCGAGTTAGGGGGAGATGCTTGCCCATCTCCCCCTAACAACCCCCTCGGGCACCCAGCTGCGCGGCCCTGCGGGTTCGCTGCGTTGCTCAAGCTGCCGGGGCCCTGCGGAACTCGCTTCGCTCAGACAGTCCTCGGGCTCATTCCCGACAGCTCTGCGCTACTCGCCCGCTCAGATGGGACTAGGAGTCCGTGTCGTTGCTTGTTTTTGCGCGACTTAACCAAGCAACCAAACCAGAAAACCACACCGATCTCAGGTCCTTCGTCCCCCTTCCAAGCTGCCGAGTAACGCAGGGGTTGAGCGATTAAGCCGAGGACTGTCTGAGCGAAGCGAGTTCCGCAGGCGCGCTCAACTCTGAGTAACGCAGGGGAGCCGCAGGCCAGCTTGGTCGGGGTGGATTTCTTTTGGTTATCTTTTCTTTGGCCATTCAAAGAAAAGTAACTCGCCGGAAAAGGCGAAACACTCGCGTGAAGCTAATAAAGATAATCAGCAATGAGGGCTCAAAAGTGAAACTGGAACCAAGCCAATGCGGCAAACCTGTCAGGTCTCCAACATAATGGTCACCGGCCCATCATTCACCAAATGCACCTGCATATCCGCCCCAAACCGCCCAGTGGCGACCGGCGCGTGCAGCGCCTGCGCCTGACTCACCAGATAGTTAAATAGCAGCTCCGCCTGCGCCGGCGGCGCGGCGGTGGAGAAGCCAGGGCGCAGGCCCTTGCGGGTATCAGCAGCCAGCGTGAACTGCGATACCAGCAGCAGGCCACCCTGCACCTGCCGCAAGGAATCATTCATGCGACCATCGGCATCAGTAAAAACGCGGTAGTCGAGCAGGCGTTTGAGCAGCTTGTCGGCGCTGGCCTCGGTGTCCTGTGGCTCAATGCCGACCAGTACCAGAAGACCCTGATCTATCGCACCGACAATTTCACCTGCGACCTCAACCCGGGCCTGGCGCACCCGCTGCAGCAAACCCTTCATCTCATTCGGCCTGCGGGGCCAGGTCGAGCAAGCGCTTGGCCATATCGCCGGTGGCGCGCACCAGTGCATCGGCTATGCCCGGCTCGGAGGCGGCGTGGCCCGCGTCGCGAATGATGTTCAGCTCACTGCTCGGCCAGGCCTGATGCAGCGCATAGGCGTTATCCAGCGGGCAGACCATGTCGTAACGCCCGTGCACGATAATGCCGGGAATATGCTGAATGGACGCCATGTTGTTGAGCAACTGGTTCGGCTCGAGGAAGGTCTTGTTAGCGAAGTAGTGACACTCGATGCGCGCGATGGCGTAGGCGCGGCGGGCATCGCTGAAGCGGTCGATCACCTGCGGGCTGGGGCGCAGGGTGGCGCAGCGGCCTTCCCATACCGACCAGGCCTTGGCCGCGTGCATACGGCAGATTTCGTCATCCCCGGTCAGGCGGCGGTAGTAGGCGGCGACCATGTCGTGGCGTTCTTCCTCGGGAATCAGGCTGAGGTAGTCTTCCCAGAAGTCGGGGAAAATATGGCTGGCGCCCTCCTGATAAAACCAGCGAATGTCCTGCTCGCGGCAGAGGAAGATGCCACGCAGCACCATGCCCATGACGCGGTCTGGGTGCGCCTGCGCGTAGGCCAGCGCCAGCGTCGAGCCCCAGGAGCCGCCGAACAGTACCCATTTGTCGATCCCCAGGTGCTCGCGCAGCACCTCCATGTCGGCAACCAGATCGGCGGTGGTGTTGTTCTGCAGGTTGGCGTGCGGGGTGGAGCGGCCGCAACCGCGCTGGTCGAAGGTGATGATGCGGTAGATCGAGGGATCAAAAAAACGGCGGCTCAGGGCATCGCAGCCAGCACCCGGTCCGCCGTGGATAAACACCACCGGCAGGCCGTCTTCCTGGCCACTTTCATCAACGTAGAGAACATGCGGTGGAGCCACGGCCAGTTCATGGCGGGCGTAGGGTTTGATCTCCGGATACAACAATTGCATGATGGGCTCCTGGCCTGAGCGCCAGCGCGTCGGGCGGCCTGCCATAGAGCAGTTTTGCCCAATCCTCCGCGCCCGCGCCATTCTCTTGAGAAAGCATCACATTACTGACCTGCGAGGCTGCTGTCACCTGTGCGCATCCTACTTCTGTTGTTGATTTCGCTGAGCCTTGGCGCGTGCGGGCCCTCCTCCCCTGATGCACGTCTGAATCAGGCCCTTGAGCAGTTGCAGGAGGGCATCGAATCACGCGACCGCGAGCAGGTTACCGAACTCTTGCATCCGCAATTCAGCGCCCAGGATCAGTACGACAACGCCTGGGCCGAACGCACCCTGCGGCTGATGTTTCTGCAGAACCAGCGCATTGGCGTACTGGTCAGCAGCCAGACCACGACTATCGACCCGGCGTACCCCGAACGCGCCGAAACCACCGCGCGCGTGACCCTGGCCGGCGCCGAGCGCTTTCTGCCCAACAGCGCCGGTCAATACGATATACGCTTGTTCTGGCTGGATGAGGACGGTCACTGGCTGCTGCGCGATATCGACTGGCAGCGGGTCCGCTAGCATGCTCACCGCCGCCGAGCTGGGCGCGCTGGCACGCATCGCGCTGGGCCATGTAGAGCGCGAATACCCTCACATCGAACCGCTGCGGCTGCAATCGGCCGCAGACCTGCTGCCTCCCAGCCAGTTACACCCGATCTTTTACGGCAGCTACGACTGGCACTCCTGCGTACACAGTTACTGGCTACTGGCGCGCATTCGGCGGCTGCAACCGGCGTTGCCGGAGGTCGTGCAGATCGACGCCCTGTTTGACCGCCACCTGACCCCGGCCAAGGTGGCGCAGGAATGTGCCTTCTTCCAACGCCAGGGCAACGGCAGCTTCGAGCGCCCCTACGGCTGGGCCTGGCTGCTCAAGCTGCAGGCTGAACTCAGCGCCGCCGGACTGCCGTGGGCGAGCACATTACAACCCTTGGCCCGCGAACTGGCGAGCCGGCTATGCGCGTACCTGCCACGCCTGAGTGCACCGATTCGCAGCGGCGCGCATACTAACACCGCCTTTGCACTGCTTTTGGCGATGGACTACGCCGAGGCCTGCGATGACCGGGCGCTGCTCACGCAGATTCATGCCAGCGCCGCTGAATTCTATCTGCCGGATCGGGCATGCCAGGCCTGGGAGCCGGGCGGTGAGGACTTTCTTTCCCCGGCCCTGCAAGAGGCGGCACTGATGCAGCGGTTATTACCGGTGGCTGAATTCCACCGCTGGTTTGACGCCTTTCTGCCAGAGCTGGCGCAAGGCGAACCGGCGCAACTGCTGACCCCGGCCCACAGCCGCGACCGCAGCGATGGCAAGCTGGCGCATCTGGACGGACTGAACCTGAGCCGCGCCTGGTGCCTGCAGGCGCTGGCAGCAGACCTGCCGGAGGCGGTGCGCACGCGGCTAGAGGCGAGCGCCGAGGCCCACCTGCAGGTGAGCCTGCCGCACCTGCGCGGCGACTATATGGGCGAGCACTGGCTTGCCACCTTTGCCCTGCTCGCCCTCTCGGTCTGGGGCTAACGCAACTTGGTTTCGCGTAGCCGGATCATGAAGTCGGGTGCGCCAAAGCTGTCGGCCTTGGCCTGTGCCCAGTACTTCTTGAATACGTGCAGCTCGGCACGGCCATCCAGCAACACACCCGGCTCCAGAAACTGGAACAACTCGCTGTAGGGCTGCACCTCGTATTTGGTCACCCGCCGCATGATGTGCTCCGGCCCCAGCTCGCGCGGGTGGCTGAGCCCGGCAGCTTCCAGCAGGTTGGCCAGCGCCAGCACCGTATTGTGCTGAAAGTGATATACCCGCTCGCTCTTGTCGGCGACATCCAGCTTGCTGCCACGGCCGTGGTCCTGGGTGGCTACGCCGCTGGGGCATTTGTCGTTGTGGCAGCTCAGGCTTTGAATACAGCCAAGGGAGAACATGAAGCCTCGTGCCGCATTGCACCAGTCGGCGCCGAGGGCCAGGGTGCGTGCGATATTAAATGCCGAGGTGACCTTGCCCGCCGCACCCAGGGCGATTTTCTCGCGCAGGTTGGCGCCCACCAGAGTGTTGTGTACCAGCAGCACGGCATCAGTCATCGGCATGCCCAGGCGGTTGATGAACTCCAGCGGCGCGGCGCCGGTGCCCCCTTCCCCGCCATCGACCACGATGAAATCAGGATGCTCGCCGGTTTCCAGCATCGCCTTGACGATGCCGAACCATTCCCAGGGGTGCCCGATGGCTAGCTTGAAGCCTACCGGCTTGCCACCCGACAGCTCTCGCAACTGAGCAATGAACGCCATCAGTTCCAGCGGCGTATGGAAGGCCGAGTGCGCCGCCGGCGACACCACATCTTCGCCCACGGGTACGCCCCGCGCGGCGGCAATTTCTTCCGTCACCTTGGCGCCCGGCAGAATGCCACCGTGACCCGGTTTGGCGCCCTGCGACAGCTTGATCTCGATCATCTTCACCTGATCCAGCTGGGCGTTCTTGGCAAAGAGTTCAGGGTCAAAGCTGCCATCGGGCTTGCGACAGCCAAAGTAGCCGGAGCCGATTTCCCACACCAGGTCGCCGCCGGGTTCACGGTGATAACGCGAGATCGAACCCTCGCCGGTGTCGTGGTAGAAGCCGCCTTTCTTGGCTCCGGCGTTGAGCGCCAGGATCGCATTGGCCGAGAGGGAGCCAAAGCTCATCGCGGAAATATTGAAGACACTGACGTCGTAGGGCTTCAGCGTTTTCGGGTGGCTGCCCACCGTGACGCGAAAGTTCTTGTCGACGATTTCCACCGGTGCCAGCGAGTGATTCATCCACTCATAGCCCTCGGCGTTCATGGGGATCAGCGAGCCGAAGGGCTTCTTGTCGAGAATATCCTTGGCGCGCTGATAGACGATATTGCGCTGCTCGCGCGAGAACGGCAGCTCATCGGTATCCGACTGAATGAAGTACTGCCGCAGCTCCGGGCCGATGGACTCAAGAAAATAGCGAAAGTGCGCCAGTACCGGGTAGTTGCGGCTGATGGTGCGGCGCTTTTGCAGTACATCCCAGGTCCCCATCACGGCCAATACCGTCAAGGGCAGTGCGGCCAGTAACCAGAGCAGCGAGAACCAGGTGAGGCCCAGGGTGGCAACCGCACCCACCAGGCAGAACAGATAGGGGAAATAACGCAGCGCTGAGGCTGGTAATTGCATACGGCCTTCCTATATCGATACAGCAACGAAACCCGAGTGATAACACATCCGCCGCCCGACTGCCCAGCCGCGCGCGGAGGCAGGCAGCCTTCTGCAATAGCGCCGGAGGCGGCTGATCAAGGCTCAAGTACAACAAACCCGCAGCGTTGCGGGTTTGTTATCGCTAGCAAACTGGCGGCGATTACATGCCCAGGGGCTTCACGCCAATCAGCACGCCGTGTAGGTACATAGCAAAAGCTGCCCACGCGACTAGGCCGACGATCACCACCACGGCGTCCATCGCCGGCTTGCCCTTGCCATAGCTCACGCCCGCCAGCCGATCGCGCTTGCGCGAGATCACAAAGAGCGCGGTCGCCCAGGCCAGAAAACCACCAAACAGCAACAGATCAGCCAGGCTGCCATTGGCGATCAGGTGGGCCAGCGCCCAGAACTTCACCCCCAGCAACATCGGGTGGCCAATACGCGCCTTGAGACAGGAACCGGGAATGTAAGTGGCGGCCAGCAGAATGAACGCCGGCAGGGTCAGCAGCGCCGCCAGATGGCGCGTCCAGACCGGGGAAACCCACAACCAGGTAGGATCCAGCCGCGCCTGCCCGTAGCCGTAGATAATCAATACAAAGCCGACGATCGACGCCAGCGCATACAGCCCTTTCCAGGCCTTCAGGCCCTTGGCGGCTATTTGCCGGGCGCGCCATTGCGGCGCGAAAAGGCGCGTGGAATGCACGCCGAGAAAGACGATAAGGCCGAGAATCAGCAACAGCATGCGAGCGTCCTTTTGCAGGAATAATCACGAGGCGGCAACGGTATTTTCCGCTGTCCGGGTCAACCGCGCCGGGGGGCGCAGCAAGCACGACAATGCACCAGCGCGGCGCCGCAAGCAACTGTCCCACAGTGATGCGCTGCGGTTGCTTTATTACCGCCGGCGGCGCGGTTTACTGCAGCCGCGCGGTGATTGCGTCGCCAGACTCGGTCTTCAGCACCAGCGCGCCATCACCACTGACTTCAAAACGGCTGACGCTCTCCAGTGTCTGCAGAAATTTGACCTCCTGCTCACCCAACCCCGGCACACAGGCCATGCGAGTGGAAACCAGCTGGGTTACGGTCAAGCTGCTGCCGGCAACGCTATAGCCACCGGTGTATCTGTTACACGACGCCGAGCCTGAAACGCGGCCATCGTTGCCGAAGTTGAGGGTCACTCGGGAATCGTCAACGACACCGCCCTGGTTGATGTCCTTGACCACCCACTCACCGGCCTGCAGCAAGAGCGCGCCGGCAGGCTCGCACTCTGGATAGGATTTACCCTTGATCACCAGCATCCCCTTTTCACCTTTCAGCCAGTAACTGGTCGAGCTGTCGCCCGGCACTTCGTACTTGGCGCCAGAACCGGAGCGCACGCGCTCCAGCAGGTACTTGTCGCTGCCAGCCTCGAGGGTCAGTTGATCCGCATTGAAGGTGGTACGCACTGGCAACGAGCCGCAGCGCAGAATCGCCACACCGCTGTCCGCTTCCAGTTGGGGCGGCGGGGGCGCATCACTGGTCGGACGATCCGAGGTGGCGCAGGCACTCAACAACAGCGCCGAACCCAGCAGTGCGGTCATTATCAGGGGTGAGTTTGCACTCATCGAACATCTCCTTTGCGGTTAACGACAGTCAGCGTCCAGCATAGCGCCTTGCGCTTGCCGCTGCCGTGGAACATGAATTCAGGGAAGGTGAATCTGGCCTTCCAGGTAGAGTACCGCATGACCGCTGATCTGCACGTGATCGGGCGCGACCACGCAGTCCAGCCGACCACCGCGGCTGGAGGCCTGAATCGCCAGCAGCTCGCGCTTGCCCAAACGGTCCGCCCAATAGGGCGCGAGACCGGCGTGGATCGATCCGGTGACCATATCTTCGAGGCCACCGTTGGCAGGCCAGAAGTAACGTGAAACGCAGTCGCTTTGGCGCCCGGGCGCGGTCACCACCACATCACGCGGGGCCAGCTGCTTCAATTGCTCGGGGTCCTGCTCGACCTGCAGCACGCTCTGTTCCTCTGCATAGACGGCAAACCAGGCCTGACGGTTGACCAGCACCTGCTGGGGCGGCAGTGACAGCCCGGCCAGCAACGCAGTAGGCGCCTCGGTCACCGGCTGCGGGTCGAGCCTGGGAAAGCGCATATTGATGCGCGCCGAGGCATCCTGCGTCACCACAAGGTCACCCACTGCAGCGGCGTTAAAGGTCAGCTGGGTCAGCTCAGGATGCAGGCGAAACAAGATAAAGGCGCTGGCCAGGGTCGCATGACCGCAGAAGTCGATTTCGCTCCAGGGTGAGAACCAGCGAATGCTGTAACGCCCCGCCGACTGCGCAACCACAAAGGCGGTCTCAGACAGGTTGTTCTCTGCCGCAATGACCTGCATCAGCTCGTCTGGCAGCCACTGGGGCAGCGGTACCACGGCGGCGTAATTGCCCTTGAAGAGGGTATCGGTGAAGGCATCGACCTGATAAATCGGCAACGGCATGGGGGCTCCTCGCGGATGAAAATGTCAGCCTAACGCAGCCGCCCTAAAGGCAGCCTATACAGTTTGCCGCGCGCCGGGCGCAACAGTCTCAGGACTCAGAAGCTGGAATCGTCGGTTTGTAGAAAGGCCGCCTCTTCCGCCGTGGTAGGTCGCAGCAGAATGCCGTTGCGATGCGGGTATCGGCCAAAGCGCTCGATGATGCGCTTGTGCTGCAACTCCGAGCGCAGGTTATCCTCCAGGCCAGGCGTGCTGAACAACTTGACCGCCTGCTCATGAATACGCAGCGACTCGCTGTGCATGAAAGGCATATACATGAAAGCTCGGAGCTTGACCGGCAACTGCTGGTCGATACCCTCCGCAACGGCCTCCTGCGCCAGCACCAGGGCCATACCATCACTGGCGAAGGCGCGCGGTGTATCGCGCCAGATGTTGCGTGAAAACTGATCGAGCACAATGATCTCGGCCAGACGGCCCAGCGGCGTGCTGCGCCAGTTCACCAGCTCCGCGCGCTCGGCGCGCTCGTGCAGCGAACCAAAACGTTCACGAATGAAGCGATCCAGCCCCGGGTCCTTGCGCCACCACTGCACCGGCTTCAACTCGGTAAACCAGAATTCAAGCACCTCATCCACTGCCGCCACTCAGTTCTCCTCTTGCCATTCGGGGGTTACCAGGGCAACGCCCGGCATATGAATAAGATCGGTCAAACCGGGATCGGTTCCACATTGCGACAACAGCGTGGTGAGCTGCCCACGGTGATGGGTCTGGTGATTGAAGAAGTGGCTGAGCACCACCGACATCGGATAACGGCGCGGCTGTGGGTTTATCAGGCTGGTGTAGCTGAACTCACCGGCGATGCGGTGCTCGCTCAGCGTCGCCACCCAATCGATGATCTGCTGGTCAAGCTGTGCGCGCGCGACGCGCAGCTCGGCCAGCGTGGCGTAAAGCTCGGTATCCAGCGAGGGCACATTGAAGGGCTGACCGGTGAAGCGGCCGAACCAGACCCGATCGGCCAGCAGCAGATGGTTGAGCGTACCGTGAATGGAATGGAAAAAGGCGCCACGATCAAGACGGTACTCCGCCTCGGGCAAAGTCTCGCAGAGCGCGTAAAGGCGCTGATTCATCCATTGGTTATAGGCTGCGAGCGTGGCATAGGGTTGCTGCGGCATGGGCGCCTCCATGGCGATGAGGTAACACTTTGCGGCCTTGAGGGTAGCGGGTCACAAAGCCCGACAGACTACCCCGGCTCGGCGGTAAAACCGCGACATACCACGGCCAGTTTGTTGCCATCGGGGTCGCGGACATAAGCGCTGTAAAAATCCGGATTATACTGCGGCCGCAACGCCGGTTCGCCCTCGCTGCTGCCGCCGTTGGCCAACGCCGCCGCATGAAAGGCACGCACCTGAGCCCAGTTGCTGGCTTTCAGCGCCACCATGCTGCCATTGCCTACGCTGGGCGGCTGACCGTTGAACGGTTCGCACAGCCATAGCGCCAACTCCTCGGCCCCCTGATCACGGTACAACCCCCAACCCGCCCAACCCTGCCAATCGACCTCCTCACCTGGCGTAGCACAACGTTGTATGCCCAGCGCCGCCATCACCGGATCGTAAAAACCAATGCTGCTCTGCAGATCGCGGGTGCCCAGGGTTATATAGGAAAACATAGTCGCTCCATACCAGAATGACCCAGCGTCTCAGCATAGCCTTGCCCAGCACAGCCGGTCACTATTTAGACATCAATACATTATTTCGCTATCATTACCGGCCGCTGAGCAATCAGCCCATCACAATGCCCGATCGCTTTTTACGCATATATCGGCGCTTTTATGCGTTAACCGCCTAGGTTAATGACTGATTTGAGTGAACCCCACCTGCACGCCAGCGCTCCGGCATTGGCGTGACAAAATGCTTTTGATCTGAAAATACGTTGAATACAAACTATGCCGAACTCCAATATCCTGGCGATTGCCACGCCGGACGCGCCGACCTTTGACGCCAACAACGTCAGCCATCAACGCTTCAAGGTGTTTACCGCCAAGCAGTTGAATCAGATTCCCCAGTTACAGTCACTCAGCCCGGACCAACGCTTCGAGATGCAGGTGGTGGCCAGCGTACTGCCCTTTCGCGTCAATCAGTATGTGATTGACGAACTGATCAACTGGCAGAACGTACCCCAGGATCCGATTTTTCAGCTCACCTTCCCCCAGCGCGGCATGCTCAAACCCGAGCACTACGACCGGGTCGCCGAAGCGCTGAGCAATGGCGCTGATCAACCGACGCTCAAGAGCATCATCAGCGAGGTACGCGCGGAGCTGAATCCGCATCCTGCCGGCCAGCTGGAGCACAACATTCCCACGCTCAACGGTGCAGTGGTTGAAGGCCTGCAGCATAAATACCGCGAGACGGTATTGTTCTTTCCCAGCTCGGGTCAGGTCTGCCACAGCTACTGCACCTTCTGTTTCCGCTGGGCGCAGTTCGTCGGCGACAAGGATCTGAAGATCGCCGCGCGTGAATCCAACCAGTTGCAGGATTACCTGCGTGAACACCCGGAAGTGACCGACGTTCTGGTGACCGGTGGTGATCCGCTGGTGATGAAAACGCGCAACCTGCGCGCTTACCTGGAACCGCTGCTGAGCGCGGAGTTTGCGCATATTCGCACCATTCGCATCGGCTCCAAGGCCCTGACGTTCTGGCCCCAACGGGTGGTCACCGATGACGACGCCGAAGACCTGCTCGCGCTGTTCCGCGAGATTCAGGCCGCTGGCAAGCACCTGGCGCTGATGGCGCACTACAACCATTGGCAGGAGCTGGAGCCCGAGATCGCCCGCGAAGCGATCCGCCGCGTGCGCGAAACCGGCGCGCAGATCCGCGCCCAGGGGCCGCTGCTGGCGCACATCAACGACAGTGCCGAGGTCTGGGCACGGCTGTGGCAGACTCAGGTCGAGCTGGGGATTATTCCCTACTACATGTTTGTCGAACGTGACACCGGCGCGCGCCACTACTTTGAGGTGCCGCTGATCAAGGCGTGGGAAATTTACCGCGACGCCCTGCAAAGCGTCTCGGGCATCGCGCGTACCGCTCGCGGCCCATCCATGAGTTCACATCCCGGCAAGGTCGAAATTCAGGGCGTGACGGAAATCCACGGCGAGAAGGTGATCGCCCTGCGCATGATCCAGGGCCGCAACCCGGACTGGGTGCAACGCCCCTTCTTTGCCAAATACAACGCGGAGGCCACCTGGCTCAATCACCTCGAGCCGGCCTTTGGGGAAAAGTCGTTTTTCTTCGACGACTGACCAAGAGCCCGCCACCCGGCGGGCTTTTTTGATAGCTCTGTTTCACGCACCGAGCCTGAGTCACCTTGCCCCGCGTGCGTGAGCCGGCGCGCGCTGGCTTATTCTGGCAGCGGCAATTGTATCCACAACGCAAATAACCCCAGAAACACCCAGAAGCCACAAAACAGCCAGGGCGAGCGTTTGGAAAATGCCAGCGCTTTGCGCTGCCCGGTGAAGCTCGAATCCCTGTCTGAAAACAGCGGAAACTCGTCGTAAGCCTCACCAAACACCGAGTCGCATTGCAGCAAGCCGCTCCGCTTGGGATACCAATGATCGATGATGTCGCAGGCCGCCTTGATGCCCGGCCAGGCGCTCAAGGAGCAAAGAATGCCGAACAGCGCCAGGGTCGCCGGCACGACCAGCGTGAACAACTCGCCCCAGCGCAGGATGTTGTAGGCCATGCAGGAAGCATAGGCAATCACCAGAAAGGATTACGCCGTCAGATAGGCATTGGTGCGACTGGACAGGTTGCCGGTTTCGTTGAATATTTGCCGCCGATAGAACTCCAGACGCTCGCGAGGGGGGGGGTGCCAGCATCTGCAATTGCGGATCAGCCAGTGGCGGCTCAGGCTTGTGTGGGTGGATGATCATTGCCAGCCTCACGTTGTTTCTGTTCGTGGCCCGTTGCAATCCAGACAGCGCCTTGGCCCTGTGTGCTCCCGGCG
Source organism: Halopseudomonas sabulinigri (assembly GCF_900105255.1). NCBI lineage: Bacteria > Pseudomonadati > Pseudomonadota > Gammaproteobacteria > Pseudomonadales > Pseudomonadaceae > Halopseudomonas > Halopseudomonas sabulinigri. Next base: position 2,941,569 of record NZ_LT629763.1, on the reverse strand, counting down.
CTGGCGTGCCGGGCAGAAACGACAACGCCGCCCTAATGAGGGCGGCGTTGTGGTGCAGCAGGCTCTGATTAGTACGGGCAGTTGCCGCGGTACTCGGAAATGCTGTAATCAGACTCGTGGTTAGGACCGCAAAGGAACTGCTTGTAACGGTCATCCTCGTCCAGGTGCAGCTTCATCCAGGACACACCCAAGCGACCCAGCACGTCGTTGTTGGTGCCGCCACCGTTACCGCAGTAATGGCTACCGTTGTTGATTTCAACAAAAGCTTTGTCGATATCCGACGGCAGCGCGTTGTAGAAGGGTGACGCGTGCTGGCCTACCGGTGCGATGATGTCCGACTCGCAGGCGAAAATCAGCGTAGGCGCTTCTACGCGGCGCGCGTAGTAGCTGGAGGTATCCCAGGGGGCCAACGGAATCGCAGCCTTGATGCGGCCCTGACCGGCAACACGAATGGTGCCGCCGCCACCCATAGACCAGCCAACCACGCCCAGGCGGTTGGTGTCGATCTTGCCGCGGACCGGGCTACCGGTGCGGGTATTCTGGTCTACCAGATAATCCAGTGCATTGTTGATCTGAGTGGCACGACTACCTGGCTGGTCGAAACCGGAATTGGTATCGATGGTCATGACCACGAAGCCATAGGACGCCAGTTTCGGCCCCCACCAGTCGATCGACGATTCAGCTGACACAAAGCCAGGAATGACCACCACAGCCGCCATGGTGCCGGTGGTGCCAGTGGGGTAATGGATGGTACCGCCGCCAAAGCCGCTTACCAGGCTGGAAACCCGCTCGGTTGAGACGCTGTGCTGACCCCGGCTGGCCTCAAGGAAGCTTACGCTCGGAGCCGGGCCACGTTGGTAGCTGGAGTTGCCATTGCCCGGATCAGTCGGGGGTGGCGTGGGGTTGGTTGCAAAGGCCGGCAGTGCGCACAGCAGCGCTGCGCTGGCCACCATGGCGCGAAATGCTTTTTTGGGCATCATAGTCATGTTGTTATTCCGGTTCAGGTTGATTGTTTTTATTTGCACTGCCTTCCAGCAAGTGGAACTAACGACAGCGACCGCCGGATGATTAGAACTCAATAGCAAGTTAGGCAGAATCACCCATTCATGGGATATAACAACGACCAACCCAAACCTGGAAAAACAGAATAATGCTTATAAATCATTAGGTTGCAATAAATAAACTAAAAAAAATACAACTTATCGAGAAAACTTAATACTACTTTTATTTTCGAACGATCATTCATTAAAGTTTAAAAACTTCCAACTTGGCTAACCCAAACGGGTGAACTTCCGCGGCACCACCACACACTTGGAACGACATATATCAGGGTTCATGACCGCGTAGCCGCCGACCGACCTTACGCCTCCCCCATTGACCACTGCACAGGCCCGAGGCGCGCGGGCTGGGCCCCGAAACCCAGTGCAAAACTGGTGAGGCATAAAAAAGCGCCGGCCCTGCGATTGCAGGGCCGGCGCTCAGACCACAACACGCCTACTACCTATTAGTAGACGCAGTTACCACGGTACTCAGAAATGCTGTAGTCGGACTCGTGGTTCGGGCCACAGAGGAACTGCTTATAGCGGGTATCCTCGTCGAGGTACATTTTCATCCAGGAAACGCCCAGACGGCCCAGCACGTCGTCGTTGGTGCCACCGCCGTTGCCGCAATAATGGGTACCATTGTTGAGCTCGACGAAGGCCTTATCGATATCAGAGGGCAACGCGTTGTAGAACGGCGATGCGTGCTGGCCAACCGGCGCGATCACATCGGCTTCACAAGCGAAGATCAGCGTTGGCGCCTCGGCACGGCGCGCATAGAGACTGCTGGTATCCCAGGGCGCCAGCGGAATGGCTGCCTTGATCCGACCCTCGCTGGCGACACGAATAGTCCCGCCGCCACCCATGGACCAACCCACAACGCCCAGGCGGTTGACGTCGATCATGCCCTGCACCGGGCTCCCGTTGTCGGTGTTCTGATCGACCAGGTAATCCAGCGCGGCATTGATCTGAGTCGCACGGCTTGGCGGCTGATCAAAGCCGGTATTGGTATCGATAGTCATCACCACAAAACCGTATGACGCCAGCTTCGGCCCCCACCATTCGATCGAAGACTCAGCCGAAACAAAACCTGGAATAACCACGATGGCGCCCATGGTACCGGTCGCGTCTTCAGGGTAATGAATGGTGCCACCACCGAAGCCACCGACCAGGGCTGAAACACGCTCTGTTTCAACCGAGTATTGACCGCGCGCCGCCTCCAGGAAGCTCACAGTCGGGTCGGGGCCGCGCTGATAACCTTCGCCGGTACCCGGGTCTACCGGTGGCGGGTTGTTCGCCATAGCAACCGAGGACATCAATAGGGCGCTGCTGGCAAGAAGGGTGACAAGGGTGCTTTTCTGCTTATTGTTGATCATTCGTAAAACTCTCCGTCTTCATTGTTGTTGTAGCTGCGAAAAATGACTCGCCGTATACAAACGACTACCGAACGGGATAAAGCTGCCTGGTGAGACACACCTTACGAATGTCTTAACTCGAACTAACTCACCTATTTGGGCGAGCAAAAATCGATTTCTGCACACTCCGTCACTGCATTGACCTACAAGGGGAGATGAAGGCGATGTGAGGCGCTAGAGTAACTGCCGATGGCCGCTGTGATTGGCAACTATCGTACGGGTATCAAGCTGCCTGCTTTGGCTCAGCGATAGCGTATTTCACTGTGCCATCCGTGCCTGCATAGATCGCCAGGACGCGATGCAATAGCGGCGCCAGAGATGCGCCGGCAGACACAAAAAAGCCCCGCCGGGTTTACCCGAGCGGGGCTTCCTTTTACCAATTCGGGACTTAGCCCTTGTTGGCGCGCTTACGCTCGTTTTCGTTGAGCAACTTCTTGCGCAGACGAATCGACTTGGGCGTCACTTCTACCAGCTCGTCGTCGTCAATGAACTCCAGCGCCTGCTCCAGGGTAAACTTGATCGGCGGCACCAGGGCAATGGTTTCATCCTTGCCCGAGGCACGCATGTTGTCGAGTTTCTTGCCCTTGGTCGGGTTGATCACCAGGTCGTTGTCACGGCTGTGAATACCGGCCAGCTGACCTTCATAGATATCCTGACCCGGCTCCAGGAACAGCTTGCCGCGATCCTGCAGGGTTTCCAGCGAGTAGGTCAGCGCCTTGCCGGTGGCCATGGAAACCAGCACGCCATTCTGACGCTGGCCCACATCACCCAGCTTGACCGCACCGTAGTGGCTGAAGGTACTGGTCATGATGCCGGAACCCGAGGTCATTGTCAGGAAGGTGTTGCGGAAGCCGATCAGGCCACGCGCCGGGATGGTGTATTCCAGGCGAATACGGCCCTTGCCATCCGGGACCATGTTGGACAGATCGCCCTTGCGCAGACCCATCTGCTCCATGATCGGACCCTGGTGCTGCTCTTCGATGTCGATGATGACGTTCTCGTAGGGCTCCTGCTTTTCACCGTCGACTTCCTTGATAACCACTTCCGGGCGGGAAATCCCCAGCTCGAAGCCTTCACGGCGCATGGTTTCAATCAGTACCGACAGGTGCAGCTCGCCACGACCGGAGACCTTGAACTTGTCAGCGCTGTCGCCTTCTTCAACGCGCAGTGCCACGTTGTGCAGCAGTTCTTTTTCCAGACGCTCTTTGATGTTGCGGCTGGTGACGAATTTGCCTTCCTTGCCAGCGAACGGTGAGTCGTTGACCTGGAAGGTCATGCTCACGGTGGGCTCGTCTACGGTCAGAGCGGGCATGGCTTCGACGTTCTGCTGGTCGCACAGGGTGTCGGAGATGAACAGCGGATCGAAGCCGCTGATGCAGATGATGTCGCCAGCTTGCGCTTCTTCTACTTCGACGCGCTGCAGACCGTGGTGACCCATGATCTTGAGGATACGGCCGTTACGCTTCTTGCCGCTGGCGTCGATTGAGGTGACCGGGCTGTTGGCCTTGATCTTGCCACGACGGATGCGGCCAATGCCGATCACACCGAGGAAGCTGTTGTAGTCCAGCGCGGAAATCTGCATCTGGAAAGGGCCGTCCAGATCGACGTCTGGCGACGGCACGCGGTCAACCACGGTCTGGAACAGCGGCGTCAGGTCTTCGGACATCTCTTCGGGATCCATACCGGCAATGCCGTTGATCGCGGAGGCATAAACGAAGGGGAAGTCCAGCTGCTCGTCGGTAGCACCCAGGCTGTCGAACAGATCGAATACCTGATCGATCACCCAGTCAGGGCGCGCGCCCGGACGGTCGATCTTGTTTACCACCACGATGGGGCGCAGACCGGCCTGGAAGGCTTTCTGGGTTACGAAGCGGGTTTGCGGCATGGGGCCGTCAACCGCATCAACCAGCAGCAGTACCGAGTCAACCATGGACATTACCCGCTCAACTTCGCCACCAAAGTCGGCGTGGCCGGGGGTGTCGACGATGTTGATGTGGTAACCGTTCCAGTTGATGGCGGTGTTCTTCGCCAGGATGGTAATGCCGCGTTCCTTTTCCTGGTCGTTTGAGTCCATGATGCGCTCAGAGTCCAGCTCCTTGCGGTCCAGCGTGCCGGACTGGCGCAGGAGGGCATCAACCAGGGTAGTTTTACCGTGGTCAACGTGGGCGATAATGGCGATATTACGGAGATTCTCGATCACTATGGACGTCCTGGATGGCGCGGCACTGGCCGGCTAACTGGAAAAAAGAGGTGGGCATTATACAGACCCGGACGTGACAGTGTATGTTTTTTGCACGCCCAGGCCCAATTGCACCGCGCTAACAGGCAGAAAAACTGCCCAGCGGTGCTTTTCAGGTAACTGCAGGCTCACTGCTTCGGCAGTCGCAGCACTCGCACGTTGCCGTGCCCGGAATCGAGTAAATATTGCGCATGCAGGTGGCTCATCACCCCCTTTTCGCAATACAACAGGTAGGCGCGCGAATCATCCAGCGTTGCGAAAGCACTGCTCAGGCTATAGAACGGCACCGGTTTGACCTCGACGCCGTCCAACTTCAGCGGCCGCGCTTCTTGCTCGTCGGGGGGACGGATGTCGAGTACCACCTGCCCAGCCAATGCGGTACTTACCACCTCGACCTCAGCACCGCCCTCCGGCACCTGATCGAGCTCACTGCAATCGCTGTAACTGGCGTTCTGCACCGCTTCCTTGAGCACGTCAAAATCAAAGCAGGCCTCAACCTCTTCTACCTTGGCTAGCGTAGTACGGATGGCCGGGCCCACCGAGATCACGCCGCAGTACTCCGGCATGCTGCTGGAAAACTCCAATGTGCCAATGCGCCGCGCGGTATCGATGATATCCAGCTTGGCGGTGGTGATCAGCGGGCGGATCACAAAGCGTTCAGCGGCGTTGTCGATCACGCTCAGGTTGGGCAGGGTCTGACTGGCGACCTGAGCGATGGCCTCGCCGGTGACCAGCGCATCGATATTCAGGCGGTAAGCCACTCGGTCCGCGGCGCGCAGCATCATGCGCTTGAGCACCACGCCCATCTGGCTGTTTTCCACGTTCTGCAGGATTTCCGCAACCACCCCTTCAAAGGGCACGCTGACGAAGCGCAGGCGATGGCTGGCGGCATAACGCTCCCACAAATAGTGCGCAACCTGGCGCACGCCCAACTCATGGGCGCGACCACCCAGGTTAAAGAACACAAAGTGGGGCAACAGGCCACGCTGCAGCATCTGGTAGCTGGCTACGGTAGAGTCGAAGCCACCAGAAAGCAGGCTCAACACCGGCTCCATGGTGCCCAGCGGGAAACCACCCATGCCCTGATGTCGTGCCTGGATCAGGAACACCCGCTCATTACGAATCTCAATCTGCACCACGACCTCGGGTGCCTTCAGCGAAACCCCGGCAGCGCCGCAGCGCTGATTCAGCGCGCTACCGACCTTGATGCCGACATCCTGCGAGCTGAAATCATGCGTCCCTACGCGCTTGCAGCGTACCGAAAACCACTTGCCACGCACCTGCTCGCCCAGCGTGGCGACACACAGCTCTGCCAGCTCATCCAGCGTGCCCAAAGGGTATTCGTGCACCTCATGACAATGCGCTATGCCGGGCGTGTTTTTCAGCCGCTCAATGCAGCGCTGCTGCAACGCCGGATCAGCGCCCAGGTTGACCTCCAGGCTATCCCAATTGCCATTGACCCGGGCATCCGGGTCAATATCGCGCAACAGACGCTTCAGGTTCGCTTTCAGCTGGGCCACGAAGCGCTTGCGCACCTGGCGGGATTTGATGGTGATTTCGGGGAAGAATTTGATGATCAGTTTCATGGGATTGGTGTAAGGTGCGCAAAGCCTCGCATTATACCCTAGAGTGGTAGCGGGGCGCGCGGCAGCATCCACACAGGCATAGCACCAAAAAAGTGCATAGATCCCAGCATCTGCACTTAATAGGTGCGCCATAATGGTGCGCTTTGACGCTTTTTTGAGCAAAGCCCGGCAAGAATGGGCCTTTCGGGCCATGCTCCGAAATGGCACACCTTTTGCTCACTTGTAATGCAACCGATGTGCGGACCCGATCCGCTCGAATTAAAGAGGCGCCAGGCCAGATGCCTGGCAAACGATTCCTTTTGGAGGAAACCATGTCGAAAACGATGCAACTGATCAAAGAGTATGACGTGAAGTGGGTTGACCTGCGCTTCACTGATACCAAAGGCAAGCAGCAGCACGTCACTATGCCTGCTCGTGATGTCAAAGATGACTTCTTCGAAGAAGGCAAGATGTTCGACGGTTCCTCTATTGCTGGCTGGAAAGGCATCGAAGCTTCCGACATGATCCTCATGCCCGATGACAGCACCGCGGTCATGGACCCCTTCACCGAAGAGCCTACTCTGATCCTGGTTTGCGACATCATCGAGCCTTCTACCATGCAAGGCTACGAGCGCGACCCACGCGGCATCGCCAAGCGTTGCGAAGAGTATCTGAAGTCCACCGGCATCGGTGACACCGTCTTTGTTGGCCCAGAGCCTGAATTCTTCGTTTTCGACGAAGTGAAGTTCAAGTCCGACATCTCTGGCTCCATGTTCAAGATCTACTCCGAGCAGGCCTCCTGGAACACTGACGGCGACTTCGAAACTGGCAACAAGGGCCACCGCCCTGGCGTTAAAGGTGGTTACTTCCCGGTTCCTCCGGTCGACCACGATCACGAAGTCCGTACTGCCATGTGTAATGCCATGGAAGAAATGGGCCTGACCATCGAAGTTCATCACCACGAAGTGGCAACTGCTGGTCAGAACGAAATCGGCGTCATGTTCAACACGCTGGTAGCCAAGGGCGACGAAGTACAGACCCTGAAGTACTGCGTACACAACGTTGCCGACGCTTTCGGCAAGACCGCTACCTTCATGCCCAAGCCACTGTACGGTGACAACGGCTCCGGTATGCACGTACACATGTCTATCGCCAAAGACGGCAAGAACACCTTCGCTGGCGAAGGCTACTCCGGCCTTTCCGACACTGCCCTGTACTTCATTGGCGGTATCATCAAGCACGGTAAGGCACTGAACGCGTTCACCAACCCGTCTACCAACAGCTACAAGCGTCTGGTCCCTGGCTTCGAAGCTCCGGTCATGCTGGCGTACTCCGCCCGCAACCGTTCCGCCTCGATCCGTATTCCTTACGTTTCCAGCCCGAAAGCCCGCCGCATCGAAGCACGCTTCCCTGATCCGGCTGCCAACCCCTACCTGTGCTTCGCGGCACTGCTGATGGCTGGCCTGGACGGTATCCAGAACAAGATCCACCCTGGCGATGCTGCCGATAAGAACCTGTATGACTTGCCGCCGGAAGAAGCGAATCAGATCCCACAGGTTTGCGGTAGCCTGAAAGAGGCACTGGAGTCTCTGGACGCTGACCGCGAGTTCCTGACCAAGGGCGATGTCTTCACCAATGACTTCATCGACGCCTACATGGAGCTCAAGAGCGCCGAAGAGATCAAGGTTCGCACCTTCGTTCACCCGCTGGAATACGACCTGTATTACAGCTGCTGAACCTGGCGCAAGCCCGGTAGTCAAAAAAGGGTGCCCTTTCGGGCGCCCTTTTTTTACGCCTGTCGCCCGGAGCCACAGGGCGATGGCGGGAGGCCTGCTCTCGGGCTATAAAGAGTACTGCAAGGATGGGCGATGGCCCCCAGGAGAAAAGACCATGTTGAAAAAGTCAGGCATTGCCCTGTCGCTGCTATTACTCAGCGGCATCAGCGTCAGTGCGGCAGCCAGCGATGTGTATACGTGGACGGACGAACAGGGCAATCGGATTTACTCTGATCAGCCCAACCCCAAGTCCACCAAAGTCGAGGTTGGCCCCACCAACAGCATCGAGCCGCCCAAGCCTATTCCGGCGTTCGAATCCCGCAACAACGATAACAGCAACGCAAGCACCAGCGCCGCCAGCAGCGCCGGATACCGCAGCCTGACCATTACCAGCCCCCCCAACGATACCGCCGTGCGGGCCAACGATGGCAACATAACCCTCACCGTGAGCGTAGATCCGCCGCTGCGCATGGGCAGCCTGTTGCGCGCCCAGGTCGATGGCAACTTGAATGAACAGGCGATTCCCGGCAGCGGCCAACCTACCGCCACCCTGACCCTGCCGAACCTGGATCGCGGCAGCCACGAGGTGAGCGCCGTGATCATGGACACCAAAGGACAGGTACTGCTGTCCAGCGAGCCGGTCACCATCCACGTCCAGCGCACCTCGTTGAATCAGCCTGGCCGGGTGGGCAACCCGAATCAGGCGCCGATGGCGCCCGCAGCGCCTACCGCACCGAACGTGCCCAAGCCACCCGCGAACCCCGGCAGTAATTAACCCCCCTCGGCGCGGCAGTATCAACCGCCGCGCCAGCGCTACGCACTATTTTTGTGCATACTCCCTGTTGCAGGCTCCAATTCGTGCGCCAAAGGTTGGCGCAGCTTTTGCCAATGCCATCCTAGTGCCACCACAGAGGGCCGGCTAAGCCTAACGTCACGACCGCGCAGTACACGCTGAAGGCGCCTAATTCAAGGCGTGCAGCTACGCCCGTCGAGCACTGCAGCGGAAAGCCACACAAAGGAGCAAAAGAAAAACCCGAGCGCCGCATTTGCGCCCCGAATTGGTTCGCTTCTTGCATTTCTCTGCCCAAACCATGGATATAGCTATGCTGCCTGATCGATTTTTACGCCAGATCCTCGACAACCTGACCACCGCCGTGCTCTTGCTCGATGGCGACTTGCGCCTGAGCTTCATGAACCCGGCGGCGGAAATGTTGCTGGCAGTCAGCGGCCAACGGGTGTTCCAGCAGCCGGTGAGTGAACTGTTTACCGACACCGCCGCCGCTCTGGAATCACTCCACAACGCGGTAGAGAACGCCCACCCCTTTACCAAGCGCGAAGCGCAGCTGAGTTTGACCAACGGGCAGACGCTGATGGTGGATTACTCGGTAACCCCCATCATGGCTGCTAATCGTAACTGGCTGCTGATCGAGCTATACCCGCGTGATCGGCTGCTGCGCATTACCAAGGAAGAGGCGCAACTGTCCAAGCAGGAAGTCACCAAGGTGCTGGTACGCGGCCTGGCCCACGAGATCAAGAACCCACTGGGCGGGATTCGCGGCGCGGCGCAGTTATTGGCCCGCGAGCTGCCGGAGGAGTCGCTCAAGGACTACACCGACGTCATCATCGAAGAGGCTGACCGCCTGCGCAATCTGGTCGACAGCATGCTCGGGCCCTATCGCCCCCCGGCGCTGCGCCCGATCAACATTCATGAGATCACCGAGCGGGTTTGCAGCCTGATCGAGGCCGAAACCCAGGGCGTACTCAAGCTCAAGCGCGACTATGACCCCAGCATCCCGGACATCAATGCCGACCGCGAGCAGCTGATTCAGGCGCTGCTCAATATCGTCCGTAACGCCATGCAGGCAATTGCCGAGCACCGCCCGCTGGAGCAGGGCTGTATTACCCTGCGTACCCGGGCGCTGCGCCAGTTCACCATCGGCCAGACCCGCTACCGCCTGGTCTGCCGCCTGGAAGTGATCGACAACGGCCCCGGCATCCCCTCGGACATCGTCGAAAGCATCTTTTACCCGATGGTCAGTGGCCGCGCCGAAGGCACTGGCCTGGGGCTGTCGATCACGCAGAACATCATCGGCCAGCATCAGGGCCTGATCGAATGTGACAGCGAACCGGGCTGCACCACCTTCACCCTGTTCCTGCCGTTGGAAAAGGACATAAGTGACTGATTTGCCTTGCAACAAAGTTTACCCAGCGCGTCGATTCGGGCTTCTGCCCCGCCGCCCTAGCCTGATACCGAATCAAGCCGCCACCGGCGCGCGAGTTCGCTGTCATTGATTAACGAGCCTTGTCTCAACTGCCTGCCGGCTGCACCGGAACTGGAGAACTGATTTATGACCCGCTCACCCAATCGTGCTGAAAATGTCTGGATCGTCGATGACGATCGCTCCATTCGCTGGGTTCTGGAGAAGGCCCTGCAACAGGAAGGCATGGAGCCGGTGAGCTTCGACAGCGCAGACGCCGCTCTGTCACGCCTGCAGCGCCAACACCCGGATGTGCTGATCAGTGATATCCGCATGCCCGGCACCAGCGGTCTTGATCTGCTGGCCAGCATTCGTGAACGCCACCCCAAGCTGCCGGTGATCATCATGACGGCGCACTCGGACCTCGACAGCGCGGTCGCCTCTTACCAGGGTGGCGCGTTCGAGTACCTGCCCAAGCCCTTTGACGTCGACGAAGCCGTAGCCCTGGTACGCCGCGCACTGGCCCACACCTACGAACAGGAATCGCAGGAAGAGGAGCTGGATCAGACCCGGACGCCGGAAATCATTGGCGAAGCCCCGGCCATGCAGGAAGTGTTTCGCGCCATCGGCCGGCTTTCCCATTCCAATATCACCGTGCTGATCAACGGCGAATCCGGTACCGGTAAAGAACTGGTGGCGCACGCGCTGCACCGCCATAGCCCGCGCGCGCGCAACCCCTTCATTGCCCTGAACATGGCCGCAATCCCCAAGGATCTGATGGAGTCCGAGCTGTTCGGCCACGAGAAAGGCGCCTTTACCGGCGCCAGCGTGCAGCGCCGCGGCCGCTTTGAGCAGGCCGATGGCGGCACTCTGTTTCTCGATGAAATCGGCGACATGCCAGCGGAAACCCAGACCCGATTGCTACGCGTACTGGCCGATGGCGAGTTTTACCGCGTGGGCGGACACACGCCGATCAAGGTCGACGTGCGCATCATCGCCGCTACCCACCAGAATCTCGAAGGCCTGGTACAGGCCGGCAAGTTCCGTGAGGATCTATTCCACCGCCTCAACGTGATTCGCATCCATATTCCCAAGCTGGCCGAACGCCGCGAAGACATCCCGGCACTGGCCCAGCACTTTCTGGCCAAGGCAGCGCAGGAGCTGGCCGTTGAACCCAAGGTGCTCAAACAGCAAACCCAGGACTACCTGCGCAACCTGCCGTGGCCGGGCAACGTACGCCAGCTGGAAAACACCTGCCGCTGGATCACCGTCATGGCCTCCAGCCGCGAGGTGTTGATAGAAGACCTGCCCCCAGAAATGCTCACCCAGCACCAGGACAGTGCGCCGGATGGCCACTGGGAGCACGGTTTGCGCACCTGGGCCGACCAGGAACTGGCCCGCGGCGTGACCAACCTGCTGGACATTGCGGTACCCGCGTTCGAGCGCATCATGATCGAAACGGCCCTCAAACACACCGCCGGCAGACGCCGCGATGCCGCGCAGTTACTGGGCTGGGGCCGCAACACCCTGACCCGCAAGATCAAGGAACTGGGCATGAATGTGGACGGCTCCGACGACGACGAAAGCGAATAAAGTACGCCCGGAGTAAAACTGGCACGCTTGATGCTAAATGACTAATGGGTGTATTTGGGGTGACCTCGGTTCAGGCAGGCTGGGGTCGCCTTTTTTTATGGGCGATTGAAAAGCAGCTGGAAGCTGGAAGCAAACCCAGCCCGGAGCGCTTTAGGCTGCCAGCCGTTATCTTTAGCCACCCGCCCAATACCAACACCCGCCCCTACTCGGACCGCCTCTAGCTTCTAGCTTGCGGCTTGCGGCTTGCGGCTTGCGGCTTGCGGCTTGCGGCTACGCGAGCCTAAACTGCCCTCCCGCTGCCAGCTTGATGCCTTTACCATGTTTCATATCGCCCTGCTTGAACCCGAAATTCCGCCCAATACCGGCAACATCATTCGCTTGTGCGCCAATACCGGCTGCCAACTTCACCTGATCGAACCGCTGGGCTTTGAGCTGGATGACAAGCGCCTGCGCCGGGCGGGGCTGGATTACCACGAGTTTGCCGCGGTCAAAACCTATCCCAACCTCGATGCCTGCCTGCAAGCGGTGGAACCCAATCGCGTTTTTGCCTTGAGTACCAAGGGCACGCAGAACTTCAGCGAGGTTCAGTTCGCTGCCGGTGACCTGTTTCTGTTCGGCCCAGAGAGTCGCGGCCTACCAGTTGAGGTGCGTGAGGCGTTGCCCGCGGACCAGGTGCTGCGCATCCCCATGCGCCCTGACAGCCGCAGCCTGAATCTGTCGAACAGCGCAGCAATTCTTATTTATGAAGCGTGGCGACAGCTGGGGTATGGGGGCGCGCTTTAGCGCGCCCCGCCTCAAGCCTCATCAGGGTGTGTTCGGCGACGGTAGCGTCATATGCCTTCTGCGAGCTTTACAGTCGTTCGTCGCCTAAAAAAACCCGCGCGATTCAACACCGCGCGGGTTTTTTCTTGCAGCTTGAGGCTTGAAGCTTGTGGCTTCCCGCCAGGGCCAGCCTGCAGCGGGCCTTAGCGGGTCTTAACGACCACCTTGCCAACCGCCTGACGTGAACTGAGGATGTTCAGCGCGTCTTCATACTGGTTCAGCTCATAGGTCTTGGACACCAGCGGCTTTAGCTTGCCCTCACTGTGCCAGGCAAACAGCTGCTGGAAGTTCTCCAGGTTGGCCTGCGGCTCGCGCGCGGCAAAGGCACCCCAGAACACGCCAACGATGGAGGAGCCCTTAAGCAGCGCCAGGTTGATCGGGAACTCCGGGATACGGCCGCTGGCAAAGCCAACCACCAGCAGACGGCCTTTCCAGTTGATGCTGCGTACCGCTTGGTCAAACAGGTCGCCACCGACCGGATCGTAGATCACGTCAGCGCCCTGGCCGTTGGTCAGCTCCTTGACCGCATCCTTGAGGCTGACTTCGCTGTAATTGATCAGTTCGTCAGCACCCGCAGCCTTGGCCACTTCGAGCTTCTCGGCGCTGGAGGCGGCGGCAATCACGCGCGCGCCCATGGCCTTGCCAATCTCTACTGCGGCCAGGCCCACACCACCAGAGGCGCCCAGCACCAGCAGGGTCTCACCCGGCTGCAGATCGCCGCGCTGCTTGAGTGCGTGCATGGAGGTGCCGTAGGTCATGCTGAAGCCGGAGGCGGTCACGTAGTCCATATCATCGGGCATCGGCAGCACACGCATGGCGTCGGTAGCGACCTTTTCGGCAAAGCTGCCAAAGCCGGTCAGACCCATGACGCGGTCACCGACTTTCAGGTGCTTGACCTTGTCGCCGACGCTGGCGACCACGCCGGCCGCTTCACCACCCGGAGAAAACGGGAAGGGTGGCTTGACCTGATACTTGCCCTCGATGATCAGGGTGTCAGGGAAGTTAACGCCGGCGGCATGAATATCGATAACGACTTCGTTGGGCTTGGCAACCGGATCAGCAGTTTCTTCCAGTACCAGGCTGCTGGCAGGACCATAGGCTTTGCATAGAACAGCTTTCATTGTTGTCTCCTTGGCTCGAGCAGGTTGTCAAAAGTAGCCGGGGGTCAGAGCGTGCGAAGGTGGTTGGGCAAGGGTAATTCACCTGAAGCAAATACCTATTACGCTGTCTTCTTCAACGCCGGACTGGCAGGCAGCGCGTTCTGCAACGCTCCGCCGTGGCTAGGATGCGCACAGTCTAGACGTTTACCCCGCACAGGGGTCAATCACCATGCCCTGAAGTGATGGGTATGCATAACATCGACACTAGCCTGTGCGCAGGACATTTGGCGCCGCTGCGCTGCTCGGCTATCCTGTGGCCATATTACTGGAGCTCCAAACCATGCTACGCAGACACCTTCCCTTGCTGTTCCTCGTTGCCGCCCTGCTGCCGCTCAGCGCCAGCGCGGAAGAGGAAGAAGCCAGCCCCGCCAGCACTACCGCCTACGTGGAGATGAAACCTTCGTTTGTCGGCACCATCGGCACCGGACCACGGATTCAGTACCTCAAAGCCGATGTTGCGCTGCGCACTGAAGACCCGGCGGCCGTCGCCAAGATTGAGTACCACGATCCGCTGATCCGCAACGCACTGGTGACCCTGTTCGCCCGTCAGACCGTCGACGATCTGGTTTCGCTGGAAGGCAAGGAGGCGTTACGCGCCCGCGCACTCGAAGCGGTGCAGACGGTATTAACCGAGGAAGAAGGTGCGCCGCTGGTAGATGACCTGCTGTTTACCAACCTGATCGTACAGTAAGCCTTCCGGCGCCGCCCTTGGCTGACGGCGCCGGCCACGACCTCAGACCCGCTGACTCAGGTAGCGATCGACATAGGTGTCAAAGTCGATGTTGTCGCTCGCTTCAATCTCTTGTTGCTCCGCCACCGACTTGGCGGCAATCGCCTCGCAACGCGCCTGTTCCTCGGCCGCCAACGGCCGCGCCCGGAAGTAACGGTTGTGCTCCTCAGACTGGGCCAGAGCAAAGCGGAAAAAACTATCCCCCTGCTCACTGATAGCTGCCAGCACCCGCGCGGACGGCGTTCGGCTGGCATCAGCCAGTTTCTCGCGCTGCTCGGCAATACTGGCGCTGAAGTCCTGGCTGTCATGCGCGCTGTCGAGCGCTTCGGCACAGGCGGCGATGCTGTCTAGCAGCGCGTCACCCCACTCGGCCAAACTGCGCGCCTGCCCGCCATCCTGCAGCTGCAGACCCGGCTCACGGCCACGCTTGACCGTCAGATTGAAGTTGTCAGCGGTCGCCTGGCACTCGCCATCTTCCAGCTGAGGGCTGTCCTGCAAGGCACAGAACAGCAGGAAGCTGTCCATGAAGTGCGCCGTCGCCGGGTCCACGCCCAGGGGCGCGAAGGGGTCGATATCCAGGCAACGTACCTCGATGTACTCGACGCCCCGCTCGGCCAAGGCATGCACCGGCTTTTCGCCGCTTTGCGCCACGCGCTTGGGCCGAATCGGGCTGTAGAATTCGTTTTCGATCTGCAGCAGGTTGGTATTCAGTTGCTGCCACTCGCCCTGGGCGTCATGCGTACCCAACTTGGCGTAGGGCGCGTACGGCAGGCTGATAGCATCCAGCATGCTGGCGATGTAGTTATCCAGGCTGTTGTAGCAGATGTTCAGGCCTGACTGGGCGTTGTTGTTGTAGCCCAGATCGCTCATGCGCAGGCTGGTGGCGTACGGCAGATACAGGCTCTTTTCGCCGAGACTTTGCAGGCGATGATCACGGCCCTGCAGGAAACTGGCACAGACCGCCGGCGAGGCGCCGAACAGGTACATCAGCAGCCAGGCGTAGCGACGGAAATTACGGATCAGTGCGAAATAGCGCTCGGATTGGTAATCCTGCTCGCTGCGCAGGTCCTGCTCGCGCTCGCGCAGCAGCGCCCAGAGCGCCGGTGGCAGCGAAAAGTTGTAATGCACCCCGGCAATACACTGCATCGCCTTGCCGTAACGGATGGCCAGGCCACGGCGATAGACATGCTTGAGCGTGCCGACATTGGAGGTGCCGTACCAGGCAATCGGGATCTCGTTGTCGGTGGCCGGCAGTCGGCACGGC
This sequence comes from Halopseudomonas sabulinigri, assembly GCF_900105255.1. Taxonomy (NCBI): domain Bacteria; kingdom Pseudomonadati; phylum Pseudomonadota; class Gammaproteobacteria; order Pseudomonadales; family Pseudomonadaceae; genus Halopseudomonas; species Halopseudomonas sabulinigri. Next base: position 2,925,768 of record NZ_LT629763.1, on the reverse strand, counting down.
ATGGACTGATTCCATAGCCGCTCGTCACCGAGCTGGCTATAGGTAAAGCGGTGCACTTCATCCAGGTTGCCAAACAGCTCATCGATACTGCGGCTGACCGGGGTGATCAGCTCGATCAGCGCCTCGGAATAGTCGGTAGTGATGCTCGGGTGGGTCAGCGCCGAGCCCAGCCCCGCCGGGTGCACACTGTGCACCAACACCCCTTCTGCAGTTACCCGCAGGCTTTCCTTTTCGATGCCGTGGCGGCAATCGGTCAGCAGGGCCGCCAGCGCTGGATCGCGCAGCAGGCCCAGACGTTCACTCAGCGTTGGTGACAAGGTGTCACTCCTCGGTTGTAGCACCACCCGACACCCGCCGGATGGCATCTTGATCAGTATAGAAGGCGCAGGCCCTTGCGCTCGTTACAGGCGGGCAAAGGTGCCCAGGCATTTGGCGACCAGCGCGCCCTCCTGCCAGACCTCGCCGTCGACCACAATGGTACGCGTACCGGCGTGCACTACCTTGCCGGTGCATTCCAGCTCGCCGCCGACTACCGCGCGAGTGTAGTTGATCTTGCATTCGATGGTCGCGGTACTTTCATGCGCCTCAAGCACACTGAAAGCAGCGGCGCCCATGGCCGAATCCAGCAGAGTAAAGACCACACCGCCGTGCACTCGTTTGGTCGAGTTGAAATGTTTATCGCCAATCGGCAAACGCAGGGTGCAGCTGCCACGCTCGATAGCAGCAAATTCGATACCCACCAAAGCGGTAAACTCGCTGGTACGTTGCGCGGCAAACGCCGCCAGTGCCGGGTGTAAGTCGCTCATGGCATCACCTTTTCTTTTTCGCATTGGCAAACAGGCTGGCGAAAGTGCCCTCGGGCGAGGGTTTGGCCTGGCTGTTGGTTTTGGCGTTGTGTTTGTTGCCCTGGTTGCGAGCGCGGCTGCGCTCGGCGGGCGACTCGCTCTTGTCTCCCGCCGCGGGCGGGCTATCGTTCAGGCGCATACTCAGGCTGATGCGCTGACGCGGGATGTCCACCTCCATCACCTTGACCTTGACGATGTCGCCGGCCTTGACCACGTCGCGCGGGTCCTTGATGAACTGCTCCGAGAGCATGGAGATATGCACCAGGCCGTCCTGATGCACACCGATGTCGACAAAGGCACCAAAGTTGGCAACGTTGGTGACCACGCCTTCCAGGGTCATGCCGGGCTTGAGGTCCTTGAGGCTTTCCACGCCCTCCTGGAACTCGGCAGCCTTGAACTCCGGGCGCGGGTCGCGGCCGGGCTTGTCCAGCTCCTTGAGTATGTCGGTGATCGTGGGCACACCAAAGTGCTCGTCGGTATAGCGCGCCGGTTCCAGCTTGCGCAGGAAGGCCGAATCGCCGATCAGGCCACGCACATCGCGGCCGGTTTCCTCGGCGATGCGGGTCACCAGCGGATAAGCCTCCGGGTGCACCGCAGAGGCGTCCAGCGGGTTGTCGCCGTTCATTACGCGCAGGAAGCCCGCCGCCTGCTCGAAGGTCTTGTCACCCAGACGGCTGACTTTGAGCAACTGCTTGCGGTTCTGGAAGGCACCGTGCTGGTCGCGGTAGTCGACAATGTTCTGCGCGATGCTCGGGTTAAGGCCTGACACGCGGGTCAGCAGCGCCGCCGATGCCGTGTTGAGGTCCACCCCCACGGCGTTCACACAGTCTTCGACCACGGCATCCAGTCCGCGCGCCAGTTTCACCTGCGATACGTCGTGCTGATACTGGCCCACGCCGATGGCCTTGGGTTCGATCTTCACCAGCTCGGCCAGCGGATCCTGCAGGCGACGGGCGATAGACACGGCGCCGCGGTAGGTCACGTCCAGGTCAGGGAATTCCTTGGCAGCCAGCTCCGACGCGGAATACACCGATGCGCCTGCCTCCGACACCATCACCTTCTGCATGGCCTGGCCGCTGCACAGCTTGATCAGCTCGGCGGCCAGCTTGTCGGTCTCGCGCGAGGCTGTGCCGTTACCCACGGCAATCAGGCTGACCTGGTGCTGGCTGCACAGCGCGGCCAGGGTCGCCAGAGAGCGATCCCAGTCGTTACGCGGCGCATGCGGGAAGATGGTCGCGGTATCCAACAGCTTGCCGGTGGCATCCACTACTACGACCTTGACGCCGGTGCGCAGCCCGGGATCCAGCCCCAGGGTAATGCGCGGGCCCGCCGGTGCCGACAACAGCAGGTCCTTGAGGTTGCTGGCGAAGACACGGATGGCCTCATCTTCGGCGCCTTCACGCAGCTCGCCCAGCAGCTCGGTTTCCAGGTGGCCAAGCAACTTCACTCGCCAGGTCCAACGGACCACCTCGGCCAGCCACTTGTCTGCCGCGCGGCCCTGATTATCGATCTCGACCGCCTGCGCAATGATGCCTTCGCACGGGTGCATGGCGCCGACTACCGGGGCCTCGTCGCCCAACTCCAGGGCAATGCTCAACACGCCCTCGTTGCGCCCACGCAAAATGGCCAGCGCGCGGTGCGAGGGCACCTTGGCCAGCGGTTCGTCATACTCGAAATAGTCGCTGAACTTGGCGCCTTCCTGCTCCTTGCCGGCCACCAGACGCGAGACCACGCGGCCCTCTTCGCGCAACGCGCGGCGCAGCTTGTCGAGCAGCGCGGCATTCTCGCTGAAGCGCTCCATCAGAATGTACTTGGCGCCGTCCAGTGCGGCCTTGCTGTCGGCCACGCCCTTGTCGGCATCAATATAGGCAGCCGCCTGGGCTTCCGGGTCCAGCGTGGGGTCGGCGTAGAGCGCCTCGGCCAATGGTTCCAGGCCGGCCTCAATGGCGATCTGGCCCTTGGTGCGGCGTTTGGGCTTGTAGGGCAGGTAGAGATCTTCCAGCCGGGTCTTGGTGTCGGCCTGGCGGATGTCGCGCTCCAGCTCGGGGGTGAGCTTGTCCTGCTCGGCGATGCTCGACAGCACCGCGGCGCGGCGATCCTCGAGTTCACGCAGATAGCGCAGACGCTCTTCCAGGTAACGCAGCTGGGTATCATCCAGGCTACCGGTGACTTCCTTGCGGTAACGGGCGATAAAGGGAACACTGGCGCCTTCATCCAGCAGGCCAACGGTGGCCTCTACTTGTTCGGGACGCACCGACAGTTCGGCGGCGATGCGTGCGGCAATACTCTGCATGGGCAATCAATTCCACAAGTCGCGGTAACGGCCGGGCAGTATAACCGAGAGAGCGGCTCAGGTCGGCACTCTGATGGCGCTCTGGAGGCAATCTACCCGCGTTATCAGCAAGCTGGATAGCACGACCATAACAGGGTAAAAGTAGGCGAAAAGAAACCTCTTGTAACAATGGCCAGACCGCAATCAATGCGGCCTTGGGTCACAATGCGGGCTTAACATTTCAGGCAGGTAAAGCATGACGAGCGAAGGCGAAAAAATCCTGATTGTCGACGATGACGTGCGTTTGCGGCGCTTGCTCGAACGCTTTCTGGGTGAACAGGGCTACCGGGTACGCGCAGTGGAAGACACCGAGCAGATGGATCGTCTGCTGGCGCGCGAGATCTACTCGCTTATCGTTCTCGACCTGATGCTGCCGGGCGAGGACGGCATGACCGCCTGCGCGCGCCTGCGCACCGAGGGCAATACCACCCCGATCATCATGCTGACCGCCAAGGGCGATGAGACCAGCCGCATTCAGGGTCTTGAGATCGGCGCCGACGACTACCTGCCAAAACCCTTCAACCCACGTGAGCTGGTCGCGCGCATGAAGGCCGTGCTGCGGCGGCAGCTGCCGCAGGTACCGGGCGCGCCCAGCACCGACGACGATCAGGTCACCTTCGGCGAGTTTGTGCTCAATCTGGCCACCCGCGAACTCAAGCGCGGCAACGAAGTGAACATGCTGACCACCGGCGAGTTTGCCGTGCTCAAGGCGCTGGTGCGGCATCCGCGCGAACCCCTGACCCGCGACAAACTGATGCAACTGGCACGCGGTCGTGAATGGGACGCGCTGGAACGCTCGATTGACGTGCAGATCTCGCGCCTGCGCCGCATGCTCGAACCCGATCCGTCCAAACCCCGCTACATCCAGACTGTCTGGGGTGTGGGCTACGTCTTTGTACCGGACGGCCAGAGCGCGTGAAGGGCGGCCCCGGCTGGCACCCTCTGCTGCCGCGCAGTTTCTTTGCCCGCACCATCCTGCTGGTACTGCTGGTCACCCTGTTTTCCAAGCTGCTGACGCTGGTTTATCTGCTCAGCAACGAGGACCTGCTGGTCGACCGCCAGTACAGCCACGGCACCGCCATGCTGGTGCGCGCCTACTGGGCCAGCAGCCCGGAGACCCGGCGCGATATCGAAGAGATGACCGGCATGCGCGTAACCGTGCCGGAACAGGTGCCGCAGGGCGAGTTTCACTGGCCATACTCGGGCATATTCACCCATCAGCTACGTGATGAACTGGGCGACCAGACGCAGGTACGGGTGCAGACGCAGAGCCAACCGGCGGTGTGGATTCATCAGCCGGCCTACGGCGAATACTGGCTCAAGGTGCCACTTTACGCGCATCCGCTACGTGGCCAGCGCGTATGGATGGTGGTGACCTGGCTGGTATTGATCGGCATGCTCTCGACCGCTGCCGCCTGGTTGCTGGTTCGCCAGTTGAACCAGCCGTTGAAGACGCTGGAGGGCGCTGCCCGCAGTATCGGTCAGGGCAAGCGCGTCAGGCTGCTGGACAACAGCGGGCCCTCGGAAATCGCCGAGGTATATCGCGCGTTCAACCAGATGGCTCAGGACGTGGAACAGGCCAGCCGCGATCGGTCGATGCTGCTGGCTGGGGTATCGCATGACTTGCGTACACCGCTGACCCGCATGCGGTTATCGACCGAACTGCTGTCGGGCGCCGAGCCGGAATTAACCGACGGCATGATCCGCGACATCGAAGACATGGACGCGATTCTCGACCAATTCATGGCCTACATCCGTGACGGTAGCGCGGAAGCCAGCGAGGCGGCCGATATCAATGAGCTGATCCGCGAGGTGGTCGCCCCACTCAACGCCAACGGCGAGACCGTGCGCCTGTGCCTGCAACCGGTGCCGGCGTTCGAGTTTCGCCGTCTGTCGATCAAGCGGGTGCTGACCAACTTGATCGACAACGCGTTGGTGCACGGCGGTTCGGGGGTGGAAGTCTGTACCTATCTGCAGCATGTTGGTGCGCAGCAGCGGCTGGTGGTCAGCGTGCTGGACCGCGGGCCCGGCGTGGAGTTGCTGGAAGACGATGCGCTGTTCAGCCCTTTCATCCGCGGCGATCAGGCCCGTTCAACACGCGGCACCGGGCTGGGGCTGGCCATCGTCAAACGTATCACCGACAGCCACGGCGCCACAGTGCAGTTGCTCAACCGGGTGGGCGGCGGTACCGAAGCGCGCCTGACCTTTACGCTCTGATCAACGGGCGCGGCGCAACAGGCCCGCCTGCTCCAGCGAGCGCTCAATGGCTGACAGGTCGGGAATCAGAAACTCGCCCGGCTCGTCGGCCACGCGCACGCGCTGCAGCACGTAGCTGCTGCCGCCGCCCGTCGGCTCCAGCTCGGCACGCGAGAGGCGCCGCGCACGCGGAATACCCCACACCCGCATACCGATAAAGTTCAGCCCGGGCACCCCCTCCAGCGCGTTGAGGATCAGCGTACGGGGTTGCGCTTCCATTGCCGGCTCAGCGCCATCAGCCAACAAGTTGTCGAGATCGACCATCGGCACCTGCTGATCGCGCCACAACGTCCAGCCCAGAAACCACTCAGGCCCCTGCGACGCCGACTGACTCAAGCGATACCCCACCAGCTCCGCGACCGCCACGTTGGGTAGCAGCAGCGACCTGTTCGCCAGCGGTATGATCAGGCCGTTAAGGCTTTCCAGCACATCCGACATCGTTAGCCATCCTCATTGAATTGCGTGTAACCCTGGGCGCCCGCTAAAGCGCCAATGGCCATTCCTGCTGCAGCCAATCGCGGAGCGCTGCTGCGAGTGTCTCGGGTGAGCCCTCCCGGTGACTGAAGCCGGCGTCCTGCACCGCCTTGGGCATGGTGGCACAGGCTGCGCTTTGTTCATCCTGGGTCCACACCTCGATACCTTGCTGGCGCAGACGGCCACAGGCCTCAACGCCATCCTCGCCCATACCGCTAAAAATGATCGCGCCTGTCGCCGCGCCAAAGGTGCGCAGGGTTTCGTCCAGTACTGCGCCGATCGACGGCCGATACAGGCCAGGCCACGGCTCATCACTGAGCTGTACCACTCCCTCGTTGCCAAAGCGCAGCGAGCGCGACACCGGCGCGACCAGTACATCGCCACGGTGCAGGTGCGCACCCGGCTGGCAATTGATGATGCGCCAGTCGTTCTGGCGGCCAAGAATTTGCGGTAGCTGCTGCTCGAAACCCGCGTCGATATGCTGCGCGTAGATAAAGGCAATCGGCAAATCGGCCGGCAGCTGGTCGAGGAAACGTTTCACCGCCGCCGGACCGCCCAGCGACGCGCCTAGCACCCAGACACAGGAAGGTGCGTCGTGGCGTAGCTGCGGAACCACTACCGGCGCCAGATTCTGCACCTGCGGCGGCTCGCCTAGCAGCGGCAACAGTTTGCCCAGCAAGCGACGCTGCCAACGCGGATAGTCCTCGCAGGCAGCGTCGGGAATTTCGCCGGCGCCGAGCAACACCGGTACCGGGCTGTGCTCCAACAACCAGTCCGCCAGCAGCGACTCCTCCGCCAGTTCCAACAGCCAGGCGTCGGTCTGTACCGCCTGCAGGCGCTCGGCGTCCAGCTCGTCGGGGTCACCGGCAAAGACCACCCGATAGCCAAAGCCTTGCAGCTCTCCGGCCAGTCGCTTGCGCTTGCTGGCCTTACCGGCCAGCAACGCAATGGCCGGCGCCGCGCTGTTACTCACGCACGTCTACCAACTGACTGATGACCTCCAGCAGCTGGGCCTCCTGGTAGGGCTTGCCCAGATACACATTGACGCCAATGCTCAGCGCGCGTTCGCGGTGCTTCTCACCGGTTCGCGAGGTGATCATAACGATGGGGAGCTCGCTCAAGCGTTCGTCATGGCGCACACGGGTGGCAACTTCGAAGCCGTCCATGCGCGGCATTTCGATGTCGAGCAGCATGATGTCCGGCTCGATGTCCTGCAGTCGCGCAATGGCGTCGACCCCGTCCTTGGCGGTCACCACTTCCATGCCGTTGCGCTCCAGCAAACGGGTAGTAACCTTGCGCACCGTGATCGAGTCGTCGACCACCATGACCAGGGTCGGCCGCTCTTCCGGGGTGCTGCTCGCCTGGGCACGCTCTGCGGCCAGGTACTGCTGGGCGTGCAGCGCCTGCTGGGCACGAATCACCGCCAGCAGGTCAAGAATCACCACCACGCGACCGTCACCCAGAATGGTCGCCCCGGAAATCCCGGGTACCACTGCAAACTGCCGGCCCAGCCCCTTCACTACAATTTCCCGCGAGCCGGCCAGCGCATCGACCTGCACCGCCACGCTGTGCTCGGCGCCGCGCACCAGAATGACCGGCAGCGGCAGGGTGTGGCCAGTCAGCTTGGGCTGCTGGCCGGTCACCAGCAGATCGCCCAGGTAACGCAAATCATATTGCTTGCCGGCATATTCGAACGGCGGCGCATCGGGGGCGTAATAGGCTTCCAGCTCATAACCCGACACACGCACGATACCCTCGATGGTGTTCAACGGAATCGCGTACAGGTCATCCCCCGAATACACCATGAGTGCGCGGTTGACCGACACCGTGAACGGCAGGCGGATGACAAAAGTGGTGCCCGCGCCCGGCTCGGTGCTCAGGGTCATACTGCCGCCAAGCTGCTTCACTTCGGCGTTGACCACGTCCATGCCAACACCACGACCGGAAATTTGCGTGACCTGCTCGGCGGTGGAGAAGCCAGCCTCAAGAATGAACTGCAGGATTTCCTGGTCGGTAAGCTCTGCGTCGGCGTCCATCAGCCCACGTTCAATGGCCTTGCGCCGCACCGCGTCCAGGTTGATACCGGCGCCATCGTCCTTGAGGGTCAGTACGATTTCGCTGCCTTCACGTCCCAGGTCCAGCCAGACCCGACCTTCGCCCGGCTTGCCCTTGTCCTGCCGCACCAGCGGCATCTCGATACCGTGGTCGACCGAGTTGCGCAGCATGTGCTCCAGCGGTCCGATCATGCGTTCCAACACGCTGCGATCCATTTCCCCTTCGGCGTTGCCGACCACCAGATCAACCTGCTTGCCCAGCTCGCCGGCCACCTGGCGCACCACTCGACGCATCCGGGGCAAGAGTCGCTCGAAGGGCACCATGCGCGTACGCATCAGGCCTTCCTGCAGCTCGGTGTTGACCCGCGCCTGCTGCACCAGCAGGGTTTCCGCGTCGCGGCTCTTGGTCGCCAGGGTCTCTTTCAGATCGAGCAAGTCGGACGCCGACTCGAACAGCGAGCGCGACAACTGCTGCAATTGCGAGTACTGGTCCATCTCCAGTGGATCGAAATCTTCGTAGCTCTGTTCCAGCTCCTCCTGGTGGCGCGACAGAATCTGCGCCTGGGTCTCCATATCGAGACGGCGCAGCTGGTCACGTACCCGATCAATGGTGCTTTCGACGTCTTCCAGAATGTGGCCTACGTCGGTTACCTGCTGCTCGATGCGACCACGGAAAATCGAGGTCTCACCCGCCAGGTTGACCAGTTCTTCCAGCAGCGTAGAGGAGACTTTAACGGTTTCCTGACCGCTGCCGCGCTTTTGGCTATCAGAGGCTGGTTCGCTGGCCGTCATGGCGCGCTGCAGAATGTCCTTAACACCCGCCAGCGACATGCCGGACTCAGCCACCGCCGGACTGCTGACCACTGCCGGTGCGGGTGCCGGTGGCGGCGTAGCCAGCGGCGCGCTCGGCGCGCTCCAGCTGACCTGCTCACTCGCGGGCCGCGCGTCCGACAAGGCGGCAACCTGCGCCTGTAACGCTTCCAGCGCCTGCGCTTGCACGGCGCTGTCGCTACCGGTCTGCAGAGCCAACTCCAGCTGTTTGGCCTGCTCGGCCAGTGCCTGCTGGCCGGCCAGGCGCGCGCTGCCTTTGAGCGTCTGAATACGGTGCAGCAACTCGGCGGCGGCGCCCGCATCGGCAGCGCCTTGCTGCAGCAGCTCGGCGCAGGGCGCCAGCAGCTCGTGCGCCTCCTCGACAAAGATTGCCTGCATGCCATCCAGCACCGGCGGCTCGAGGTTGCTCGGCGGCGCGACCGCGGGCGTGGCTGCCTCGGCCTCCTGCTCCGCTGCCGTGCCGGGCAGGCGCGGTGGCTCGCTTGGGTTCTTGCGGAAAGTGTTAATAGCCTTGATGAGAGCCGCGCCATCGCTGATCGGCCGCCCCGCCACTACCCCGTCGACCATGTCGGCAAGTGCATCGTGGCACGCGTGCAGTAGCTCAAACAGCGGCGGCGTTACTTCGTAACGGTGCTCACACAGGGCTTCGTAGACAAACTCCATCTCGTGCGACAAGTCGCCCACCGGCCGAATTTCCGCCATCCGCGCGCCGCCCTTGAGGGTATGCAGGTCACGCTGCAGGGCTTCGACGGCCAGCGTATTGCCGGTGTCGCCCATCCACTGCTGCAGGCTGGCTGAGGAGCTTTCGATGATTTCCTGGGCTTCTTCGAGGAAAATGTCGACCAGTTCGGCATCGGTACCTGCCTCACTTGGGCTCCAGGTGCCGCCCTGCATCGGGCTTGTTGATGGCTCGACCGGGGCCGGCTGTGCAGTGAACACAGGCGCCGATACAAGTGACTGCAGTGCCTGGATTTCGGCATGGGCTGGAGCCAGGTGCTGATGCGCAGCCACCTGATCCATCATGCTGATCAGGCGCTCATGCCCTTCGGCCAGCGCCGTCAGCACCGCGGCGTCCAGCGGCAGGCCGCCGAGCACTTGCTCATGGGTATGCTCGAGTGCCTCGCAGAGCGATTCCAGCGCCGGCAGCTCCACATCGCCAGCTACATCGCCAAGACTGCGCAAGGCGCCGATCAGCTCGCGGCTATCGACCGAGACCGCAGGATCGTCGCGCCGCGCCTGCAGCGCATCCGCGGCGTCCAGCAACTGGTCGATGCCCTCGGTAAGGAAAATCGACATCAAGCCGACGCTGTCGCCGTCATCCAGGTCGGCGCGGCTGGCTTCGCGAGCGGCCAAGCCCTGCTGATGCAACTGCTGCAGACGCTGCAGGAACGCATCCGTGCCAGGAATGTTCTGGTCCGGTCCGTTACCCAGCTGTGCCAGGCCGGTCTCAAACAGCAACACGGCGTCCTGCAGCAGATTGACCAGCGCCTGATCCGTGGGGATCAGGTTTGCCTTGAACTCTTTCGCCAACTTCTCCAGCGGGGTCGCCAGTACGGCAATCGACTGAATGCCGGCCATGTGCGCACTGCCCTTGAGCGTATGCAGCGCGCGTTGCAGCGCGTCACTCACACTGCGCGGTAACCCCTGCAGCGCGCACTCCTGGAGGTAAGCGTTAATCTGGTCGATATGGTGCCGGGTTTCGTTCTGGAAGATTTCCAGCAACACCGGATCCATCGCCGGCTCAGTTGGCTCTGGCTCTGGCTCTGGCTCTGGCTCTGGCTCTGGCTCTGGCTCTGGCTCTGGCTCTGGCTCTGGCTCTGGCTCTGGCTCTGGCTCTGGCTCTGGCTCTGCAGGGAGTGTGGCCGGCGCTGACCAGTTGTCCAGCGTATCGCTCTCGATCAGCGGCAGTTCTTCATCCTGCAGGAGGGGCTCGGACTCAGGCGGCATCACCTGCTCAGGCAACTCGTCCAGCGTTATCTCTTCGGCTTCCAGCTCTGGCAGGTCTGCCAGCGGCTCGAGGACCTCGTCTGGCTCGAGCGTAGGCTGTTGCGCAGCGAGCTCGGTGGCCTCCAGCGGCGCGTCTGCCGCCGTATCTTCCAGCAGCTCTGGCAGCTCGCCTTCGGCCGCCAGGAGCGCATCGCTATCGGCATCCAGCAGTTGAGCTTCAGCCTCGTCCTGCTCGGCCGCCGGTGCTTCTTCGACTGGCGCGCTCTGCTCAGGCAAGGGCTCACCGCGTGACAAGGCATCCGCAGCAGCAGACAGCTGCCCCACTTCAGGCCAGGCGCGCTGCTGATGGCTGGCAAAGTCCTCTACCAGTTGCGGCATCAACGCGCGCACGTCATTGACTACGCTGAACACGTCAGCGTTGAGCGTAATGCTGTGATCGATCACCCGGTTGAGCATGTTCTCGACCGACCAGGCCAGCTCGGCGAGCACGCCGGCCTTGACCATGCGCCCGCTGCCCTTGAGGGTATGGAAGGCACGACGCACTTCAGCCAGCGCCTTCTGATCATCATGATTTTGCTGCCAGGCGGGAGTGAACTCGCTGAGCGTCTCCAGCACCTCGCCGGCTTCTTCAACGAAGATCTCGACCAGTTCGGGGTCAAGCTCGTCTTCTTCAATAATCTCTGGTGCAGTGGGCTCGACCGCCGCTGGCGCTGCGCCCTGACCTTCCGGCTCTGCCGGCTGCGAAGTCGGCGCTTCGGCTTCGGCTTCGGCTTCGGCTTCGGCTTCGGCTTCGGCTTCGGCTTCGGCTTCGATCAGAGTGTCCTCGGCGTCAACCGGCGCGGCAAGGTCTGGGCTATCGAGCAGTTCAGTCTCGGCACTTTCCACCGGCAACGCGGCAGGGTGATAGCCCAAGGTGCTCAAGCGCTCCTCGGCGACATCGAGAATGCTGTCGCCGCGGTTGGTGTCGTCTTCTGCCAACCGCTCCAGGTAGTAGTCGATACTGGTGATCACGTCGGCCAAAGCGTCCAGTGCCACCCAGTCCGGAACCGTCTGCGGCAGCACCAGGCGTTCGGTAATATAGCGCCGGCAGGCGCCGACAGCCGCCGCAGCACGGGCCAAGGGCACCATGGCCAGGCCGCCGCGTACACTATTGAGCAAGTCGTCAACGGGCTCCAGCTGGCTGTGATCCCACTGGTTACCGATAAATGCGTTGATGGCCTCGCGGGTTTCTTCCAGCGCGTTACGCGCCTCCTGCACGACCATGTGCTGAACCTGCGCGATGTCCTGCGCGGCAGCCAGGCGCTGCATGTCGGAGTCGACGCTGCCGTCCTGCTCGCCGCGCTCCAGGCCAAGAATGCCCTGCAAGCTGGCCTCGACATAGAGCATGCCACCGGCAACATCCATCAGCGCTGCGTCGGTTACCCCGGACTCGCCACTGGCAAGGCGCTGAACCTGATCTATCTGTTCGCTCAACACCCGCCTTGGCTGACCCAGGCCGAGCATGGCCAGGGTGTCGCTGATCTGCTTCATGGTCGGTAGCAGCGCTGACAGGCCGTCCAGCTGGCTGCGATCACTGCGCACAAAGAGATCGAGCTGATCCTTGACCTGCATCAGCTCTTCACCGAGCGCCATGACCACTGACTGCATGGCTCCGCGATCCGGGCCCACCAGCCTGGCATCGCCAGCGGCCAGATCATCCTGACCGCCGGCCCAGGAATCCTCCAGCTGGTAGCGCGCTTTCAGCGCGTCCAGACGGGGGCTGCCGTCGGCGCTCTTGGCAACGTAAAACAGCAGGTTGCGCAGTAACTCCTGTGGCGGCTTGCTCTGCAGAGCAGGCGCGCCGCGGGCCATCAGCTGACGCAACTCCTGATCGGCTTGGCGCAATAGCTGACGAATGGCCGCGCCATTCTCGATGCTGCCCAGCTCCAGGCCTTCGGCAACCCCGGCAAAGATCGCCCACAGGTCCGCGTAGGGCGCGCCCTGGCACAGCTGCTGCAAACGGCTGAAGACATTACGCAGGTGCCGACTGTTGGTGGCCACGTCCTGCCCGCGAATGACGCCAGCCTGGGACATCTGCAAGGCCTGCCGCAGTTTGCGCAGCTGGCGCACGGTGTCGCTGTCGGACAGATCGGCAAAGCCCTCGCTGGCCGGCTCGGCGGCATTGGTATCCAGCCCGGGGCTGAACAACGCGTTTTCGGACAGCAGTTTGTCGCCGCGCGCCGTCCGCATGTCGTTCAGCAGGGGCAGCAAGACCAGCGGCAGATCGCGTCTGCCGCTCTGTACCCGGTCCAGATAAGCGGGCATCTGCAAAATGGCCTGCATCAACACTTCCAGCGCTTCGCTTTCGCGGCTGACCGTGCCGTTCATCAGCGCCTGTGCGAGTTGCTCCATCTCCTCGGCCAGCAGTGCAGCGCCATAAAATTCGACCATCTGCAGTGTGCCGTGAACCTGGTGGATATAGGTCAGACAAAAACGCAGACGCGTGGAATCCTCGGGGTTTTCGACAAAAGCTTCGAGTGCCTGACGCGCCTGGTTCAGCGTTTCGGAAATCTCGCCCTTGACCCAATCGAGGGCGACATAATCATGCCGATCACCCATATTCACTCCAGAAGTCCAGTGCTTTCCCGGCGCACGTAAGCCTGCACCTGATCATCAGGCAGCCGCTCAAGCAGGGGATTGTTCCAGTCCATGATTTCACCCAATCCGATGATCAACATGCCGCCCGGCGCGAGCCGGGTCGCCAGCAGGTTGAGCAGGTCGCGGCGACGCCAGCGACGGAAGTAGATGAGCAGGTTCTGGCAGAAGATGATATCCAGGTCCCGGATCGGGGCCTGGGCCAATTCAAGAATGTTCAAACGCGAAAAACACACCCGATCACGCAGCGCGTAGGCAATCTCATAACGGTCGTTCGGCAGCGTTTGCAGCCATTCGCGGCGCTCCCGCTCGTCCAGACCACCCAGGCGATTGCCCGGATACACGGCGGTGCGGCCCTGCTCCAGCGCCTTGAGACTGATATCGGTCGCCCAGATGCCGTAGCCACTGGCATGGCCGCCGGCCGCCGCAATGCTCTGCTCACTGACTATGGCCATCGAATAGGCCTCTTCGCCACTGGCGCAGCCCACGCTCCAGAGCTGCAACGGACGATCCGCTGCGCGCCCGACCAGCAGCCGATCGAGGTGCTGACCGATGGCGTCGAACGAGGGGCGGTGCCGCATAAAGCTGGTTTCGCGCACGGTCAGGCGCTCAATCAAGGCAGACCACTCCACGGCACCCGCGGCACCCTGGGTCACATGTTCGTAATAGGTCTGATAGTCGGCAATCTTCAGCTCGCGCATGCGCGTGCCAACGCTGGTCTGCAGGAAGGTCTTGCGTTGATCACTGACGCACACGCCCGTGCGCGCCTCCAGCAGTGTCTGCCACTGTTGAAATTGATGCGCGTCCATTTCCGGCAGCTGTTGCAACGACCAGTTTTGCGTTGTCTGCACTCTATGCCCCTCGCTCCAAGCGGAACCGGAGAGTCGCGCAAGCGACCCTCCGACTCAGCTTAGTCGTCCTGCTGCGGTAGCGTGAAGCCGTCAACCGACTGGCGCATGGCCTCGGCCAGTTTCGCCAACTCACCAATGCTGCGAGCGGTGGTGGTACCTGCCGACGTCTGCGAGGTAATCTCCTGGATCACGTTCATGGTGTTGGAAATGTGGCCGGCGGAGGAAGCCTGCTGCCGCGCGGCGTTGGAGATGTTCTGAATCAGTGCTGCCAGACTGGTGGATACCTTTTCGATCTCCTCCAGTGCCACACCGGCGTCCTGCGCCAGGCGCGCACCGCGTACCACCTCGGAGGTGGTTTGTTCCATCGAGATAACCGCCTCGTTGGTATCGGTCTGAATGGTTTTTACCAGCGCTTCAATCTGTTTGGTCGCGCCAGAGGAACGTTCTGCAAGGCGCTGTACTTCGTCTGCTACTACCGCGAAGCCGCGGCCGGCATCACCGGCCATGGAGGCCTGGATCGCCGCGTTCAAGGCGAGAATGTTGGTTTGGTCGGCAATGTCGTTGATCAGACTGACGATGTCACCAATCTCCTGGGAGGATTCGCCAAGGCGTTTGATCCGCTTGGAGGTGTCCTGAATCTGCTCACGGATGGTATCCATGCCGACGATGGTGTTCTGCACCACCTCGTTACCCTTGTTGGCGATGGCTACCGAGCGCTCTGCCACCGCTGCCGATTCGGAGGCGTTGGCCGATACCTGGTCGATCGATACCGCCATTTCGTTTACCGCCGCCGAAGCGCCGGCAATTTCCTGCGCCTGGTGCTCGGAAGCTTCAGCCAAATGCATGGCTGTGCCCTGGGTTTCCTGGGCAGCGCCTTCCACCTGCAGAGCGGTTTCGTTAATGGTTTGTACCAGTGCACGCAGCTGGTCAATGGATTCGTTGATCGAGTCGGCGATGGCGCCGGTAAAGTCTTCGGTCACCGTCGCCTGGGCGGTGAGGTCACCGTCGGCCAAGTCACCGATCTCATCCAGCAGACGCAGAATCGCCGCCTGGTTGCGCTCATTCTTATCACGGGTTTCGGCCAGACGCTCACGGGTGTCGCGGGTCATCTGTACACCGGTCAGCAAAATACAGCCCAGCGCGATCACACCCAGCGCGTAACCCAGCAGGGTATTGACTACCCGCGAATCGGCGCGATTCTCAAAGCCGATCGCCAGATCGGATACGTTATCCAGCAGCGACTGCGAATCGGTGAAGATTTCGTTCGCAGCGGAGCGTACCTGATAGAGTTCCGGCGAGGTCAGCAGAATCTGGTCAACCGAGTCGGATACGTAACGGAACAGCGACTGAATTTCTTCCAGTCGGCTCGCCGCTTCCGGATCAGCTACGCGGGTAATGCCGATGGCAGCGTTACCCTGCAACATGCCCTGCAGTACGCGGCCGAACAGGCTGGCGTCGCGGCCGAAGCTATCAGCGGCCATCACCGAATCCTGGTCACCTTCCAATACGCGGTTTACCGAACCGAGAATCCGTTCGGCCAACAGCGACTGACGCTGAGCGATGGCAACCTGATCAGCGGGTGCACCGCTGGAGATCAGCACGTCTACCACGTCCTCGTATTCGACCTGCAGCTGCGGCACGGTATCGGAAAGCGTGTTGGCAACCTCGTGCAGCGACAGAACCGTCGCCTGGCTGGCCAGGATGGCATCCGCGTTGCGGCGTACCTTGTCCCAGTCAGCCTGGGCCAGCGCCAACTGCTCCTGCAATGCAGCCGGAGTCGGCGGCAGGCCGGTCTCTTCACGCCCATTGACCAGATAATCCCAGCGCTGCTGGAAGTCATTACGGGCGGTGAGCAGCAGGCCGAAGGCTTCCGGCGTACCGGTCGCGGCTTCCGTGGCCGATTTGGAGATCTGCTGCGAGAGTACCCGCAGCTCGCCGGCGTGACCGATGTATTCGGTGTCGTATGTGCTCTGAATATTCAGGTACAGGAAGTTGACGAAGAGCAACAACAACGACAGGATCAGTGCGGCGAACAGGCCGGTGAGCGTGCGGTTGCTTCGCATCGTGGACAGCATCTGTTTATCGAACTTTTTCATCTTATGGCCCCTACCTGGCCTACAGCCTTGTTGTTCTAGCTAACATGCTCCGTTGCGGCAGCGGATTGCCCGGCCGCACCCCAAAAAACAGATCAGAGCGCCACGTCGAGAAACGTCTGATCGTGCGCCAACGCGCGAAAATTGAATACCAATGCCGTCTGATCGCCCGTATAAGCGCCTACTACGTAGGGCCGTACCGCGTCGTCCAGAACGGGCAGCCGCTCGCTGAAAGTACTCACCGGCATGTGCTGCATACCCAGCAGTTCATCCACCAGCAGCCCTACAAAGATGTCGTCGCGGTCGAGCACCAGTACCCGACGCTGCTTGCGCGGCACCGTACTGGTAACGCCAAAGAAGCGGCTCATATCGACAATCGGGAGCAGACGCCCACGCACGTTGGCGACACCGCGCACCCAGGCCTTGACCCGTGGCAGTGCGGTGTAACGTGGCTCATGGAGGATTTCACTGACTTCGCCCATCGCCGCCAGCATGAAATGGCCGGCGAGGCGAAAGCCAACGCCGCTCCAGGTCTCGCTGACGACTTCCTGAGACGGCAGGCCGCTTGCTTCACTGCGGCAACGCTGGGCCAGCGCCTGCAATAGATCGAAGGGATGCTGTGTTTCTGACATGCCGTGTCTATTCTCGTTGTTATGCGGCATCGAGCGGGCAGAGATTCCTAGCTGCCGAGTACCGATTTCAGTGTCTGGATCAGGGTGGACTCTTCGACCGGCTTGGTCAGATAGTCTTTTGCGCCCTGGCGAGTACCCCAGACCTTGTCGGTTTCCTGGTCCTTGGTGGTGACGATGATCACCGGGATATGCCCGGTTTCCGGATCCTTGGTCAACTGGCGCGTAGCCTGAAAACCGTTAAGGCCCGGCATCACGATATCCATCAGTACCGCATCCGGCTTTTCCTGGCGCGCGAGCGCGACACCATCAGCGCCATTCTCGGCCTTGAGCACTTCGTAACCGTGCTTTTCAAGCATGCCGGTAAGCTTGTACAGCTCGGTCGGCGAATCATCTACTACCAGAATACGGGCCATCGGACTCCCCCGGTGAATTCAAAATAATGCAATCAGGCTCAGGCGCCTGCAGCACCGGCCATGCTGCCGGTTTGCGGCACGTGTGCGCGAATGGCACCCAGCAGCTCTTCCTTGCTGAAGGGCTTGGTCAGGTACTGATCCGAGCCAACAATCCGCCCCTTGGCCTTGTCGAACAAACCGTCCTTACTGGATAGCATGATCACCGGGGTGGAGCGAAACGCGCTGTTGTTCTTGATCAGCGCACAGGTCTGATAGCCATCAAGACGCGGCATCATGATGTCAACGAAGATGATATCGGGGTGGTTGTCCGCGATTTTGGCCAGCGCATCAAAGCCATCTACCGCGGTGATCACGGTGCATCCGACCTTTTTCAGCAGCGTTTCTGCCGTGCGCCGAATCGTCTTGCTGTCATCAATCACCATGACCTTCAGGCTCTCGAAATTTTCTTCCATAAGACCAGCCTTTGTTATTAATGGTGGTTCAATCTTTATGGCTGCGACGTCGCAGCCGCTGACCAGCCAAATCCTTTTCCGCGTACTTTTAGCATAGATTTATCGGCCAATCTATAAAGCTTACTCATGTCCGGGACATCCAGCCAGATTAGCCGCCCTTTCTCGTCTATGGCTTCTGGCGTTACACTCGACGCCTCCCTCGAAACAGCGCGGAAATCAATTCTATATGCCTATTCGTCTCGGCGTCGTCATGGATCCCATCAGCGCGATCCACTACAAGAAAGACAGTACTCTGGCCATGTTGCTGGCCGCCAGCGAGCGCCAATGGGAACTCTTCTACCTCGAACCACAGGACCTGTATCTGGCCGACGGTCAAGCCATGGGCTGCATGCGGCCACTGCAGGTACAGGCCAATCCGGACCATTGGTACGATCTTGGCGAATCGCAGCAACTCAGTCTAAGCACACTGGATGTCATTCTGATGCGCAAGGACCCGCCGTTCGACAACGAGTTTTTGTACGCGACGCACATTCTTGAAGCCGCCGAGCGTGCCGGCGTACTGGTGGTTAATCGTCCAGCCAGCCTGCGCGACTGCAACGAGAAGTTGTTTGCCACCCAATTCCCGCAGTGCGCTCCCGAGCATATCGTCACCCGCCGCGCCGATATTCTGCGCGAATTTGCCACCCGGCACCGTGACGTTATTCTCAAACCATTGGACGGCATGGGCGGTTCAATGATTTTCCGCATAAAGGAAAACGATCCCAACCTCAGCGTGATTATCGAAACCCTGACGCGTCATGGTCAGGAGCAGATCATGGCGCAGCGCTATCTGCCGGAAATCACCGATGGCGACAAGCGCATCCTGATGATCAAGGGCGAGCCCGTACCCTACTGCCTGGCCCGCATCCCGCAGAAAGGCGAAACCCGGGGCAACCTGGCCGCCGGCGGGCGCGGTGAAGCACGGCCGCTGACCGAGCGTGACCGCTGGATTGCTGCCCAGGTTGGCCCGGCGCTGCGCGAACGTGGCTTGCTGTTTGTCGGCCTGGACGTGATCGGCGATTACCTCACCGAGATCAATGTCACCAGCCCGACCTGCATCCGCGAGATAGACGCCGCCTACCAGACCGATATCGGCGGCCAGTTGATGGATGCCATCGCCGAGCAACTGTCGGCGCGCTGATGGCGGCGATGAAAAGTGCCGGCAGAAGGAAGACTGCCGGTCAGCAAGGTGACGCCGCGCATGGACTTTTTCCGGCGTGCGCGGCAGACTTCACCGCATATGTGAATCACGCCAACGCCTACGGATAGCATGAATACAGCCGTGACACCCCCTGCTGCGCCACCACCGACGGTCACTGCACGTGACCGCCTGGGTTTCACCCTGTTCATCGCCGCGGTGTTGCACGCGCTGATTATTCTCGGCATCACCTTCGATCTACCCACCCCGAGCGAGCTGTCCAAGAGTCTGGAAATCACGCTCGCCACCCAGCAGAGCGAAGAGCAGCCAGAACAGGCCGACTACCTTGCCCAGCATAACCAGCAGGGCAGCGGCACACTGGAAGAAAAGGCTGCGCCCAGCACCCCTGAGGAAGCCGATTTCCAGGACAGCGAAATCAACAAGGTCAATCCTGAGCAACAGGTGAGTGCCCCGCCACCGGTTCCGCAGGAGCAGAAAGTGGTCACCACCAGCGCCCCCAAGCTGGATCAGGTCACCACCGCACCGGCCAAACCCAAGCCAACTGAGGCACCACCGGCCAACCTGCATTTCAACATGACCACCCTGTCCAGCGAGATTGCCAGCCTGGAAGCGCAACTTGCCGAAGAGCGCCAGCAGTATGCCCGGCGCCCCCGTGTGCTGCGCCTCAACGCCGCGTCGACCATGCAAGACAAGGGCGCCTACTACAAGGACGCCTGGCGCCGTAAAGTCGAAAAGGTCGGCAACCTGAATTACCCCGCGGAGGCGCGCAGCAACAAGATTTACGGCAGCCTGCGCTTGTTGGTTTCGATCAACCGCGATGGCACCCTGCGCGAAGTACGCATTCTCGAGTCCTCCGGGCACAAGGTGCTGGACAACGCGGCCTTGCGCATCGTGCGGCTTTCCGCTCCCTTCACGCCCTTTACCGGCGACCTGATGGACATTGACGTACTGGAGATCATTCGTACCTGGCGCTTTGAACCCGGCGACCGGGTTTCCAGCTCCTGATCAGCAGCGCGGCCTTGCCCTGCACGTACTTCCGCCCAATACTAAGCGCATGACGCAAAGCATACCGAGCAACCTCACCCATCACTTCCTGATCGCCATGCCGCACATGGCCGATCCGCGTTTTGATCACAGCCTGATCTACCTCTGCGAACACACGGACCAGGGCGCCATGGGCCTGGTGGTAAACCAGCCCAGCGACCTCAACCTCACCGACCTGCTGGAGCAGCTGGAGCCGGAACTGGATGTCGCCGCCGGGCAGCAGTGCCAGGTGTTCAATGGCGGCCCGGTAGACCGCGAGCGTGGCTTTGTGCTGCACCGTGGCCCGCACCAATGGGAATCCAGTCTCGACCTCGGGCCGCTGCAGCTGACCACTTCGCGCGACATCCTCGCCGACATGGCGCGCGGACACGGCCCCAGTGAAGCGCTGATCACGCTGGGCTACGCCGGCTGGGGCGCTGGCCAACTGGAGCAGGAACTGGCCGACAATGTCTGGCTCAGCTGCCCGGCCGACCACCACATCCTGTTTGCGCTGCCCAGCGCCGAGCGCCTGGGCGCGGCGGCGCGCTCACTCGGCGTCGACTGGGCGCTGTTGACCAGCCAGGCGGGCCACGCCTGATGTCGCACCACCAACGTGCCATGGCGTTCGATTACGGCACCCGGCAGATTGGCGTGGCCGTGGGTCAGACCCTCACCGGCAGCGCCGAACCGCTGGCCAATCTGCGAGCCCGTGATGGCATCCCGGATTGGGAGCAGATCGGCAAGCTGATCAAGGAGTGGAAACCGGACATCCTGATTGTCGGCCTGCCGCTGAACATGGACGGCAGTGACTCCGAGATGAGCGCCCGTGCCAGCAAGTTTGCCCGTCGTCTGGAAGGCCGCTTTCAGCTGCCCGCGCAGTGCATTGACGAACGCCTTTCCACCTTTGAAGCCAAACAACAGTTGCGCGATCAGCGGCGCACACCCGGCAGCTATCGGGACAACCCGGTAGACAGCCTGGCCGCCGCCCTGCTGCTCGAAACCTGGCTCGCCAGCCAGCCCAAGGAGAATTCATGACCGCATTGCCCGAGGTAGGCCCACTGCTGCAGCAGATGGCCGACCAACTGAGCCGCTACCTGAAAGAACGCCAGATTGAAGACCCTGCCTTCGTCGGCATTCATACCGGCGGCGTGTGGATCTCGGAAGCGCTGCATCAGCAGGTCGCCCCGGAGGCGCCCATGGGCACACTGGATATCGCCTTTTACCGTGACGACTTTGAACAGCACGGTCTGCCGCAGCGCGTACGCCCCTCCGAGCTGCCCTTTACCGTTGACGGTCGGCACCTGATTCTGGTCGATGACGTGCTGATGACCGGCCGCACCATTCGCGCCGCGCTCAACGAGCTGTTCGACTACGGCCGCCCGGCGTCGGTGACGCTGGTTACCCTGCTCGACATCGAAGCCCGGCAATTGCCGGTACGTGCCGACATTCTCGGTGCCAGCCTCGCACTGCCCCCAGGCCAGCGGGTAAAATTGACCGGCCCAAGCCCGCTGCAGTTAACCCTGAACGCCGCTACCAACTGAGACAGCCATGAGCCAGACGCCGCATCACCTGCAACTGAACCATCAGGGCCAGCTGCGCCACTTTCTCACCATTGAAGGCCTCTCCCGGGAATTGCTGACCGAGCTGCTGGATACCGCCGATTCCTTCCTTGAGGTCGGCGAACGCGCAGTCAAGAAGGTCCCACTGTTGCGCGGCAAAACGGTGTGCAACGTGTTTTTCGAGAACTCCACCCGTACGCGTACTACTTTCGAGTTGGCCGCCAAGCGCCTGTCCGCCGACGTGCTCAACCTGAATATCTCGACCTCGTCCACCAGCAAGGGCGAGACCCTGTACGACACGCTGCAGAACCTCGAAGCCATGGCGGCAGACATGTTCGTGGTACGCCACGGCGACTCGGGCGCCGCGCACTTCATCGCCGAACGGGTGTGCCCGGATGTCGCCGTAATCAACGCTGGCGACGGCAACCACGCGCACCCGACCCAGGCGATGCTCGACATGCTGACCATCCGCCGCCATCGCGGCGATTTCGAGAAGCTGTCCGTCGCCATCGTTGGGGACATCCTGCACTCGCGCGTAGCGCGCTCCAACATGCAGGCACTGAAGACGCTCGGCTGCCCGGATATTCGCGTGATCGCCCCGCGCACATTGCTGCCCGAAGGCATCGACCAGTATGGCGTGCGGGTATTCAACGATCTGCGCGTGGGCCTGCGCGATGTTGATGTGGTGATCATGCTGCGATTGCAGAAAGAGCGCATGCAAAGCGGCTTGCTGCCCAGTGAAGGCGAGTTCTACAAACTCTACGGCCTGACCCGCGAGACCCTGGCCCTGGCTAAACCGGACGCCCTGGTGATGCACCCGGGCCCGATCAACCGCGGCGTCGAAATCGAGTCCGAGGTGGCCGATGGCCCGCAGTCAGTGATCCTCAAGCAGGTTACCTACGGCATTGCCGTGCGCATGGCTGTGATGTCCATGGCCATGACCGGGCAGACCACTCAACGCCAGCTCACCCAGGAAGCCAACTGAACCATGCGACTGACCATTCAAGGCGCACGGGTGATCGACCCGGCTAGCCAGTTTGACCGAATCACCGACCTGCATATCGCCGCCGGCCACATCCAGGCGATGGGTGCTGCGCCGGAAGGCTTCACCGCCAATCAGACCATTGACGCCCGCGGCCTGATCGCCAGCCCCGGTCTGGTCGACCTGAACGTCAGCCTGCGCGAGCCCGGCTACAGCCGCAAGGGCAGCATCGACAGCGAAACCCGCGCCGCCGCCGCCGGTGGCGTCACCAGTCTCTGCTGCCCCCCGGACAGCAAGCCGGTACTGGATACCTCGGCGGTAGCCGAGCTGATCCTCGACCGCAGTCAGGCCGCCGGCCATGCTCGGGTGCTACCGATTGGCGCACTGACCAAAAACCTCGAAGGCGAACACCTGAGCGAGCTGGTTGCGCTGCGCGATGCCGGCTGCGTGGCCTTCACCCAGGGCCTGAACCCCATGGGCAGCAACCGCATCCTGCGCCGATCGCTGGAGTACGCTGCTACCTTCGATGTGCCCATCATTTTCACCCCGCTGGACCCCTCACTGGCTGAGGGCGGCATGGCACACGAGGGCCCTACCGCCTCGCGCCTGGGGCTGGTCGGCATTCCCGAGAGCGCCGAAACCGTGGCCCTGGCGCGCGACCTGTTGCTGATCGAACAGACCGGGGTGCGCGCCCATTTCAGCGGGCTGACCAGTGCCCGTGCGGTCGACATGCTGGCCACCGCCCAGGCGCGCGGTCTGCCGGTCACCGCCGACGTCGCCGCCTATCAGCTACTACTCTGCGATGAGGACCTGAATGGCTTCTCCAGCCTGCTGCATGTGATGCCGCCGCTGCGCTCTGCGGCAGACCGCCGGGCGCTGCGCGAAGCGGTACAGAGCGGCGTGATTCAGGCCATTGCCTCGCACCACCGCCCGCATGAGCCGGAAGCGAAGCGGGTGCCCTTTGCTGCCTCCGCACCGGGCATCAGCAGCGTCGAGATACTGCTGCCGCTGGCGCTGACGCTGGTGGCCGACGGCCTGCTTGAACTGCCCGCCCTGCTCTCACGGCTGACCACTGGCCCCGCGGCTGCCTTGCATCTGCAGGCAGGCCAGCTGACACTGGGCGGCGCGGCGGACATTACCCTGTTCGACCCCGCACAGGCCTGCGAGATTGGCCGCAACTGGCTGTCGCGCGGGGCCAACTGTCCGTTTATCGGGCAGGGCGCACCCGCTGCCGTGACCCACACCCTGTGCAACGGAAAACTGGTATATCAGGCGAACTGATTATGTTGCTGTAGCCGGGGACCTTCCCCGGCCTTACCTGATCATGAAAAGGACGTTCTCATGGCCGCTTTCGGCTTGCGTGGTAAATCCCTTGTTGCGTTGCTGTTGGCCGGCTTGCTGGCGTTACTGCCCGCCGGCCTGATCGGCTGGTCGTTACTCAGCGGCATTCACGAACATTTCGGCGAGGCGTACGCGCGCAACGCCACACTGCTGAGCCGGGAAAAGATTCGCGCGCCCATCAGCCGCGAGCTGGCGTTGTCGCTGCGACTGGCCAACTCCGAGGTCACCCTGCAGTGGCTGAAAGACCCGCAAAACCCGGAAAAGAAAGACCTGTTTTTCCGCGAGGCCGAGCGGTATCGCCAGGATTTTCGTGACCATGCCTACTTCATTGGCATGTTGAGCAACATGGGCTACTACTTCAACGGCAACGACGAGCCGCTCAGCCGCGAACCGCGCTACACGCTGAACCCCGACGCGCCGGCCGACAGCTGGTTTTTCGCCACGCTGCGCGACACTGAGAACTTCAACATCAATGTCGACTTGAACCCGGAGCTGAACACCACCAAGGTGTGGCTCAATATGGTGGTGAAAGACGACAACGGCGAGGTGCTGGCGCTGGCCGGTTCGGGCGTGGATTTGTCGAGTTTCATCCGCGACTTCATCGCCAGCGACGACAGCGGCGTCACGCCGATGATTCTGGATAGTGAAGGCGCTATTCAGGCGCACCAGGACCGTAGCCTGATAGCCCTGAACTCGGGCGCCGATGCCAAGGCCGCGGCCGGCAACACCCTGCTCGACCTGCTAGCCAATGACGAGCAGAGAGCCTCAGTGCTCGCCGCCATGCAGGCGGTACAGGCCGAGCCCGGCGCCGTGCAGGTGCGCACGGTCAGCCTGGACGGCCATGCGCGACTGCTGGCCCTGTCCTACATCCCTGAGCTGAACTGGTTTGTTGCCAATGCTATCGACCTGAACAGCGCCCAGGTCATTGACCGTACCTGGCTGCTGCCAGTACTGCTCGGCCTGGGCGCCCTGCTGATCCTCTTCGTGTTGCTGTTTGCCTTCGCCATCGAACGGCTGCTGCTACGCCCACTACGCCAACTGCGATATAGCGCGCAAGCCATGGCCGCAGGCCGCTATGACGTTGCCCTGCCACACACCCGCAACGACGAAATCGGCGAGCTCAGCGAAGCCTTCGACGCCATGGCGCAGAAAGTACGCAGCCATACCAGCGAGCTGGAACAGCGGGTGCAGGAACGCACTCGGGATCTGGAAGCGGCAAACCAGAGCATGCTCAGCGCGCGCAAGAAGATCGAAGACTCGATCGACTACGCCAGCCTGATTCAGCGCTCCATCCTGCCCAACCGCGAGTTGGTCAACGCCCTCGGGCAGCACCACGCCGTACTCTGGCGGCCCCGCGACGTGGTCGGCGGCGACTTCTATATCTTCCGCAGCGAAGCCCCGCGCTGTCTGTTTGGCGTAGTCGACTGCGCCGGCCACGGCGTACCCGGCGCGCTCATGACCATGCTGGCCCACGCTGCCCTGGAACAAGCCATCAGCGATTGCGGGCTGGATGACCCTGCCGCCATACTGCAGCGCACCGACCAGATCGTGCGCAGCATGCTCAGCGACTCTGCCGAATACAAGTCCGTCGCCACCAACATGGACGTCGGCCTGGCCTACGTTGATCTGCAGGGCCGCCGCGTGGTGTTCTCGGGCGCCAAGATCGCTCTCTACCATAGCGACGGCAGCAGCGTGGAGCATCTGAGCGGTGGTCGCAGAGCGCTGGGCGACAAGCGGCAGGGCGAGTATCACAATAGCGAGGTGGCACTGCAGGCGGGCCGCACCTTCTACCTGTGCACCGACGGTTTTCTGGATCAAGCGGGCGGTGACCGCGGCTTTGGTTTCGGCAGCAGCCGCTTTGCAGAGATGCTCTGCCAGCACGCCAAATTGCCGCTGCAACAGCAAAGTGCGGCATTCAGCGATACACTGGCGTCCTATCAGGGCGATTATCCGCAACGTGATGACATCACCATGCTGTGCTTCCGCTTCGATTAGCGCGGGCCACTCATTGAATCGCACAGGAGCTGTAATGGAAAATATTGACCTTTTTGCCATGCGTGAGCGCTTCAACAACCAGCAAATAATGCTGTGTTTCAACGGCCCCATCTCGCGCAGCCTGATCGAAGAGATAGGTAATGCCCTGCGCAACTACCTGTCGGCCGAGCACGCACACCCCAGTGCCGCCATGGATGTCTTCGCGGTGTATATTGAAATGACGCAGAACATCAGCCACTACACCCGCGCCCGGCAATGGAACGAGCAGGAAGCGGGCGCGACCGTGGTGGTCTCGCGCAACCAGGGCGGCCGCTATGTGGTGTCGGCCGGCAACCTGATCGAAATGCCCGACGGCGAAAACCTGCTGCAGGCCGTAGAAGGCCTGGCAGGCATGGACAAGGCCGAGCTGAAAGCCGCCTACAAGGAACAGCTACGTCGCCCCCGTGATGAAGCGCGCCCCTCGGGCGCCGGACTCGGGTTGATCGACATAGCACGAAAATCCAGCGAGCCACTGCAGGCCTCCCTGCAGCCACTGGCCGGCGGTCGCGGCTTTTTCAGCCTGCGCGCCGTCATCTGATTGAGTAACGAGTTTAAACCCATGACTGATTTTTCTATCGCCAGCTCCCAGTCCACCCCCGAAGTTCGTAGTGACTGGGCCAACGGCAAGCTCTACATGGAAGGTGATTCCTACCCGGAAAACTCCTTCGACATGTTCCAGCAGGTATTCGACTGGATGGAAGCCTATCTGGACCAGGCCTCTGCACCTCTGGCACTGGAGTTGCGCCTGCTGTACCTGAACACCAGCAGCGTCAAGGCCATGATGGACATATTCGACCTGTTGGAAGCCGCTCACCAGCAAGGCAAGCCGGTCTCCGTTTGCTGGTACTATGATCCACAGAACGAGCGGGTCGCGGAGTTGGCCGAGGAGTTCAAGGAAGACTGCAGCTTCCCGTTCGATATTGTCAGCCACACCTAGAGTCCGAGATGAAACAGCCAAACCAGAGCCTTGAAGCCAATATCCACGCGCTATTGGAGGATCCCGCCCAGCAGGACAATCCGTTGCGCGAACCCCTGGTCTCGCTCTGGGCCAACCATCAGGACCTGGCGCGACGCATCGACCGAATCAGCCGCATTTCCGACGCTTACCAGAGCATGGCCAAGCAGCAGGAGCAGTCGCTGACCGAGCGCCTGAACAAGCAGCTGCGACAACTGGAGAAGGTCGCGCGCATCTCCGATCGCTACCAGAACATGATGCGCGACCTCAACGAGGCACTGCGTGAAGCCTCAACCCATGACGCCCTGACCGGGCTGCCTAACCGGCGCCTGCTGGTCGACCGTCTGAAGAAGGAAGCCGAGCGTTACGCGCGCTACCAGCGCCCCTTTACCATCGCCATGCTTGACGTTGACCACTTCAAGACGATCAACGACCAGTACGGCCATGAGCTGGGCGATAGCGCGCTGACCGAAATCGCCCGGGTGCTGGACGCAGAGATCAGAGAGCAGGATTTGTGCGGGCGCTGGGGCGGCGAGGAGTTTCTGATTCTGTTACCGGAAACCCAGGCCGACGCTGCGGCCAAGGTCATGGAGCGGGTGCGCACGGCAATAGAGAACCTGACCATTCGCGCGCAGACCGACTCGGTCAATGCCACTATCAGCATCGGCATTGCCGAGTATCAGCCAGGGGAAAGCTACTCGGAAACCATCAACCAGGCCGACCACGCCCTGCTGGTAGCCAAGCGTGGTGGTCGCAACCAGTTGAGCACCGCGCGGGCGCCCAGCGGCGCTTAACGCCGTGTGCGGTGGTGAACGCTGGTTTCGTCTTCCTCTTCCAGCGAGAAACCGTTGTTCTCTTCGCCCATCAGATGCTTGCCGTCGGTCTCCGAGCCCAGCTTGATCATCAAACGCAGGTCGTTGGCCGAATCGGCGTGGGCCAGTGCATCCTCATAGGTAATCTCGCCCTGGCTGTACAGCTTGTACAACGCCTGATCGAAGGTTTGCATACCCAACTCGCCAGAACGCGCCATCAGCGGTTTGAGTTCGTGCACTTCACCCTTGCGGATCATGTCGGCGGCCAGCGGTGAGTTCAGCAACACCTCAATGGCTGCACGACGGCCTTTGCCGTCCGGCGAGGGGATCAGCTGCTGGGCCACAATCGCCTTGAGGTTGAGGGACAGATCCATCCACACCTGCTGATGCAGCTCGGTAGGGAAGAAGTGAATGATGCGGTCAAGCGCCTGGTTGGCGTTGTTGGCGTGCAGCGTGGCCAGACACAGGTGACCGGTCTCGGCAAAGGCCACCGCGTGCTCCATGGTCTCCTTGCTGCGCACCTCACCAATCAGAATCACATCCGGCGCCTGGCGCAGGGTGTTTTTCAGGGCGATCTCGAAAGAATCGGTATCAATCCCCACTTCGCGCTGGGTGACGATGCAGTTCTGATGCTGATGGATAAATTCGATCGGGTCTTCAATCGAGATGATGTGGCCGCTGGAGTGCTTGTTGCGGTAGCCGATCATCGACGCCAGCGAAGTCGACTTACCGGTACCGGTCGCGCCGACAAAGATCACCAGGCCCCGCTTGGTCATGGCCAACTGCTTGAGCACATCGGGCAGGCGCAGCTCTTCCATGGTCGGGATATTGATCTCGATGCGGCGCAGGACCATGCCGACCAGGTTGCGCTGATAAAAGGCACTGACACGGAAACGGCCAATACCGCGCGCGCTAATGGCAAAGTTGCACTCGCGCTTCTCGGCGAACTCGCGGCGCTGCGCTTCGGTCATGACGCCCAGCACGGTTTCGCGGGTCTGTTCAGGCGAGAGGGGGGTCTTGGTCACCGGCAGAATCTTGCCATGCACTTTCATGCTGGGTGGAACGCCGGCTGTAATGAACAGGTCGGATGCGCCTTTCTCGACCATCAGCCGCAACAGCTTTTCAAACTCCATGCTATGCCTCTTTTATCCTTCGCGGCGGGCAGCTTGGGCCCGCCAAAAACAGCCAGCCGCGTTAGAAACCGTCGACTGCCTTGGCTTTTTCGCGGGCGCTTTCCTTGGTGATCAGACCTTTGGAAATCAGACCTTTCAAGCACATGTCGAGCGTCTGCATACCGATGTTGCCGCCGGTCTGAATAGCCGAATACATCTGCGCGATTTTGTCTTCGCGGATCAGGTTGCGGATCGCCGGGGTGCCAATCATGATTTCGTGCGCAGCAACCCGGCCACCACCAATCTTCTTCAGCAGGGTCTGCGAGATAACCGCTTGCAGCGATTCGGACAGCATCGAACGCACCATGGACTTTTCTTCACCGGGGAAGACGTCGACGATACGGTCAATGGTCTTGGCCGCCGAGGTGGTGTGCAGGGTGCCGAACACCAAGTGGCCGGTTTCCGCTGCGGTCAACGCCAGGCGAATGGTCTCGAGGTCACGCATCTCGCCGACCAGGATGATGTCGGGGTCTTCCCGCAGGGCCGAGCGCAGGGCTTCGGCAAAACCCAGGGTGTCGCGGTGCACTTCACGCTGGTTGACCAGACACTTTTTCGACTCGTGAACGAATTCGATCGGGTCCTCGATGGTCAGAATATGCTGGTACTTGGTGCTGTTCAGGTAATCGACCATGGCCGCAAGGCTGGTTGACTTGCCCGAACCGGTCGGGCCGGTGACCAGCACCAGACCACGCGGGTTGTCGGAAATCTTCTTGAACACGTCGCCCATGCCCAGATCTTCCATGGTCAGTACCTTGGAAGGAATGGTCCGGAACACAGCGCCAGCGCCGCGGTTCTGATTGAAGGCGTTCACCCGGAAGCGAGCAACACCGGGCACTTCGAACGAGAAGTCGGTCTCGAGAAACTCCTCGAAATCCTTGCGCTGCTTGTCGTTCATGATGTCGTAGATCAAGCCATGCACTTGCTTGTGTTCCATGGCCGGCACGTTGATCCGGCGCACGTCGCCATCCACACGAATCATGGGCGGCAGTCCTGCCGACAGGTGCAAGTCCGACGCGCCCTGTTTGGCGCTGAAGGCTAACAGCTCGGTAATATCCATAGGGTTCCCCATTACAACCTGCAAGCATGTAGAATGCCGGCAGAGTCTATTCGATTGGCAAGGTATTAACGTCAGTAATGTCCACGATAGCAGAGAATATTGCAAACGTTCGTGAACGCATACAGCGCGCCGCCGCCGTTGCCGACCGCGACCCCGATACC
The DNA here is from genome assembly GCF_900105255.1 of Halopseudomonas sabulinigri. Taxonomy (NCBI): domain Bacteria; kingdom Pseudomonadati; phylum Pseudomonadota; class Gammaproteobacteria; order Pseudomonadales; family Pseudomonadaceae; genus Halopseudomonas; species Halopseudomonas sabulinigri. Next base: position 2,895,660 of record NZ_LT629763.1, on the reverse strand, counting down.
ATTACCCTGATGGCGGTGAGCAAAACCCGTCCCGCCAGTGCCATCCGTGACGCCTGGGCAGCAGGCGTACAGAATATAGGGGAAAACTACCTGCAGGAAGCGCTGGAGAAGATCTCCGTGCTGTCCGACCTCCCCTTGATCTGGCACTTCATCGGCCCCATTCAATCCAACAAGACGAAAACCATCGCCGAGCACTTCGACTGGGTGCACAGCGTTGACCGTCTGAAGATTGCCAGACGCTTGTCCGAACAGCGCCCGGAACACCTGCCGGCACTGAATGTCTGCCTGCAGGTGAATATCAGCGGCGAAGACAGCAAGTCCGGCGTCAGCCTGGCTGAACTGCCTGCACTGGCTGATGCCGTGGCCGCGCTACCGCGCTTGCGCCTGCGTGGCCTGATGGCAATTCCGGCGCCGGCCGAGACCAGCGCCGCACGCCGCGCGCCGCTAGCGGCGTTGCGCGCAGCCCAGGCGGCCCTGCCACTGCCGCTCGACACCTTGTCCATGGGCATGAGCGACGACCTGGTAGAAGCCATTCAGGAAGGCGCCAGCATGGTGCGTATCGGCAGCGCACTCTTTGGCGCACGCGACTACTCCACAACCAACACGCATTCCGAGCGAGGTTCCAACTAAATGACTGCTCCCATTATCGGTTTCATCGGCGCCGGCAACATGGCTACCAGCCTGATTGGTGGCCTGCTGCAGAAGAACATGAAACCCGAGCGCATCATTGCCAGCGATCCCAAGGCGGAACAGGGCGCGGCCCTGAGCAAGCAGTTCCAGATTCGTACCGTGACCGATAATGCGTTACTCGCCGCCGAATGCGACGTGCTGCTGCTGGCGGTCAAACCGCAGGTGATGCAGGCGGTCTGCCGCGCGCTGCCGGCCGAGCGCAAGCCCGGCCAGTTGGTGATCTCGATTGCCGCCGGCATCAGCTGCGACAGCCTGGCCGAGTGGCTCGGCGACACTACGCCCATTGTGCGCTGCATGCCCAACACGCCGTCGTTACGCGGCCAGGGCGTCAGCGGCCTGTTTGCCACCGCCGCGGTGAGCGAAGCGCAGAAAGAGCTGACCGAGACCATTTTCAACGCCGTCGGTATCAGCGTTTGGCTGGAAGAAGAAAACCTGATCGACGCCGTGATCGCCGTCTCCGGCAGTGGCCCGGCTTATTTCTTCTACATGATTGAGGCGATGATCGACGCCGGTGAAAAGCTCGGCTTGCCGCGTGACACCGCCGAACGCATGGCGCTGTTCACCGCGCTGGGCGCCGCCGACATGGCAGTCAACAGCGATGTCGACGTGGCCGAGCTGCGCCGCCGCGTCTGCTCGCCCGGCGGCACCACCGAGCAGGCGATCAAGACCTTCCAGACAGAAGGCCTGCCACAAATGGTCGACCACGCCATGCAGGCCGCCGCCAAACGCGCCGCCGAAATGTCCAAAGAACTCGCCTGAGGAAACACCATGACCGGCCTGAACATGGCAGCTATCTATATTGTGCAGACCCTCGGCAGCCTGTATCTGCTGATCGTACTACTGCGCTTTATCCTGCAACTGGTGCGTGCGGACTTCTACAACCCGCTGTCGCAGTTCATCGTGCGTGCCACCAAACCGCTGCTGATGCCGCTGCGCCGGGTCATCCCCGGCTACGCCGGGGTCGACTTCGCCTCCCTGGTACTGGCGCTGGCGATCCAACTGGTGCTGATGGCTATCATCATCAAATTGATGGGCTACGCTCTGCCGGGCATTCTGCAGCTGCTGGCCTGGTCGCTGGTGGGGATTACCGCCCTCTTCCTCAAGGTGTTTTTCTTCGCCCTGATCATCAGTGTGATCCTGTCCTGGGTTGCCCCGGGCAGCGCCAATCCGGCGGCCATGCTGGTAAATCAGCTGTGCGAGCCGGTTCTCGCGCCGATCCGCAAGATTCTGCCCTCCATGGGCGGGCTGGATCTGTCGCCCATCTTTGCCTTCATCGCGCTCAATCTGCTCAACATGCTGGTCATCACCAACATGGCGATTGCCACCGGCATGCCCAAGGGTCTGACGCTGGCGCTGTGACCGCGTTCTACAGCTGGCGCGGCGAGACGCTGCTGCTCAACTTGCACCTGCAACCCGGCGCCAGCCAAATCGGCTTTGCCGGGCTGCACGGTGAGCGTCTCAAGGTGCGCATCAGCGCTCCGCCGGTGGAAGGCAAGGCCAACAGCCTGTTGCTGGCCTTTCTGGCCGATGCCTTCGCCGTCAGCAAATAGCAGGTCAGCCTGCTCAGCGGTCAGAGCAGCCGGCAGAAGCGGATTGCCATCCACGCGCCGCAGCAACTGCCAGCAGAACTGGGTATCCAGCGGCCCTGAATATTGCACCAGCGCAGCGCGCTCTTTAGACTGACGCCTCGATTGTTGGCGCCGTACTGGTCAGTCGCGCACCCGCCGCCAGACAGGGCCTGCCAGGCAGCTATGCCGTCCGTATCAGACCAGGCCAACCCACACAGGAACAGGTATTAATGTCCACATTTGCTGCTGACTCCGTCGGCCTGGTGACACCCCAGCGACACAGCTTCAGCGAGCCGCTGCAGCTGACCTGCGGCAAGGCCCTGGCGCCCTACGAGCTGGTTTACGAAACCTACGGCGCGCTCAACGCCGCTGCCGACAATGCAGTGCTGATCTGCCACGCACTGTCCGGCCATCACCACGCTGCCGGTTACCACAGTGCCGATGAGCGCAAACCCGGCTGGTGGGATTCCTGCATCGGCCCCGGCAAGGCGATCGACACCAACCGCTTCTTTGTCGTCAGTTTGAATAACCTGGGGGGCTGCCACGGCTCCACCGGCCCTTCCAGCATCAGCCCGGAAACCGGCAAGGCCTATGGCGCCAGCTTCCCGGTATTGACCGTAGAGGACTGGGTACACAGCCAGGCGCGTCTGGCCGACGTGCTGGGCGTGCAGCAATGGGCCGCGGTGGTCGGCGGCAGTCTGGGCGGCATGCAGGCGCTGCAGTGGGCGATCAGCTACCCCGAGCGCATCCGCCATTGTGTGGCCATTGCCACAGCGCCCAAGTTGTCGGCGCAGAACATCGCCTTCAACGAAGTGGCGCGGCAGGCTATTACCACCGACCCCGATTTCCACCACGGCGACTATGCCGCCTTTGGCGTTATTCCCAAGCGCGGCCTGATGCTGGCGCGCATGGTCGGGCATATCACCTACCTGTCGGACGACTCCATGGGCAGCAAGTTTGGCCGCGAACTGCGCAGCGAGCAGCTCAACTACGACCTGACCAGTGTCGAGTTTGAGGTGGAAAGCTACCTGCGTTATCAGGGCCAGGAATTTTCCGGCCGCTTCGACGCCAACACCTATCTGCTGATGACCAAGGCGCTGGACTATTTCGACCCGGCCGCCGCACACGGCGGCGACCTGGCGAAAACCCTGGCAGGTATTCAGGCACAGACGCTGGTGATGTCCTTTACCACCGACTGGCGATTCTCGCCTGCGCGCTCGTATGAACTGGTCAATGCGCTGCTGGCGGCGAAAAAGCAGGTGAGCTATCTGGAGATCGAAGCGGCGCAGGGGCACGACGCCTTTCTGCTGCCGATTCCCCGTTACATCGAAGCCCTCAGCGGCTATATGAACCGTATAGAGGTGACCGCATGAGCCTGCGCGCCGATCTGGAGATCATTCAACAGTGGATAAAACCCGGCAGCCACGTGCTTGACCTGGGCTGTGGCGAGGGTGAACTGCTGCGCCACCTGCGCGACCACAAGCAGGTTCAGGGTTATGGCCTGGAAATCGACCCGGAGAAAATCAGCACCTGCATCCGCCACGGCGTGAACGTGCTGGAGCAGAACCTCGACAAGGAGCTGAACAATTTCGAGGACAACAGCTTCGACACTGTGGTCATGACCCAATCGCTGCAGGCCATGCATTACCCCGACCGGGTACTGGAAGACATGTTGCGCATTGGCCATGAAGGCATTCTGACCTTCCCCAATTTTGCCCACTGGCGCTGCCGCTGGTATCTGGGCACCAAGGGGCGTATGCCAGTATCCGAATTCATGCCCTATACCTGGTACAACACGCCCAACATCCACTTCTGTACCTTCAAGGATTTTGAGCAGCTATGCCGCGAGCGCAACATCAAGGTGCTCGACCGCCTGGTCGTAGATCAGACGCACCAGCGCAGCTGGCTGAGCGGCCTGTGGCCGAACCTGTTGGGCGAAGTGGCGATTTACCGCATCAGCCGCTGAGCCCTGCCCTAGCCTGAGGAGTCACCCATGTTACGTACCCTGCTTTTTGCCGTCGCACTGCTCGCCGACCCGCTGCTCCAAGCCGCCGCCGAGCCGGCACGCTTTGGCGATCTGATCGTCTATCACAACGTGTTCAACAGCAGCCTGCTGCAACCCGAGATTGCCGCCAACGCTGGCTTGCAGCGCGGCCCGAGTCAGGGGGTGATCAATATCGCCGTGCAACGCCAGGAAAACGGCAAGGCGCAAGCGGTAGACGCCATTCTCAAGGGCGAGGTGCGTAGCCTGATCGGCCAGCCCGTGAAACTCGACTTCAAGCGCATCAAGGAAGGCGATGCCATTTACTTCGTCGCCAACTACAGCGCAGCGCAGCGCGGTGTTCTGCTGTTCAAGATCGACATTCAGGCGGCGCCCGGCGCCATGGTGCACAGCCTCAGCTTCCAGCAGGAGTTCTTCCCCGATGACCAGTAAGCAACTGCCCTTCGATACTCTGGTGCTCGCCAGCAGCAACAAGGGCAAACTGGCCGAGCTGCAGGCGATGCTGGGTGATCAGGTAAAGATCCTGCCACAGAGCGACTTTATCGACGAAGACGTGGAAGAAACCGGCCTGACCTTTGTTGAGAATGCACTGCTCAAGGCGCGCCACGCCGCGCGTGCTTCGGGCCTGCCGGCGTTGGCGGACGACTCCGGCCTGGCAGTAGACGCACTGGGCGGCGCGCCCGGCATATACTCCGCACGCTATGCCGGCGGGGAAGGCGACATTGCCAACAACGCCAAGCTGCTGCAGGCGCTGTGCGACGTCCCCACAGAGGAACGCGGTGCGCAATTTATTTGCGCCCTGGCGTTGCTGCGCCACGCCGACGATCCCATGCCGATCATTTGCGAGGGCATCTGGGAAGGCCGCATTTTGAATGAAGCCATCGGCGCCCATGGCTTTGGCTACGACCCGCTGTTCTGGGTGCCCGAGCGCAAGTGCGCCAGCGCCGAACTCAGCCCCGCGGAAAAGAACCAGCTCAGCCACCGCGCGCGCGCCATGGCGCAGCTACGCCAGCGGTTGGGGCTATGACCCAGCCGCAAGCGGCAAGCAACAAGCGAGAAACCACCCCAACCGCCAGCACAGACCGCTTGCAGCTTGACGGGGGCGGCGCCCTGTCTCGCAGCTTGCAGCTGCCGCCCCTGGCGGCCTACATCCATATCCCCTGGTGCGTGAAGAAGTGCCCCTACTGCGACTTCAACTCACACACCAGCCAAAGCGCACTCCCCGAAGATGCCTATATCGACGCCATGGTCACCGACCTGCAGCAGGATCTGTCGCTGGCGGCCGGTCGCGAGCTAACGTCCATCTTCTTCGGCGGCGGCACACCCAGCCTGTTTTCCGCGGCCAGCCTGGGGCGCTTTCTGGATGCGCTGAACGCGCGACTGCCGTTCGCCGCCGACATCGAGATCACCCTGGAAGCCAACCCCGGTACCTTCGAGCAGGCCAAGTTCGTCGACTACCGCGCCACCGGCATCAACCGCCTGTCGATCGGCATCCAAAGCTTTAACGCTGAACACCTGAAAGCGCTGGGGCGCATTCACGATGATCGCGAAGCCCTCGGGGCGGTCGAGATGGCACGCTGCGCCGGCTTCGATAACCTGAATCTCGACCTGATGCACGGGCTGCCGCACCAGAGTCATGAGCAGGCGATGGCCGACATTGATCAGGCCATGGCGCTGGCGCCGGAACACCTGTCCTGGTACCAGCTGACGCTGGAGCCGAATACCGTGTTCTACTCCAAACCGCCAACCCTGCCCGAGGAAGACATTCTCTGGTCGATTCAGGAAGCCGGCCAACAGCGCATGGCCGCCGGCGGCTACGCGCAATACGAGGTATCGGCCTACGCGCAACCCGGCAAGCAGGCGCGGCACAACCTGAATTACTGGCAATACGGCGACTTCCTCGGCATTGGCGCCGGCGCGCACGGCAAGATCACTTACACCGATGGCCGCATCGAGCGCTACTGGAAGACCCGCCTGCCCAAGGATTATCTGGCCGCCGGTAAGGACGTTTGCGCCGGGCGCAAGGTACTGACTACCGAGGAGCTGCCGTTCGACTTTCTGATGAACGCCTTGCGTCTGGTGGATGGCGTGCCGGCCAGCTACTACGCTGCACGCACCGGCCAGTCGTTGGCAAGTATCGAGCCGCTGCTACAACAGGCCGCCACCAAGGGGTTGCTGGAACCCTGGGCCGACCAGCTGCGCCCAACCGAACGCGGACGGCTGTTTCTGAACGATCTACTCGAGCTGTTTCTCTAGCGCCAGCGCGCGCAGGCAACCTGAACAGCAACGCGGCGACTCAACGCGTGTGACTGTCACCGACCCGCCGCCATGCGTTAACATCGGCGGCATCAATAGCACTTGCCGCATGAACGCGCAGTCAGCAGAATTGTCTCATTCGACTTTTTTCGCCGCTTTTTTCGCTCCAACCCTAGCCCGGAGGCCCCATGAACCCGTTCAGCTTTGCCACCACCGCCCAGATTCTCTGCGAATCCGGGTCCGCCGCCCGCCTCGGCGAGCTGTGCCGCGAGCGGGACGCCCAGCGGGTACTGATCGTGACCGACCCCGGCATCACCAAGATCGGGCTGCTGAACAACATTCTGCCGGCCATGGCCAAGGCGCAGGTCAGCGTTGAAGTCTTCGATCAGGTAGAGGCCGATCCGCCGGAGCACGTGGTGCTCGAAGCGGTTGAACAGGCCCGCAACATGCAGGCCGAGCTGATTATCGGTTTCGGTGGCGGCAGCTCGATGGATGTGGCCAAGCTGGTTGCCCTGCTCGCCCACCCCGACTGCAAACAGCAAATGGCGGATATCTACGGCGTTGGCAATGCCCGCGGCCAGCGCCTGCCGCTGTTCCAGGTGCCGACCACCGCCGGTACCGGCTCGGAAGTGACCCAGATCGCCATCATCACCACCGGCGCCACCACCAAGATGGGCGTGGTCTCACCGATTCTGCTGCCCGATTTGGCGCTGCTGGACGCCGACCTGACCCTGGGCCTGCCGGCGCACGTGACCGCCGCCACCGGCATCGACGCCATGGTGCACGCGATTGAGGCCTACACCAGCAAGCTGAAGAAGAACCCGCTGTCCGACATGCTCGCGCGCGAAGCGCTGCGCCTGCTGGCCGGCAACCTGGATCAGGTGGTGCAAAACGGCCAGAACCGCGAAGCGCGGCAGGCCATGCTGCTCGGCGCCCTGCTCGCCGGCCAGGCCTTTGCCAACGCCCCGGTGGCCGCGGTACACGCGCTGGCGTATCCGCTGGGCGGGCACTTCCATATTCCGCATGGCCTGTCCAACGCGCTGGTGCTGCCGACGGTCATCGAATTCAACGCGTCCCACGCCGCCCCGCTGTACGCCGAGCTGGCGCCGTTGATTGTCGGCCCCGGCCTGCAGCCCGGCGACGCCGATCACCTCACCGCGCAAATGGTCAGTGCACTGGCTGACCTCAGCCCACGCTGTGGCCTGCCGAGCCGCCTGCGTGACGCTGGCGTACCCAAGGACAAGCTGGAGCTACTGGCCAAGGACGCCATGCTGCAGCAGCGCCTGCTGGTCAATAATCCGCGTGACGTCAGCGAAGCCGACGCGCTGGCCATCTACAACCTGGCCTATTGATGCCGCCTGTTGAACCACTGACAAGAGAATTCGCATGAGCACAAGCAAGCCCACCCGGCAGGATTATCACTACCTGCACCCGGTCACCACGCGCTGGCACGACAATGACATCTACGGTCACGTCAACAACGTGACCTATTACAGCTACTTCGACAGCGCGGTAAACAGCTGGCTGATCGCCGAGGGCGGGCTGGATATTCATGATGGCGACCAGGTGGCCTTTGTGGTCAGCTCCAACTGCGATTACTTCGCCCCCATTGCCTTCCCAGATGCCATCGAGATTGGCGTCAAGGTCGCGCGCCTGGGTAGTAGCTCGGTGCATTATGAACTGGCGGTATTCAAGCAGGGCCGCGAAGAGGCCTGCGCCGCCGGGCGCTTCGTGCATGTATTCGTGGACCGCGCCAGCAACACCGCCTTCCCCATCCCCAATCGCTGCCGCGCTGCCCTTGAGCGGCTGATGGACCCGATCTGATGCGCCTGCAACGGTGGTGCCTGCTGCCAGCGCTGCTGAGCTTGAGTGCAGCGCTGCTGGCCGAACCGGCGCTGAGCACGCGGGTTCAACAATTCGATGTACAGGGCAACACCCCTGACACCATCCGCGCCAGCCTGAACCGTGACCGCCAGCACAGCGGTAGCCGGGTTGACTGGCACTTTACCTGGGAGTCCACGCCGGGCCAGTGCCGTCTCTCTAGCGCCGGCACCGAGGTCAGCGTCACCAGTCACATGCCGCGCCTGCTGCCCGACGCCACTCGCCCGGCCAGCGTGCAGAAACAGTGGGACAGCTATCTGCTGGCTTTGCAGGCGCATCAGGATGGGCACGTGGAATTGGCGCTGGACTACGCCAGACAGATTGAACAAGCCTTGCTGGCGTTACCACCCCAGGCTAGCTGCGAGCAGTTGTCGCAAAGCGCCAACGCGGCCGGGCAACGGCTACTGAGCGCCATGGGCGCCGCTGACCGCGAGTACGATAAACGCACTCAGCACGGTGCACTGGAAGGCGCGACCTTTCCCTGAACCGGCTTTAAGACGCTATGTACTTGCAGGTGAGAGCCGGGCTTCAACCCGGCCCGCGGCCTGGCCATAGGGCATTCCGGCGTCAGCCGCTCAGGCCATGCCTGCCGGGGTGAACAGCTCGATCCAGTAGCCGTCCGGGTCGCGGATAAACGCAATGTTGTGCATCTTGCCGTCCTGCGGACGCTTCACAAAGGAAACACCCAACTCTTCAAAGCGCGCACAGGCGGCTTCCAGATCGGGCACGGCAAAGCCGATGTGACCAAAGCCCTTGGGCTCGTCATTGCCGTTGTGATAACTGAAGTCGGCATCGTCTTCAGTACCCCAGTTGTGGGTCAGCTCCAGCATGGCCGGGCGGCCAAAGGTCTGATGAGTGCGCTCAACCGGGTCTTGTGACCAATCGCCCAGCGCGTGACTGTCGATGGCCGCCAGAAAGAACAGGCTGAACTTCATCTGCGGGAAATCCAGCTTCTTCACCAGGGTCATACCCAGGACGCGAGTGTAGAAATCCAGCGTCGCCTCCGGGTTCTTGATGCGCAGCATGGTTTGGTTGAAGACAAAACCTTCGGTGGCCGGATCGCGGCTTTCGCACAGACCCGGCGCGGCCTCAAAGTGACGACTCATGGCAACAGCTCCCATTGCGGAAAAGGTCCAAGCCTAACACTGAAACGCCCGCACACAGAACGTGTGCGGGCGTCGCATCCGGTCGGTATGGCGTCGCGCTCCACCCGACAGTAAAAGCCTTACCCTGGCAGGTGGCTGTCAGCGGAACTTGCGCTCATCCCACCATGGGTAAAACGGCGGCTTGTCCTGACTGGGGCGCAACTTGAACTGCGGTGCGCGTTTTTCCAGGAAGGAGCTGACGCCCTCTTTCGCGTCCTCAGATTCACCCATAAAGGCAATCGCGCGAGAATCAACGATGTGTGCTTCCATCGGGTGATCCGCCGCCATCATGCGCCACAGCAGCTGGCGGTTCAGCGCAGCAGACATGGCCGAGGTGTTGTCGGCAATCTCACGAGCCAGCTCGCGCGCCGCCGGCAACAACTCATCGGGCTCGTGCAGGCTACGCACCAGGCCGCCCTTGAGGGCTTCCTCAGCACTGAACACGCGACCGGTATACACCCACTCGGCGGCTTGCATCGGACCCACCAAGCGCGGCAGGAACCAGCTGGAGCAAGCTTCCATGGTGATGCCGCGACGGGCAAATACGAAGCCGAACTTAGCCTTGGTAGAGGCCATGCGGATATCCATGGGCAGGCTCATGGTAACGCCCACGCCGACGGCAGCGCCGTTGAACGCACCGATCACCGGCTTGGTGCACTCATAAATGCGCAGGGAAACGGTACCGCCACCGTCGCGCAATTCGTCGCCCTCCGGCTGGTCCTGACGCTTGTGCCGGTTGAAGGTATCGCCGCCTTTTTCCAGATCAGCGCCGGCGCAGAACGCCTTGCCCGCACCAGTCATGATGATGACGCGCACCGCGTCGTCGGCATCGGCGGCATCGAAGGCAGCAATGAGTTCACGGCGCATCTGGCCGTTGAAGGCATTCATGCGGTCAGGGCGATTCAGCGTCAGGGTGAGGATGCCATCCTCAACCTGATAATCCAGGGTTTCGTAGCTCACGACGCTCTCCATAACAATGACTGTGCGGTCAGTGTAGAAAGCTCAAGCCCAATCCACCACAACCCTTTGCCTGCCGTATGACGCACCATAGCCGGTACGCATGGCAGCAACAGCGGCGCCGTTACTGCACCTGAAAAGCCTGGCTCAACAGCCGACGGTCGCCCTGATAGACCTCAAAGCGCCATTCCCCGGGCACCACTTCCCACTGGTCAGTGAACTCGAAGGCCATTACCTCGCTGGCGGTCGCGGGCTCGATTTTCTGATGCACCTCGAACTTATCGTGACGGGTGCCATCCGGGGTGACGACGCCCGGCGTGAAGTAGAACATGCTGAGCGGTGCCTCTGCCGTGGCTTTACCCGCCAGGCTGAAGCGCACACCAAAGCGCGTGCCCAGCCGTGCGGGAATGCGGGTAGTCGGCTCGATGGCATCGGTCGCGCGGGTCAGCACCCGCTCTCCCGGCTGCGCATCGCGTTGCTGGGTGACGAAAATACCAACCTCCGGCTCACCCTGCAGCGTTACTTCGGCGTGAGCAAGCGGGGCAAGGCAGACTAGGGCAAAGGCAAGGGCGCGCAAACGCATGGCTATCTCCTGTAGGTTTTCAGGCGACAGGCTATGACACTGGCATGACACATTGATGACAGCTCTAGCGCCACGCCTCTGGCCAGGGGATTTGCCATGCCCGCATACTGTCGCCCGGCATGGACGGACTGAAAGCGGCTATGCTTGAAAAAAGACAGGCTGATCACCGTCCTCGAAAACGCCCAGCGAAGCCGGTAGCACATGTGAAACAGTCAACCCTCATTGCAGCGCTGCTACTCCTCTCCCTTGGCATGCGCGCCCACGCGGACACCTATCAGGTGGTAACCGAGGAGTGGGCGCCGTACAACTATGAGGAGGACGGTCATCTCACCGGCCTGACCACTGAGATCGTCAGGGCCATCATGGCGCGCACCGGCGATGATTTTGCCATGGCGCTACTTCCCAGCATGCGCGCCAGCCGTGAACTGAAGACGCGGCCGAAAACCATCATGTATTCGCTGTTCCGCACGCCCGAGCGTGAGCCCTTGTACAAATGGGTAGGCCCTATCGTGGAGGAGTCGATCTATCCATACCAACGGGCCAATGCGGCGCCGCCGATCCACTCGCTGGAGCAACTGCTGCGTGCACCACAAATCACTACCCGGCACGCCGGCCTGATTCCCGACCTGTTGCAGTCGTTGGGCTTCACCAACCTTGACCGCAGCGCCACCAAAAATCAGCAGCTTTACCGCATGCTGCTGGCTGGCCGCACCGATATCATCATCGGCGACACCGCCGCTGGCGTGGCCTATTACAGCCGCCAACTCAACATCGCACCGAATGCACTGCGGCGGGTACCGATCGAAATCTATCGCTCATCGCTCTACATTGCCTTCAGCCTCGACTGTGACGACGCGCTGGTGGCGGCCTGGAGCGAGGCGCTGGAGCAGCTCAACCAGAGCGGTGAGCTGGCACTTATCCGCCTGCGCTATGAGCGGCTCGACGGATAGCAGAGGCCAAAGCAGGAAGGTCACTGGGTCAGCCGCAGAGCGATGCCTTGCTAAAGGCCGGTGGCACAACCGCCCTGCGGCTTGCGCCTGGCTCTGGGCGGCTCTTGCGAAAAGGGTGGGTCAGTCCACTCGCTCGAACTTCAGATCCCACACGCCATGCCCCAGCCGCTCGCCACGGCGCTCGAACTTGGTCACCGGGCGCTCCTGCGGACGCGGTACGTATGTGCCATCGGCGGCCTGGTTGCGGTAGCCGGGGGCGGCGCTCATCACTTCCAGCATCTGTTCGGCGTAATGCTCCCAGTCGGTGGCCATGTGCAGCACGCCGCCGGGCTTGAGTTTGCTGCGCACCAATTCGGCAAAGCTGAGCTGCACAATGCGGCGCTTGTTGTGCTTCTTCTTGTGCCACGGGTCGGGGAAGAACAGCAGCAGTCTGTCCAGACTGGCGTCCGGGATGCACTGCTTGAGCACTTCAATGGCGTCGCAATCGAACACCCGCACGTTGCCGGTCTCGCTGGTAACCAGACCGTTCAGCAGCGAACCCACGCCGGGGCGGTGCACTTCGATGCCGATAAAATCCTGCTCGGGGGCGGCCTGCGCCATTTCCAAAAGCGACTGCCCCATGCCAAAGCCGATCTCCAGGGTGCGCGGCGCCTGACGAGCAAACACGGCGTCCAGATCCAGCATGCCCTGATCCAGCGTCAGGCCGAATTTTGGCCAGCCCTGATCAATGCCCTTTTGCTGCCCTTCCGTCATGCGCCCGGCGCGCATGACAAAACTGCGGATTGCCCGCCGTGGTGGTGAGGAGGGCTCGGTTTCAGCGTTTTCTGGCAGCTCTGGTGTATCGGACATGGGGTGCTCGGGTAGGATTTTCAGGGTCACCGGCGCAAACCGATGACCATCAAGGCTTCAGCGAATATTGCCATCTAGCGGCGAAGAAGCGGTGGCATACAGCTTGCGCGGCATACGGCCAGCCAGATAGGCGCCGCGACCGGCCAACACGGCGTGGTGCATGGCCTGGGCCATCAGCACCGGCTGGTCGGCATGGGCGATAGCGCTGTTCATCAGTACACCGGCGCAGCCCAACTCCATGGCAATGGTGGCATCGGAAGCAGTACCCACACCGGCATCGACCAGCACCGGCACTGTGGCTTCTTCCAGAATAATGCGCAGGTTCCAGGGATTGCAGATACCCATGCCGGAGCCGATCAGGCCAGCCAGCGGCATGACCGCGACGCAGCCCATGGCCGACAGCTCACGGGCGATGATCGGGTCATCGCTGGTGTACACCATGACGTCGAAGCCATCTTTTACCAGCACTTCGGCGGCCTTAAGGGTTTCAACCACATTGGGGAACAGGGTCTTTTGATCGGCCAGCACTTCCAGTTTGACCAGCTTGTGGCCATCAAGCAGCTCGCGCGCTAGACGACAGGTGCGCACCGCTTCTTCGGCGTTGAAGCAGCCAGCGGTGTTGGGCAGGATGGTGTAACGATCCGGTGGTACCACGTCCAGCAGGTTGGGCTCGTCCGGGTTCTGGCCGATATTGGTACGGCGAATCGCCACCGTGACGATCTCGGCACCTGAGGCCTCAATCGCGCGGCCTGTTTCCGCCAGATCCTTGTATTTACCAGTACCTACCAGCAAGCGGGAACGGTAACGAACGCCGGCAATTTCCAGCGCATCTTGGCTCAAATCAGTCATCAAGGTCTCCAGTACGCGGACTAGCCGCCGCCAATGGCGTGGACGATTTCTACCCGGTCGCCGTCGTTCAGCGGCGTTTCGGCATGCTGGCTGCGCGGCACGATTTCAAGGTTCAGCTCAATAGCCAGACGTTTTCCAGCCAGTCCCAGACGCTCGACCAGCTCGGCCAGGGTAATGGCTTGCGTCAGCGAATAGGGTTCGCCGTTGAGTTGAATCTGCATACGCGGCTCGGTGTATCCGGGTGAAGGGGAAAGGTGCCGGCAGCCTGTGGCAGGTCACCCAAACAAGGGCGCTATGATAACGCGCTTTGCCGCCACCTGACCACGCCAGCGCGGTCAAAGCGTACGCCAGACGCCCAGCGCCAGGCACGCCCAGGCGATCAGCCAGGTTACGCCGCCCAGCGGCGTGATCATGCCCAGCTTGCCCACGCCGCTCAGTGCCAGCAGGTACAGACTGCCGGAAAACAGCACCATGCCCAAGGCAAAGAGTACCCCGGTTGCCTTGAACAGGCCCGACTCCGGAAAGCGCAGCAACAACAGCGCTACCGCGATCAGCGCCATAGTGTGCCAGAGCTGATAGTGCACCCCGGTCTGAAAGGCATTAAGCAGATTTTCCGGCAATCTGCTGCGTAAACCGTGCGCCGCGAAGGCGCCGAGCGCCACCCCGGTAAAACCACTGAACGACGCCAACAACAACAGCCATTTGGCCATGACAGATCCCCCCGGTTTATACTCCGAACGAATCGCTCATTCGGACTCACATGATCAACAAGATACTACGCAAAGCCGCCAAGTGGCTGCTGATCCTCGCCCTCGTCAGCCTGCTACCGATTGTCGTGCTGCGCTGGGCGCCAGCGCCCGGCTCAATGCTGATGGTCGAACGCTGGTTTGCCGCACGGCAAAGCGAACAGGCGCTGGACATCCAGTATCAATGGCGCCCCTACGCGCAAATCCCCGACGGCATGAAGATGGCGGTGATTGCCGCTGAAGATCAGCGCTTTGCCGAGCATTACGGTTTCGACCTCAAGGCCATTCGCGCGGCGGTAGAACATAACATGCAGGGTGGCAGTCTGCGCGGTGCCAGTACCCTGAGCCAGCAGGTGGCCAAGAACCTGTTTCTGTGGTCTGGCCGCAGCTATCTGCGCAAGGGGCTGGAAGCCTGGTTCACGCTGTGGATAGAAGTGCTCTGGCCGAAACAGCGGATTCTGGAGATGTACCTGAACATCGCCGAATGGGATCGCGGCGTCTTTGGCGTCGAGGCCGCCGCTCAGCATCACTTCCATGTAGGCGCCAGCTACCTGTCGAACCGCCAGGCCAGCCAACTGGCCGCGGTGCTGCCTAGCCCACTGAACTGGGACGCCGCACAGCCGCCAGCCCATGCCCAACGCCGAGCTGTCTGGATTCAACAGCAAATGCGGCAGCTCGGGGGCCGCCACTATCTGGATGAACTGGAGGCCGGGCGCGACTGGCCGGAATGGCTCACCCTGCGTTACTGGCGCAACCGGCTGGACATCTGACCCCTGTTGACTTGAGCGGCTTATTCGCCGCTCAAATCATCGCGCAGGCCAAACATGATGGAGTGGGCCTGCTCCTCACCCACGGCGACAACGGCGCCGATCTTCGGATAAACCCAGGCTTCTTCGCCCTCACTGACCGGCAACCGCAGGTCAGGATTACCGATGGTGCCCTGAATATCGCTCAGTGCCAGCGGCTCAGACGGAATCAAGCTCAAGCGCAGTACCGGCTGGTCTTTCAGGGCATCGGCCACTGAGGAGTTGATCGGCTGATCCGGCAAGTCCGGCTCCCAGGCCTGCGCCTGTACCAGGCTGTCGCGTTGCTGATCAGTCAGCTTGAGTACCGCCTGCACACGCCAGCTGAGGCCATCACTTTCCAGCGTATAGCGGCTGACCAGCAACGGCTTTCCCTCCGAGCTGATCATCCACAGGGTGCCATGGCCCAGCGCCGCACTCGCATCGCCCAGGGTTAGCTGCTGACGCTGCAAAGGCGTCCAGAGGCTTTCCTCATAGGCCGCACGCCACTGCATGGGTTCGGTCTGCTGCGGCTTCGACATCCAGAAGCCGAAAGCGAAGAAAGCCAGAATCACCACACTCAGCAGCGTAGCCAGACGTACCCCTTGTTGACGGGTCATGCACCACTCCTTTGTTATTTGAAATACCACTGCACATAAAAAAGGGCATCACATCGGATGCCCTTGGATTAACGCCACCGCGAGCTGCGCCTCAGAGCGCGACCTCGGTTTCCAGATTTTTCTTCAGCTTGTTCATGGCGTTCTTTTCCAGCTGCCGAATACGCTCGGCCGATACCTGATACTTGGCGGCCAGCTCGTGCAATGTGGCCTTCTCTTCCGCCAGCCAACGCTGGTACAGGATATCGCGGCTGCGCTCGTCCAACGCCTCCAGCCCGGTCAGCAGGCTGCTGCTGGAGCTGTCGGACCAGTCGGCTGACTCCAGCTGGGTAGCCGGGTCATAGCGTTTGTCTTCAAGGTAGTGAACTGGCGCGTAGGCGACCTCGTCGTCCTCGTCCTGGGCGCCATCAAAGCCCAAATCCTGGCCGTACAGGCGGCTTTCCATCTCGCGCACTTCACGCGTGGCCACGCCCAGGTCTGCTGCAACCGCCTCGACTTCATCGTGCGACAGCCAGGCCAGCTTCTTCTTGGCACTGCGCAGGTTGAAAAACAGCTTACGCTGGGCCTTGGTAGTCGCCACCTTGACGATGCGCCAGTTGCGCAGAATGAACTCGTGAATCTCGGCACGAATCCAGTGCACCGCGAAGGACACCAGACGCACGCCCATTTCCGGGTTGAAACGCTTGACCGCCTTCATCAAACCGACGTTACCTTCCTGCACCAGATCAGCCTGGGCCAGGCCATAGCCGGAATAGCTGCGGGCAATGTGCACCACAAAACGCAGATGCGACATGACCAGCTGACGGGCAGCCTCGAGGTCTTCCTGGTAATACAGACGATCGGCCAGCTCTCGCTCTTCTTCAGCGCTGAGAACCGGAATGCTGCTTACGTTCTGAACATAGGCTTCAAGATTCGCACCCGGCACCAAGCTATTGATGGGTTGCAAGGCAGTGCTCATGTTTGAACTCCCAAAAAATGACGACCCAGTGTATCACTGCAAAATAAGACTGGGAACGCAGACTAAAGTTCAGGCTTGGACCAGCGGCAAGCATCAAGCTGCAAGATAAACCCAAAACCCAACCAACCCACTCCGAGTAGCTTGTAGCTAGCTAGGCTCTATCGCCCGCACATGCTGCCCTACCGCCAGCCAGGCACCAACCAGGCCCAGCAGCATAGCGCCGAACACCAGCGTCAAGCCATCGCGCCAGGGCATGCCCATCAGCGCGAAATCGCTCTGGTACAGGCTGGCAACCTGTTGCACCGTGACGTTCAGCCAGGCCAGCCCTGCCGCTAGCAGCAGCCAGGCCAGGACGCCGGCCAGCAGACCGTATAGCACACCTATATAAAGAAATGGCCGGCGCACGAACGCATCGGTACCGCCCACCAGTTTGACCACCAGGATTTCTTCGCGGCGGCTTTCAATAGCCAGGCGGATGGTATTGGCCATGACCAGCAAGAGCGCGATGATCAGCAGCAGGCCCAACCCGCCGGTAAAGCGTTCCAGCATGGCCAGAATCGACGCCAGCCGTTCAACCCAGAGCAAGTCGATCTGCACCTGATCCACGCCATCAATGGCTGCCAGCCGATCGCGCAGCGGCTCCAGCGCTGCCGCGCCGCCGTCGATACTCGCCGGGGTGACCACAATGACGCTGGGTAACGGGTTATAGCTCAACTGCAGGAGAGCATCGCCCATACCCGAATGCTGCTGGAACTCGGCCAGTGCCAGCTCCTTGTCGAGCAACTGCGCTGCCGCCACACCCGACAGGGTCTTGATCGCCGCCAGCTGCTCCTGCTGGCGTTCGGCGTTGACGTCATCCTTGAGGTAGACCGATATCTGCGCCGCTTCCTGCCAGTTCACCCCCAACTGCTCAACCTGGTTGATCAGCACTGACAGACCCATCGGCAACGCCAGGGCGATAGTCATCACCAGCACAGTCAGGGCGCTGCTGAAGGGATAACGGCCCACCTGCCGCAGCGCCTGCCGGGCGCTGGCGCGGTGGCTGCCCAGCCAGCTGCGCAGCGGGTGGCGCCAATTGCGCTCGGAGCGCGCGGCGCCCTTGGGCGCCTTGCGTTTGGTTTCAGTGTTACGTTTAGCGGCAGCCATGCTCACTCCCCATCCGTGATCAGGCGACCCTGATCCAGCGTCAGCATGCGGTGATCCAGCTTGGCAATCAGCGGCAGGTCATGGCTGGCAATCAGCACGGTCACACCCACGCGGTTGAAGTCTTCAAACAGGCCCATGATTTCGGCAGATAACGCCGGATCAAGGTTACCGGTCGGCTCATCGGCGAGCAGCAAGGCAGGCTTGTGTACCACGGCGCGGGCGATACCCACGCGCTGTTGCTCACCGCCGGAAAGGGCAATCGGATAACTGCCTTCCTTGCTCAGCAGGCCGACCTTGTCGAGCGCGGCGCGCACGCGGCGACCCACCTCATCGGCCGGGGTACCATTGATGATCAGCGGCAGGGCGACGTTATCAAACACGGTGCGATCAAACAGCAACTGGTGATTCTGAAACACCACGCCCACCTGGCGGCGCAGGTAGGGGATGTCGTCGCTGCCCAGATCCTGCAGATTCTGCCCACCCACGTGTACGGCGCCCGAGGTGGGTCGCTCCATGCACATGATCAGCTTGAGCAGGGTGCTCTTGCCGGCGCCGGAATGCCCGGTGATAAATACCATCTCGCCGGCGCGAATGTGAAAGTCGAGCCTATCCAGCCCCTGATGGCCGTTGGGGTAACGCTTGCTGACCTGATCGAAGCGAATCATCGGGAATGCATTCCAGCCGGGGTTCTGCCGAAGCGGTTATTTGTTGCCAAAGAGCGCCTCGACAAACTCGGGCGCGGTAAAGGGCCGCAGATCGTCGATCTGCTCGCCCACGCCGATATAGCGGATCGGCAGGCCAAACTGCTTGGCCAAAGCGAAGATCACCCCGCCCTTGGCGGTGCCGTCGAGCTTGGTCAGGGCCAGGCCGGTAAGACCTACCGCCTGATCGAACAGCTTGGTCTGCGAAATGGCGTTCTGGCCGGTGCCGGCATCCAGCACCAGCAAGACTTCGTGGGGCGCATCAACATCCAGCTTGGCCATCACCCGCTTGACCTTGGCCAGCTCGTCCATCAGATGATCCTTGTTGTGCAAGCGGCCGGCGGTGTCGGCAATCAGCACATCGGCGCCGCGCGACTTGGCCGCCTGCAGCGCGTCGAAGATCACCGAGGCCGAGTCGGCGCCGGTATGCTGGGCCACCACGCCAATCTGATTGCGTTCGCCCCAGACCTGCAACTGCTCTACGGCAGCGGCGCGGAAGGTGTCGCCCGCCGCCAGCATGACCTGCTTGCCCTCGCCCTGCAGGCGTTTGGCCAGCTTGCCGATGGTGGTGGTCTTGCCGACGCCGTTCACGCCGACCACCAGAATCACATAGGGCTTTTTGCTGCCATCAATCTGCAGCGGCTTGGCCACGTGGCTGAGCAGCGCTTCCAGCTCGCCCTGCAGGGCACGGTAGAGCGCCTTGCGGCTGGAGACCTGACGGCGCGTGACGCGATCCTGCAGGCTTTCCATGATCAGGGTGGTGGCTTCAATACCCACGTCCGCCATCAGCAGGCGGGTTTCCATCTCTTCCAGCAGCTCGTCGTCGATTTCCTTTTCGCCGAGGAACAGGTTGGCCATGCCCTCGCCAAGGTTGGCGCTGGTCTTGGACAGCCCCTGTTTCATCCGCGAGAAGAAGCCCTTGGGCTCTTCGGCAGCGGCCGGTTCGGAGACGACCTCTGGCTCAGCGGTGTTCTGGCCCAGTTCGGAGAACAGCGATGCGGCCGCCTCGCGGGCCGCCTGCTCGCGCGCTTCAACACTGTCGAGCTGCTGGCTCAAGGGAGCCGGGGCATCCTGCGCGGTATCAGCCGCCGGCGTCTCGGGCGCTTCCTTGCGGCGCGCCCATCCGAACAGGCCTTTCTTTTCCGGCTTGGCGGCAGGCTCGGCGGCTTTGTTTTCGGGGCTTTCTGGCTTGTCTTTGGAACCAAACATGAAGGGTCACTATCTGAGTCTGACGGCGAATGCTTCGCCATATTGAAGGTTGGGTTATCCTACCCCACTTCCGCCATTGGCGGTATGACTCCCGGGCACCGGCGAGCCGCAGTCTGCCGATCAGATCACGCCTCGTTGCCGCCCACCACCCTGCTCCACAGGATCCAATGCATGTTGCGGCTGATCTCTCTGTTATTCGCGTTTGCGCTGCTGCCGCTGGCGGCAGTTGCCGATGAATCCCGCCAACCCACCCACAGCTACACCCTGGACAATGGTCTGAAGGTAATCATCCGCGAGGATCACCGCGCGCCGGTAGTCGCCTCGCAGGTCTGGTACAAGGTGGGCGGCAGCGACGAGCCACCGGGCCAGACCGGGCTGTCGCACGCGCTGGAGCACATGATGTTCAAGGGCAGCAAGAACCTTGAACCCGGCCAGGCCTCGAAGCTGCTGGGCAGCCTGGGGGCCAGTGAAAACGCCATGACCACGCGTGACTACACTGCCTACTACCAGACCCTGAGCCGCGACCAGCTGCCGGTCGCGCTGGAGCTGGAAGCCGAGCGCATGCACCAGTTGACCCTGCCCGAAGACGAGTTTCTCAAGGAAATCGAAGTCATCAAGGAAGAGCGTCGCATGCGCGTAGATGACAACCCCAATGGCCTGGCCTACGAGCGTTTCCTGACCCAGGCCTATATGGCCAGCCCCTATGGCCAACCGGTGATCGGCTGGATGCACGACCTCGACCGCATGCAGATCGAAGACCTGCGCGCCTGGTACCGCGCCCATTATGTGCCCGCCAATGCGACCCTGGTGATCGTTGGTGACGTCTACCCGGAAACGGTGAAGCCGTTGGTTGAGCGCTACTTTGGCGTGGTACCGGCACGCACCCCGGTACCCATTCGCACGCCGCTGGAATTGCCCGCCGGCGGCGAACGCAGTCTGGTGCAGCATCTTGATGTACAGCTGCCCAGCCTGCTGCTGGGCTTCAATGTGCCCAGCCTGGGCACCAGCACGCAAACCTGGGAAGTGCACGCGCTGCGCCTGCTCGATGCGGTGCTCGATGGCGGCTACAGCGCCCGCCTGCCGAGCAATCTGGAGCGCGGCAGCAATATTGCCACCAGCGCCGGCACCAATTATGACCCCTTCAGCCGTGGCGACAGCCTGTTCACCCTCAGCGGCATCCCCAACCTGTCCCGCGATGTCAGCCTGCAACAGCTGGAAGACGCTCTCTGGGATCAGATCGAGCAGATCAAGCAAACCCCGCCCAGCGCGGAAGAACTGCAGCGAGTGCAGGCCCAACTGGTGGCGGGCCTGGTGTTTGCGCAGGATGACATCACCGCCCAGGCCACGCGCATTGGGGCGCTGGAAAGTGTCGGACTGTCCTGGCACCTGATAGATCAGGATGTGTCTGCACTGCAGGCCATTACTCCAGAACAGGTCAGCGAGGTCGCCCGCCGTTATCTGGTACGCGACCGCCTGACCCGCACTACCCTGCTGCCGCTGGCCAAGGAGGCGCAGCCATGAAGTCGATCAAGCCTTTGTCCCTGTTGCGCTGGTTACTGGCACTCGCTGCGCTTGGCGTGATGATTGCCGTACTCCTGAACAAGTCGCCGGAGCCGACCACCGCCCCTGAACCTGAACCCGCTGCGGCAACCCCGGTGAGCAGCAGCGAACCCGATACCGCCGAGGAAGTGTTCGGTTCGCCACTGCCGGCACTGGAATCGCTGGAGCAGCTTGACCTTGATACTCCGCCGGCCCGTCGCGGACTCGACCTGCAGCACTGGACTACCAGCCAGGGCACCAAGGTCTACTACATGCAGGCAGACGAGCTGCCGATGCTCGACATTCAGCTGCTGTTTGCTGCCGGCGCCAGCCGCGACGGCGAGCAGCCCGGCCTGGCCATGCTGACCAATGCACTGCTTAACGAAGGTACCGCCAGCCTGAGCGCCGATGATATTGCCGGCGGCTTTGATCGTCTCGGCGCGCAGTTTAGCAACAGCGCCTACCGCGACATGGGCCTGATCAGCCTGCGTAGCCTGACTGCCAGCGACAAGCTCGAACCTGCCCTGGCGCTGTTTGCCCAGGTACTCGCCGAGCCGGCCTTCCCGGCCAAAGCCGTGGAGCGAGTGCGCGAGCAGATGCTCGCCGGCCTGCAGTACCGGCAGCAACGCCCCGGGGCCATCGCCAGCGAAGCCTTCTGGTCCACGCTGTATCCACAGCACCCCTACGGCTCCCTGCCGGATGGCGAAGCCGAAGCGCTGCAGGCCATCAAGCAGGCCGATCTGAAGCGTTTCCACCAGACCTACTACGCCGCCGGCAACGCCGTGATCGCGCTGGTCGGCGCAATCGACCGCCAGCAGGCCGAGCAACTGGCGCAACACCTGGCTGACGCACTGCCCGAGGGGCCGGCTGCACCGCTGACACCCGCGCCGGAAGCGGTCAGCGCCAGCACCACGCATATCGACTTTGCCAGCGCTCAGACCCAGGTGATTGTTGGCCAGCAGGGCATTCAGCGCGGCGACCCCGATTACGCTGCGCTCTACGTGGGCAACCAGATACTTGGCGGCTCAGGCTTTGGCTCCCGGCTGATGGAGCAGGTGCGCGAGAAACGCGGCCTGGCCTACTCGGTGAGCAGCGGTTTTACCCCGATGCAGGCGCCCGGCCCGTTCAGCATCAGCCTGCAAACCCGCAGCGACCAGGCCGACACCGCGCTTGAGGTGGTCAACAGCACGCTGGACGCGTTCATCGCCGAGGGACCAACCGAAGCAGAGCTGGTGCGCGCCAAACAGCAGATTCTCGGGGAATTCCCGCTCAGCACCGCGAGCAACAGCGCCATTGTTGGCCAACTGGCGGCGATCGGCTTCTATCATCTGCCGCTGAACCAGATGCAGCTGTTTCTGGATCAGGTGCAGGCGCTGACCGTCGAGCAGATCCAGAGCGCCTTTGCCGCCCACCTGGACCCCGCCCAACGGGTGACTATCACTGTCGGCCCGCCGCAGCCGGAGCCCAGCGCCGAGCCTGCCGGGGAAACCGCCCCGGCGGCAGCTGAACAACGCCCAGCCGAGGAGTCCACGCCATGAAGCAGGTCAAAGCCAAGGTCGGCCAGCTGCGCATTATCGGTGGCGAGTGGGGCAGCCGCCGCTTCAGCTTCACCGAGCAGCCGGGCCTGCGGCCCACGCCGGATCGCGTGCGTGAAACCCTGTTCAACTGGCTTAGTGGCGACATTCAGGGGGCCCGCTGCCTGGACCTCTTCACCGGCAGCGGCGCGCTGGCACTGGAGGCGCTGTCGCGCGGAGCGGGCTGGGCGCTGGCCGTCGACCTGAACCGCGACGTGGTCAGCACCTTGCGCGGCCATCTGAGCACCTTGAACTGCAGCAAGGCCGAGGTGCGTCAGGACAATGGCCTGGCCATGCTTGGCACGCCACCTGCCGAGCGCTACGACATTGTCTTTATCGATCCGCCCTTCCATCAAGGCTTGCTCGAACCCGCATGTGCGGCGCTGGAGGCCAACGGCTGGCTGAGCGCAGACGCCTTGATCTACCTGGAAAGCGAGAACTCACCTGGCCGTCAGAGCCTGCCTGACAACTGGCAGCTGCACCGCGAGAAGCGCGCCGGCCAGGTCTGGTACAGCCTGTGGCGCCGCCAGGGTTGAGCCTGTTCCGTGCGGCCCGCTGGTTGCCGGGCGGTCATCTGCAGACGCTGTTCAGTCCGCTGCTGCGTCGGCCGCCTGCACTGCAGCGCCAGCGCACACGCATGACCTTGAGCGACGGCGACTACCTGGATCTCGACTGGCACAGCGCAGGTGCGCAAGCGGCGCCCATTGCGCTACTGCTGCACGGCCTGACCGGCAGCTCGGCCTCACTGTATATTCTCGGCCAGCAGCGCGCCCTCGCCGCACTTGGTTGGCACAGCGTGGCGCTCAACTGGCGCGGCTGCTCCGGCGAGCCGAACCACAGTGCCCGGGCTTACCACTCCGGCGCCAGCGATGACCTCGCTGAAGTAATCGCCCACGTCAAAGGGTTGCACCCCGGCCAAGCGCTGGTCGCGGTCGGCTACTCACTGGGCGGTAATGTGCTGCTGAAGTATCTGGGTGAGCAGGGTGAACACGCGGCCGTCGCAGCAGCTGTGGCAGTATCGGTGCCCTTCCGCCTGGATCAGTGCGCCGACCGCCTGCAGGTTGGTTTCTCACGGGTGTATCAGAGCCGCTTCATGCGCGACATGCTGGCCTACGTGACCAACAAGAAGCGCCTGTTTCAGCATCAGGGGCGCGATGCCGAATACGCGCGCCTCGACGCCCTCGGCTCGCTGGCCGGCATGGACAGCTTCTGGGATTTTGATGGCCGCATCACCGCGCCACTGCACGGCTTTGCCAGCGCCGAAGACTATTACCGGCGCTGCAGCAGCCGCTTCTTTCTGAGCAGTATTCGGGTGCCGACGCTGATCATTCAGGCGTTGAACGATCCGTTCGTCTATCCGCACAGCCTGCCTGAAAGCAGTGAACTGGCCTCCGGCACCGAGTTCGAGCTGCACCCGCACGGTGGCCATGTGGGCTTTGTCGAAGGGCCGCCGTGGCGCCCCCGCTACTATCTGGAGCGGCGCATACCACTCTGGCTGAGCGCTCAGCTCAAGCCAATGCCATCCAGCGGTAGATAATATTCGGCCAGCAAGGCTTCGATCGCCGGGCGCGCCTGCTCGGTTAACAGCCCCAGCTCCTGCGACAACACCTGGTACACGCCGCGACGCAGCATGGCCGGGGTCAGCTCGGACTGCTCTCCGTCCAGTACCGTGGTGCAGAGAAAGCTCACCCAACTGGTCATCAGTAGCCAGGAGTTCAGTGCCAAGGCTTCCGGGTTGGCGCGCTTGGCACAAAGAAAGCCGGCATCCACCAGCCCCTGATAGATCGCCTGCCCGCTTTGCACACAACGCCGCGAAAACTGCCGATAACGTTCGGCCATTTCAGGGTCGGCGGACACCAGATGCTCCAGGTCCCGCAGCAAAAAGCGGTACTGCCAGAGCCCCTGATTGATCGACTCCAGGTAATGCGCCTTGTCCTGCAGCGTCAGCGCACGCCCCTGCGGCACCTGCAAATACCCCTCCACCTCGGCCTCATACCGCGCCACCAGCTCGGCGATAATCTGCTGCTTGTTGCGAAAGTGGTAATACAGATTACCCGGCGACATGCCCAGATGAGCCGCAATGTGATTGGTGGTAACGGCGCGCTCACCCTGCTCGTTAA
The DNA here is from genome assembly GCF_900105255.1 of Halopseudomonas sabulinigri. Taxonomy (NCBI): domain Bacteria; kingdom Pseudomonadati; phylum Pseudomonadota; class Gammaproteobacteria; order Pseudomonadales; family Pseudomonadaceae; genus Halopseudomonas; species Halopseudomonas sabulinigri. The sequence goes on along the minus strand of NZ_LT629763.1, from coordinate 2,870,538 downwards.
ACAGCTGCAGACTGGCCTGAAGAATACGGTCGCGGGTTTTCATACCTGATAGCCGGTTAAATGAACGAATTGACACTTTAGAGCAAATACTCTAAAAATACCTGACTTGCTTCAAACAATCCGTCCGCACGCGCGCAGACGGGCATACACAACACACAACAAGAGCCGGCCAATCCCTCAGCCCGGCCTATTGCGGAGGCACCATGGTAGCCGATATCGCCTACATGCAGGACCAGCAGCATTCGATCAATCGCATGCACGACCTCTTTGCCCTGCAGCGCGCCGCGTTTCGCGCCGCGCCCATGCCCGATGCCGAGAGCCGCATCCGCCAACTGGGCGAGCTGAAAGCCGCGATATTGAAGCATCAGGACGCCCTGATCGCAGCCATCAACGCCGATTTTGGCCGCCGCTCCGCCGATGAAACCAAGCTGGCCGAGATTCTGCCCTCGCTTGAAGGCATCAAGTACGCCAGTAAACACATTCGCCGCTGGATGAAGCCGTCCAAGCGCAAGGTGGGTATGGCCTTCCAGCCGGGCAAGGCCCAGGTGGTCTATCAGCCGCTCGGCGTAGTCGGCATCATCGTGCCCTGGAACTACCCGCTGTTTCTCGCCATCGGCCCGCTGGTCACCGCGCTGGCCGCCGGCAACCGCGCCTTGATCAAGATGAGCGAGTCCACACCGGAAACTGCCGACCTGCTCGGCCGCGTGCTGGCCGAGGTGTTCAATGAAGATCAGGTGGCGGTGATTACCGGTGAAGCCGAGGTCGGCGTGGCCTTTTCGCAGCTGGCCTTCGATCATCTGCTGTTCACCGGCGCTACCAGCATTGGCCGACATGTCATGCGCGCAGCGGCCGACAACCTGACGCCGGTCACGCTGGAGCTGGGCGGCAAATCGCCGGCGATCATTTCCGCTGACGTGCCACTGGCCGACGCTGCCGAACGTATTGCCTTCGGCAAGGCGATGAACGCCGGCCAGACCTGCGTGGCGCCCGATTACATTCTCTGCCCGCGCGCGCGAGTCGACGGCCTGGTCGAGGCCCTGAGCAATCAACTGTCGAAAATGTACCCGACACTGCGCGACAACCCCGACTACACCCAGGTGGTAAACCCGCGCCAGTACCTGCGTCTGCAGGGTTACCTGCAGGACGCCGAAGAGAAAGGCGCCCGCCTGCTGCCGATCAACCCGGCCAACGAGGACCTGAGCGACAGCCGCATTCTGCCGCCGACGCTGGTGCTCAACACTACCGACGACATGAAGCTGATGCAGGACGAGATTTTCGGGCCGTTGCTGCCGATCGTGCCCTACGACGACCTGAATGCAGCGCTCGACTACATCGCCGACCGTCCGCGTCCGCTGGCGCTTTATTACTTCGGCTACGACAAGGCCGAGCAGCAGCGCATGATGGAGCAGACCCACGCTGGTGGCATGTGTATCAACGACACCATTTTCCATGTGGCGCAGGACGACATGCCCTTCGGCGGCATTGGCCCTTCCGGCATGGGCCACTACCACGGGCACGAAGGCTTCCTGACCCTGAGCAAGGCTAAGAGCGTGTACATCAAACAGCGCTTCAACGGTTCGCGGCCGATCTACCCACCCTACGGCAGCAAGCTGCAGCAAATGGTCTACAAACTGTTTTTGCGCTGAATACTGGCGTATTTTCAGCTGAGGTGCCCCGCACCTCAGTCCACAACAAGAATAATGAGCCTGAACCCATGGACTCCAACCTGAACCCCCAGCTGGGCCGGCGCGACCTGCTCAAACTGGGTCTGGGTGCCAGCCTCGCGCTGAGCACAGTCGGACTCACCGCCAGCCTGACCGGCTGCACCTCGGAGCGCGCCGCGCCGGAATTCCAAGTGCTGCGCGCCTCCGACCTGCCGCTGCTGAGTGCGCTGTACCCCGTAATCCTCGGCCCGCACCCCGCCTTGACGCAGCATCCGGACGCGATTGCCCAGGCTCTGGCGCAGCTCGACTATTCGCTGGCGCACACCTCCCCTTTCGTGCAAAAGGCCGTGCTCGACCTGTTTGGTCTGCTGAGCATGCCGCTCACCCGTGGCCCGCTGACCGGGATATGGGGCGACATGAGCAAAGCCAGCCCCGAGCAGCTCAATACCTTTTTGCTGCGCTGGCGCGATAGCCGCTTCGAGATGCTGCGCCAGGGCTACAACACCCTGAGCAAGCTGCTGATGATGTCGTGGTACGCGCTGCCGCTGTCCTGGGCCACGACTGGCTATCCTGGTCCACCCGTTATCTGACCGACTACCGCATTCAGGGGAATTCCATGCCCGTACCCGATCTATTCCTGCAGGGCGTCGCCCGCGGCTGGCAAGTGATTGATGCCGCCAGCCTGGCGACCGACACCACACTCGAAGCCGATGTCATCATTATTGGTACCGGCGCGGGTGGCGGCACCAGCGCCGAGATCCTCGCCCAGCGCGGCCTCAAGGTGCTGCTGGTGGAAGAGGGTTCGCTGAAAACCTCCAGCGACTTCAAGAACGACGAAGCCAAGGCCTATGCCGAGCTGTATCAGGAAGGTGCCGCGCGCGGCACCGCCGATGGCGGCATCGGCATTCTGCAGGGCCGCACGGTCGGTGGCACCACCACGGTCAACTGGACCAGCAGTTTCCGCACCCCTGATCCCACGCTGGCCCACTGGGCCAGCGAGCACGGCGTCAAGGGTGTGGATAGCGACAGCATGGCGCCCTGGTTTGCGCAGATGGAAGAACGTCTGGGCGTGGCGCCTTGGGCGGTGCCACCCAATGCCAACAACGACGTCATTCGCCAGGGCTGCGAGAAGCTCGACTATCACTGGAAAATCATCCCGCGCAACGTTCGCGGCTGCTGGAACCTGGGCTACTGCGGTAGCGGCTGCCCGACCAACGCCAAGCAATCCATGCTGGTCACCACCATCCCGGCTGCGCTGGAGCAGGGTGCCACCCTGGTGCACAGTGCGCGCGCGGAAACCCTGGTATTCGAGGGCGATCGAGTCAGCGAGGTGCGTTGCCGCGGCATGAACCCAACCCTGACCGCCGCCACCGGCAGCACGCTGCGCCTGCGCGGTAAACACGTCGTGTTGGCCGGCGGCGCGATCAACAGCCCCGCCCTGCTGCTGCGCTCCAAGGCACCCGACCCGCACGAGCGACTGGGCAAGCGCACCTTCCTGCACCCGGTGAACATGACCCTGGGGCTTTTTGATCGCGACATCAACGGCTTTTACGGCGCCCCACAATCGGTGTATTCCGATCATTTCCAGTGGGATCAGGGCACCACGGGGCCCATGGGCTACAAAATGGAAGTACCGCCGATGCAGCCCAGCCTGATGTCGGTAATGATGGGCGGACTTGGGCAGGAAAGCCTGCAACGCATGAACGGTCTGGCGCAAAGCAACCTGATGCTGGCCCTGCTGCGCGACGGTTTTCACGAGCAGAGCCAGGGCGGTAGCGTTGCCCTGCGCGACAACGGCGACCCGGTGCTCGACTACCCACTGAATGACTACCTCTGGGACGGCGTGCGCCGTGCCTACCTGAGCATGGGCGAAATCCAGTTCGCCGCGGGCGCCAAGAGCGTGGTACCGACCCACGCCCATGGCCGCGAAAGCCACAGCTGGGCCGACTTCCAGCGACAGGTGGCAGAGCTGAGCTACCGCATCCACGACGTCCGCCTGGCCAGCGCGCACGTCATGGGCGGCTGTGCCATGGGCGAGGACCCAACCCGAGCAGTAACCGACAGCCGTGGCCGGCACCACCAGCTGGAAAACCTGTCGGTGCTCGACGGATCGCTGTTCCCCACCAGTATCGGCGCCAACCCGCAACTGTCGGTCTATGGCCTGGTCGCTAAACTGGCCACCGGCCTGGCCGCTGAACTGAGCTGATCGCCGGCGGCTGCCGCCAACCGAAAAATACCCGGCCAGCCGCCTGCGCGGCTGGGTTTTCGGCGGTCATTGGGCTACCATCTGCCTCTCACTTGGACAGCCGCAGGACCACGCCAACCATGAACACCGTACTTTATCCCGGCACCTTCGACCCGATCACCAAGGGTCACACCGATCTGGTCGAGCGCGCCGCACGCCTGTTTGATCGTGTCGTGGTCGCCGTTGCAGCCAGTACCAAGAAAAATCCGGCCTTCCCGCTGGAGCAGCGTGTCGAGATGGCCAAGACGGTGCTGGCGCATCTGCCGAATGTCGAAGTGGTGGGCTTCTCTTCCCTGCTGGCGCACTTCGTCAAGGAAGTGAACGCCAATGTACTGCTGCGCGGCCTGCGCGCGGTCTCTGACTTTGAGTACGAGTTTCAGCTGGCCAACATGAACCGCGTGCTCGCACCCGATGTCGAGAGCCTGTTCCTGACGCCATCAGAGCATTACTCCTATATCTCTTCTACCCTGGTGCGCGAAATCGCCGCGCTGGGTGGCGACGTGACCAAGTTCGTGCATCCCGATGTGAATGCCGCCCTGCTCAAGCGCTACCATAGCTGAATCCTTGCGCCGCGGAGCCTCTGAACCATGTCACTGATCATCACCGACGACTGCATCAACTGCGATGTCTGCGAGCCGGAGTGCCCCAACGGGGCCATCTCCCAGGGCGAAGAAATTTACGTGATCGACCCGAACCTGTGCACCGAGTGCGTCGGTCACTTTGACGAACCCCAATGCCAGCAGGTCTGCCCTGTCGACTGCATTCCGCTCGATCCGGAGCATGTCGAAAGCAAGCAAGAGCTGATGGACAAGTACAAGATTCTCACCGGCGAGGCGTAAGCATGGGCATGCGGCACAACAGGCACCTTCTGATCACCCTCAGTCTGGCCGGCCTGTTGTCCGCCGCACCGCTGCACGCCGCCAATGGCCCTGGCCAGCAGGCGGTCGCCAGCGCCCACCCCCTCGCTACCGCGGCCGGCCACACCATCCTTGATCAGGGCGGCAATGCCTTTGACGCGGCGGTGGCCGTCGCCGCTACCCTCGCGGTGGTCGAACCCTACAGTTCAGGTCTGGGCGGCGGCGGTTTCTTTCTGCTACGCCAGCCGGGCAACAGCGATCAGCCCTACCGCTTTATCGATGCCCGCGAAACCGCACCGCTGAGCGCCAACCGCGACCTCTACCGTGATAGCGACGGCATTGTGCAACGCGACCCGGCGATCAATGGCCCGCTGGCGGCCGGTATTCCCGGCGTCCCGGCGGCGCTCGCCCATCTCGCCGAGCATTACGGCAAGCTGCCCCTGGCCAAGACGCTCGCACCCGCCATTGCCGCCGCCGAGAACGGTTTTGCCATCAGCGAGCACTACCGCACCCTCGCCGGTTACCGGCTGGAGGCGATGAACCGCTACCCGGAAACCGACCGCCTCTTTCTACGCGATAGCCAGCTGCCCGCCGTCGGTACTGTCATCAAGCAACCCGAACTGGCCGCCACCCTGCGCGCCATGGCAGCCGAGGGCCGTGATGGCTTCTATAAAGGCAGGGTTGGCAAGCAGCTGATTGAGGGGGTGCGCAGCGCAGGCGGCATCTGGCAGCAGGCGGACCTGGACGACTACAAGGTCATCGAACGCTCGCCCATCCGCTTTACCGCCAATGGTTTTGACGTGATCAGCGCCCCGCTGCCCTCCGCCGGTGGTATCGCGCTGGCCGGCATACTGCAGGGGCTCGACACCCTGCCCAAGGCCGCACCCGGTTCAGTGCCATGGACTCACCAACTGGTTGAGCTGATGCGCCGCACTTACCGTGACCGCGCTGCGCTGCTGGGCGACAACGACTTTGTCGAGGTGCCGGTACAGCAGCTGACCTCCAGCGACTACGCCGCCAAGCTGGCGGCCAGCATCGACCCTGAGCGTGCCACGCCGAGCAGCGAGCTGGGGCCACTGATCGACTTTGTCGAAGGCAACCACACCACGCATTTCTCGTTGATCGACGCCCAGGGCAATGCCGTGGCCGCCACGCTCAGCGTCAATCTACCCTTTGGCGCCGCCTTCACCGTGCCCGGCACCGGCGTACTGCTAAATAATGAGATGGACGACTTTGCTGCCGATCCGGATGGCGTCAACGCCTACGGCCTGGCCGGCAGCGAAGCCAACGCCATTGCGCCCGGCAAGCGCCCACTGTCCAGCATGACCCCGACCATGCTGGAAAACGATCAGCAGCTGGCGATCCTCGGCACACCCGGCGGCAGCCGCATCATCACCATGGTGCTGCTGGGTTCGCTGGAGGCCATGCGCGGCGAGCCGGTCGAACGCTGGGTCAGCCGTCCGCGCTTTCACCATCAGTATCTGCCGGATCATATTCAAGTCGAAGCGGCTGCTTTCAGCGCCCAGCAGCAAAGCGCGCTTGAAGCCATGGGCCACAGCATCGAACCGGTTGGCCGCGACTACGGCAATATGCAGGCGGTTTCCTGGCAGAAGGCCGACAACCAACTCAGCGCCGCCAGCGATCCACGCGGTATTGGTGAGGCTCGGGTGAGCGCTGCGGCGGTCACAAAATTGTATACGCAACAAGGCGCTAGCATCGAGTAGCACAGACAGAACGTCTCGCCACCCCCTCCAAAGGCAGGCATTAACCTGCCTTTAACACCATTTCATCGTAAAAGCCGAGAGATTCTTTTCCGATTCCTGTATATTGGCCGCCTGTTTTTCCACCCGGCTTATCAGAGAGTGCCATGACTGACCTATCCCTTTACCGAAATATTGGTATCTTCGCCCACGTTGATGCCGGCAAAACTACCACTACCGAGCGTATCCTCAAGCTCACCGGCAAGATTCACAAGCTGGGTGAAGTACACGAGGGTGAGTCCACCACCGACTTCATGGAACAGGAAGCCGAGCGCGGTATTACCATTCAGTCCGCTGCTGTCAGCTGCTTCTGGAAAGGCCACCGCTTCAACGTCATCGACACCCCCGGCCACGTTGACTTCACCGTGGAAGTGTACCGTTCACTGAAAGTACTGGATGGCGGCATCGGCGTATTCTGTGGTTCCGGCGGCGTTGAGCCCCAGTCCGAAACCAACTGGCGTTACGCGAACGACTCCAAGGTTTCCCGTCTGATTTTCGTTAACAAGCTGGACCGTATCGGTGCCAACTTCCTGCGCGTAACCGCTCAGGTCGAGAAAGTACTGGGCGCCAAGCCGCTGATCATGACCCTGCCAATCGGCGCAGAAGACACCTTCTCCGGTGTTGTTGACCTGCTGACCCGCAAGGCCTACATCTGGGACGAAACCGGACAGCCTGAAAACTACTCGGTACAAGACGTACCGGCCGACATGGTTGACGACGTTGAAACCTACCGTGAGCAGCTGATCGAAACTGCCGTGGAAATGGACGACGACATCATGATGGCGTACATGGAAGGTGAAGAGCCCTCCATCGAAGACATCCAGCGTTGCATCCGCAAGGGTACTCTGGAACTGGCGTTCTTCCCGACCTACTGTGGCTCCGCGTTCAAGAACAAGGGCATGCAGCTGCTGCTCGACGCCGTCGTTGACTACCTGCCAACGCCGACCGAAGTAAACCCGCAGCCGCTGACCGACGAAGAAGGCAACCCCACTGGCGAACACGCCATCGTGAGTGAAGACGAGCCCTTCCGCGCCCTGGCGTTCAAGATCATGGACGACCGTTTCGGCGCCCTGACCTTCTGCCGTATCTACTCCGGCAAGCTGAACAAGGGTGACACCATCCTCAACTCGTTCACCGGCAAGACCGAGCGCGTAGGCCGCATGGTAGAAATGCAGGCAGACGAGCGTAACGAGCTGAGCTTCGCTACCGCCGGCGACATCATCGCCATCGTTGGTATGAAGAACGTGCAAACCGGTCACACCCTGTGTGATCCGAAGCATCCTTGCACCCTGGAAGCCATGGTGTTCCCGGAGCCGGTTATCTCCATCTCCGTTGAGCCGAAAGACAAGGGTTCCACCGAGAAGATGGGCGTTGCCATCGGCAAGATGGTTGCAGAAGATCCGACTTTCCGCGTTGAAACCGACATCGATTCCGGCGAAACCATCCTCAAGGGCATGGGCGAACTGCACCTGGACATCAAGGTCGACATTCTGAAGCGTACCTACGGCGTTGAGCTGGTTGTAGGTCAGCCACAGGTTGCCTACCGCGAGACCATCACCAAGCAGATCGAAGACAGCTACACCCACAAGAAGCAGTCGGGTGGTTCCGGTCAGTACGGTAAGATCGACTACGTCATCAAGCCCGGCGAGCCGAATTCCGGCTTTACCTTCAAGTCGAAGGTTGTTGGCGGTAACGTTCCGAAGGAATACTTCCCGGCCATCGAAAAGGGTTTTGCGTCGCTGATGGGCACTGGCCCGCTGGCGGGCTTCCCGGTTCTGGACGTTGACTTCGAACTGGTTGACGGTGGCTTCCACGCCGTTGACTCCTCGGCCATCGCGTTTGAAATCGCCGCCAAGGGTGCGTTCCGTCAGTCCATGCCCAAAGCCGGCCCACAGCTGCTGGAACCGGTCATGAAGGTTGACGTGTTCACTCCTGAAGACCACGTTGGTGATGTCATCGGTGACTTGAACCGTCGTCGCGGCATGATCGCGGGCCAGGAAGCGGGTGTTACCGGTGTACGCATCAAGGCCGATGTACCGCTGGCAGAAATGTTCGGCTACATCAGCACCCTGCGTACCATGACCTCCGGTCGTGGCCAGTTCTCCATGGAGTTTTCGCACTACTCTCCATGCCCGGCTAACGTTGCCGAGACTGTGATCGCGAAAGAGAAAGAAAAGAAAGCCGCCAAGTAAGTACTATTGGCTGCATCGAAACGGCCCTGGCGCCGTTTCACGAAAACGCCCGCTGCTCACGCAGCGGGCGTTTTTTATTGCCTGGCCGTTACGCCCGCTCAAGCAACCAGGCGGCGCAGCGCTAGCCGGCAGCCCGCAGCGCTGCGCGGGTATAGATCATGTCGTGCGCTGCACGCAGGTGATCACCAATTTGCTTCAGGTAATTAAGATCGTTGAGTAGCGAGGTCGCCTGCCAGCCGTCCAGCTCGCCACTGCGCAGTTGCTCATGCAGCTGGCGCTCAAAGCCGGCACTGAACATCTGCTGCGCCTGCGAAAGCGCCGCTGACCCGCGCTCAGCGGCAACACCCGCCTGCGCACTGCCACTAGCCAATACCGAGAGCACTGAGCGGCCCTGCTCGCGCAACTGCCGGTAGCCCTCACGCAGGGCCGGACGCTGACTGTCAACGTACTTACGCAAGTTACCTTGCAGATGCTTGGCCGCCTTTACCGCTTCTACCAGATCACGCGCAGACAACATATCGTCCATCAATTGCTGCTGTTGCTGCGGCAACAGCTCGCAGTCCAGACGGCTGCGAAAGGCGATAATATCGCCGTACACGCCCTTGATATGCCGGTGATACAGCGCATCGGCATCCTCGCGCGCGGCCAGCGGCGGTATCGACAACCGACTACTCAGGTTCTGGCGGGCGGGCACATCACGCATGAAGTCGGCCGGCAGGTACAGCGCCGCGGCAATCACCTGATGGCTCAGGCTGGCCAGGTGCGCCAGCTCCTGCTGTAACACCCGCAGTGCCGTGTCGGCGTGGAGCAGCGCAGCATCATTCAGATAAAGCGCGCTGGAGCGCGGCTGCTGTGAAAGCTCCTCATCCGGTTCTACGGCCGCCGGCAGCCAGCGTTGCAGGCTACGGACCAGCAGCGGCACCAAAGGCAGCATGATCAGCAGACCGAGCAGATTGAACAGAGTATGAAAAAGTGCCAATTTCAGCGTCAGGGCGTGCTCGTCAATGCCCAACCAACTGCTCAGCGTGTCCACCCACTGCGCCAGCAATGGCAGAATTGCCAGCGCGACCATGGCTGTCAGCAGATTGAACACAATATGCGCCGCGGCCAACTGGCGGCCTGCGTTATTGGCACTGAACGCCGCTATCAGTGCGGTGATCGTGGTCCCCAGATTGGCTCCCACCGCCATCGCCAGCGCATCCAGGTAGCCCAACTGGCCACCCGCCAAGGCGGTCAAGGTGATCATCAGGGTCGCGTGGCTCGATTGCATCAGCACTGTCGCCAGGGTGCCCAGCGCGGCATACAGCAGCAGACTTTGCCAGCCACTGGCCGCGTAGACGGAAAGATTCAGCGCAGCATCCATACCTGCAAAACCCAGCTTCATCTGGTCGATGCCCAGAAACAGCAGCCCAACACCCAGCAGCACCTGCCCGCCACCGCGCCAACTCGCCGATTTGTTGCGCTCCAGGATCACCCCAAGCACCAGCATCGGCATGGCAATCTGCGACAGATCAACCTTCAGCCCGATCAGCGCAATCAGCCAGGCGCCGGTCGTGGTACCCAGGTTAGCGCCAAACACGATGCCAATGCCGGCGGTCAGGCTGATCAGGCCAGCGCTGAGAAAGGCGATGCTGAGCAGGGTAATCAATGAGCTGGATTGCACAAGGGCGGTCGTTACGCCACCAAATAGCAGGCTCTTCCACACGCTGCTGGTGCAGGCAGTCAGCCAGCGCTCAAGAGCACCGCCGGTAAAGGCACGGAAACCGTTTTCAAGATAGCGCATGCCCAAAATGAACAGCGCGATGCCGGCTAGCAGCAAAGAGAAGGCGTTGTTACCAAAAAACAGCAACACGAAACCAGCCAGCGCAGCAATCAGCCACGCTGGCTGGAGCGAGACAAGCCGCTGTCGAATCGAGCGACTCGCAGGCATGGCCGCTAGCTTATCCGGTAAGAAAAGCGATAGCGGCCTTGCCGGTAAGGTGCGCGGTCAGCCCTGACTCGGCATTCGCGCATGGAACCTAGAGGTTCTCGTCCTGCTGTTTGCGGCCGTAACCGGCACGTGTGCAGCCCAGGCAGCGCACGAAGGTCTCGGCACCAGGACGAACCACCAGCTCGCGACCCGCTTCACCGATATTCCCACCGGCGGCGGAGAACGGCAGGCTTACCACAAAGGCAGCGGCGCCAACGGCTGTGACGGCCAACAGCATGGGGCGAGCAATAATCAGGTCGCCCATCATGGCGAGATAGCCGGGCTTCTCTTCCTGATAGGAGTTGTAGTCGGTGGCTGCCATGGCACTGACACTCATCAGCAGGCCGGCCGCTAACGCGGTAGTTTGACGTAACAGGCGCATATTAAATCCCTGGTTGTGGCCCGAAAGGCGTTGATCTTGTTACACGATCCGTTATCCCGTGGATCGCTGGTATCACACTCCATTGTAGGCACATTCCGTGGATTTCGGAACGTGGCACACTGAAATTAGCCTGCAGACCGCTGAATTACTGGTTTACGGCGCTTTCTGAAGCGCTTTCAGCGCTGGCATTGGCGGCAATACACCGAGCTGCGCTGCCCCAACCGTACCTCGCTAAGCGTGCTGCCGCACAACTTGCACAGCTGCCCAGGGCGGCCGTATACAAACAGCTCCTGCTTGAAGTAGCCCGGCTGACCATCACCGCCAACAAAATCGCGCAGCGTGGTGCCGCCACGCTCGATCGCGTAAGCAAGGATGCGCTTTATTTCCTCCGCCAGCTTGAGATAACGCGCACGGCTGATCCGGCCCGCCTCGCGCCGCGGATCGATACCCGCCGCAAACAGCGCTTCACTGGCGTAGATGTTGCCCACGCCGACCACCACGGCGTTATCCATGATGAAGGGTTTGACTGCACTGCTCTTGCCCCGTGACAGCTGGTACAGCCGCTCGCCATCAAACTCCGCTGACAGCGGCTCCGGCCCCAACTTGGCCAGCAGCGGATGCGGCTCCCCTGCCCGCGCCCACAGCAAGGCGCCGAAACGGCGGGGATCGGTGTAGCGCAGCGCCATACCCGAGTCCAGCTCGATATCCACATGCTCGTGCTTGGCCGCCGGCGTACCGGCCGGTACCAGGCGCATATTCCCCGACATGCCCAGATGACCAATCAGGGTACCGCCGCCAATCTGCATCAACAGATACTTGGCGCGGCGCTCGATCCGCTCAAACCGCTGACCTTCAATCTGAATGGCCAGATCCTCGGGGATAGGCCAGCGCAAGCGGCGCTCCCGGACGATCAGACGGGTGACGGTTTTGCCTTCCAGATGCGGGGCAATGCCTCGGCGGGTGGTTTCAACTTCAGGTAATTCGGGCATTCAGGATTGCTGCCAGTAGGTAAAGAAGATCAGCAACAATAACAGCGGCATGACGGTCAGAACAAAGCGTCCGTTCCAGCCAAACGCGACACGGAACGGCGTTTCACCGCTGTAGCGCGACAGAATCAGCGTCGAGGGGCCAAAGGGCGAGAAAATCATCGCCAGCGAGAAGCCGCACATCAGCCCCACCGCTGGCGTCATAATCGGCACGCCGAGCAAGGCCAGTTGCGCCAACAGCCCAGCAATCAACGACAGCGAGACAATCGGCGCCAGACCCAGTACCGCCAGCGTGATGGTGCTGAACAGACTGCCGACCGCGAGCAGAATATTGTACTTGGGGTCCTGCGCCAGCCAGGCGGCGATTTCTTCCAATGGCGCGACTGCGCCAAGCACGCCGCCAAGTAAGGCAGCACAGCCGAAGATAAACATCTCGTTATGCATGCTGGCCATATTGGCAGTGACTTCCTGCAGTACCAGCTTCGGCGAACGCTCACGCCAGAGCAGGTAACCGATTACGCCGAAGGGCACCAGCACCATGGCCGACTGCGAGGCAGTAAGACTCGACAGCGACGCCAGCACGCCGATGGCACCCAGACCCACCAGGCTACCCAGCAGCAACTCCAGCATGCCGTCGGCCTTGCTCGAATCACCAATATTGTCACGCAGCTCCAGCAACCCCTGCGTTTCGCGGCGCCACCCCACGACAATCATCATCAATGCCGCCACTGCGCCGTAGGGCACCATGGTACTCCACGACTGCTCGGGCATCTCGCGGGAAATAATGGCAATGGTCACACTGGTAGGCGCCAGCAGCGGCACCAGCGCGAACCCGCGCAAGGTCGTCACCATCACGCTACGCAGGCCGCTGCGCCGCTGCTCGTCAGTCAGGGAGTAGCGCTTCAGGTGCTCGGTAAGCGTGCCACACAGCAGGTTCATCATGCCGAAGTTGAGGATCGAGCCGATGCTGCCGGCGGTCAGCACATAGCGCGGATACAGCACCACCTTGGAGCCCGATAGCAACGCCTTGTGCAGCTCGCGCAGCTGCGGCAGCCGCTGCGCGAGCAACTGCATCAGCCCGAGCGCGCCGAGAAAGCTGGTGTAATAGGCGACCGAACTGGCGAGCTTGGGCCACAGTTCAGCGCCCGGCCGCGCGAACCAGACCGCCGCCAGCAAAATCGCCAGCGTGACGATGCCCAGCCAGCGCGGATAGGGATTCAGCCGCGAGAAGTGCAACAGGAAGTAGAGCGCAAAAGAGGCCGCGGCACACCAGCTGAACCAGTGCAGCTGCGTCAACAGGCCAAACAGCTCAAGCGCTACGCCAAGCGGCAGCAGCACTACCGGCTTCACGGGAGGTCCTTGCGATAAGCACCTTTCTTGAATACGCCGTCGCCGAAACCGAGCAACCGGTCATCCTGGTCCAGCAGGTCGCAGCTGGCCATGAACACCTTGTGGCCACCGCTACGGCACGTCGCCACCGCGCGCACCCGGTTGCCCGCCTGCGCGGTCGCAGAAAAATTGGTATTCAGTGACAGGGTAATCGCCACCCGACGCTCCTGTGCAGACTCGGCCCAGGTGCCGCACAAGCCCATGGCGATATCCAGCAGGCTGGCAGTCACGCCCCCGTGCAGATTGCTGGCGTTGTTCATGTGCTTCTGGGTCAGCGTCAGCGCCACCACTGCTCGCCCCTCGCTGTACTCCTCCAGTTCTGCGCCCAGCTCCTGAAAAAAACCGGTCACGGTACGGGCGATGGCTTGACGTTCATCTTGATTCACGGGTGCAACACCTTTTATTCACTACACTCGATGGGATAATGACAGCTTGGACGATACGAGGATTGAGCACGCGCAAGACTGTCTCGACAGCTCACCAGTATGGCATACGCCAACCGCGCAAGACTGTCGCCAAACTTGCACTCACAAGGTACAGGATTTAATCTCGCAGCACATTAAACGAAATAGTGTTTCGCCATGCGAAACAAAAGCCTGAAACATTCCCAACTGAGGAGTCCACGCATGTTCAACCGGATTGGCGTTATCGGCGCCGGCGCCATGGGCCGCGGCATTGCCCAACTGTTCGCCAGCAGCGGCCAGCAGGTTCAGCTGTTCGATACCCGCGCTGAGGCCATCGAGGACGCCCTGCAATTCAACCGCAATCTGCTCCAGCGTGCCCAGGCCAAAGGCAAGATGACCGAAGCCGAGCTGGAGGCCACCCTCAGCCGCATGCAGCCGGCACAGACGCTGGAAGAACTGAAAGACTGCGACCTGGTGATCGAAGCCATCGTCGAGCTGCTGGAGGTCAAACAGAAGCTGTTTGCCGACCTAGAGGCCATTGTCAGCGAAGACTGCGTGCTGGCGACCAACACCTCCTCTCTTTCAGTTACCCGCATTGCCAGCAGCGCCAAACACCCGGGCCGCGTGGCGGGCTTCCATTTCTTCAACCCCGTACCGCTGATGAAGATCGTCGAGGTAGTACGCGGTGAGCGTACCGATGAGCGCGTGATTGAGGGCCTGGTCGAGCTGGCCAATGTCGCCGGCCACTTCCCCGCGATCACCCCGGACACCCCCGGCTTTCTGGTCAACCACGCCGGCCGCGCTTTCGGCACCGAGGCGTTGCGCATGCTCAGCGAAGGGGTGGCCTCCCCTTCGCAGATCGACCGCATTCTGCGCGATGGCCCAGGCTTTCGCATGGGGCCGTTCGAGCTGTTTGATCTGACCGGGCTGGACGTCTCCCACGCGGTGATGGAGTCGGTGTACGAGCAGTTCTACCACGACCCGCGCTACACCCCGTCGTTCATCGCCGCCCAGCGCGTTGCTGCTGGCCTGCTGGGGCGCAAAACCGGCCAGGGCTTCTACCGCTACGAAGAGGGCCAGAAGATCGAGCCGGCCGAACCGCAGCCCGAGACAGTGCTGATCAACCGCCCGTTCTGGCTGGAGACGGACGACGACGCGCTGCGCAACCAGGTCGCAGAGGTATTGACCAAGGCTGGCGCCACACTGGAAACCGGTAGCAAGCCATCAGACGACGCCATCTGCCTGATCACCCCACTAGGCGATGACTGCAGCACTGCCCTGACCCAACTGGGCCTGCCGGCAGATCGCACCCTGGCCCTGGACAGCTTCGCCAACTGGGATAAGCGGCGCACCCTGATGCGTCAGCCGGCTGCCCAGGCTCAGGTGGTCGCACAAGCACGCCAGGCCCTCAGCGCCGACGGTGTACCGGTAGAAGTGATCAACGATTCAGCCGGCTTTGTCATTCAGCGCCTGATCGCTAGTGTGGTCAACCTGGGCTGCGAGATCGTGCAGAAAGGCATCACCTCGCCGCAAACGCTGGACCGCGCCATTCAACTGGCCCTGGGCTACCCCAAGGGCCCGCTGGCCTTCGGCGCGCATTACGGCGACACCAACATTCTGGCCGTTCTCAACAATTTGCAGGCCGTTTACGGCGAACCACGCTATCGTCCCAGCCCTTGGCTGCGCCGCCGCGTACAGCTGGATCTGCCTTTGACCACACCCGACTTTCAGGAGTAAGAGCATGACTGCCTATATCTATGATGGCCTGCGTTCCCCCTTTGGCCGCCACGCCGGCGCCATCGCCAGTGTTCGTCCCGATGATCTGCTGGCCGAAGTCATTCGTGCTGTCGTTGCCCGTAACCCCTTCGAAGGCAAAGACTACGAAGACGTTGTCATGGGCAACACCAACCAGGCCGGTGAAGACGCGCGTAACGTCGCCCGCCACGCAGGTCTGATGTCCGGCCTGCCGCAGGAAGTCGCCGGTGTTACCGTCAACCGCCTGTGTGGTTCTGGCCTGGCCGCCATCCTTGATGCCGCCCGCGCCGTCAAAGCCGGTGAGGGCGAGCTGTTCGTCGCCGGTGGCGTTGAAAGCATGAGCCGCGCGCCCTTCGTTATCGCCAAGAGCGAAAGCGCCTACAGCCGCGACTTCCGCGCTTTCGACAGCACCATCGGTGCGCGCTTCCCGAACCCCAAGGTGGAGAAGCAGTTCGGTGATGACACCATGCCGCAGACGGCCGACAACGTCGCTGCCGACCTGGGTATCACTCGTGAAGAAGCCGACACCTACGCCGCTCGTAGCCAGGCGCTGTACGAAAAGGCCCGGGCTGACGGCTTCTTTGCCGAAGAGATCCACCCGATTGAAGTGTCCCAAGGCCGCAAGAAGCCCGCCAAGGTCGTTGACCAGGACGAGCACCCGCGCCCTAGCAGCGACATAGCCGCTCTGTCCGGCCTGCGCTCACTGTTTGAAGGTGGCGTGGTCACCGCTGGCAACGCCTCCGGCGTCAACGACGGCGCCGCTGCGCTGATCATCGGTAGCGAAGCCATCGGCCAGAAGTACGGCATCAAGCCGCGCGCGAAGATACTGGCCGGTGCGGTCTCCGGTGTTGCGCCGCGGGTCATGGGCCTGGGCCCGGTCGAGGCGTGCAAGAAAGCCCTGAGCCGCGCCGGGTTGACACTGGATGACATGGACGTGATCGAAATCAACGAAGCCTTCGCTTCCCAGGTTCTGGGCTGCGCCAAGCAACTGGGTATTGCCTTCGACGATCCGCGCCTGAACCCGAACGGCGGCGCCATTGCGGTCGGCCACCCGCTGGGCGCCTCCGGCGCTCGCCTGGCCCTAACGGCCCTGCGCCAGCTAGAACGCACCGGCAAGCGCTATGCGCTGGTCAGTCTGTGTATCGGCCTGGGTCAAGGTGTGGCTGCAGTGATCGAGCGCGTGTGATCTCTCGGCGTTCCGGGTGGCGGCAGTTCAGCCGACACCCGGCTTCTGCTAAGGTGTCGCCAGCGAGTACGCTCCCTCAGTGACCAGAGAAAATTGAATGCAGGCGAATAACGTTTTTGAATGGCTGGGTCAGGTTTTTGGCACCGTCATTCGCTTTATCATCGACAGCCTTGTCTGGCTGTTTACCCTGCTGAGTAACGCCAGCTCGGATTTCGTCAACGGCTTTGCCCGCGCCCTGGGCGTAAACAGCAATCTGCTGAGCATCGCTGCGGTCATTCTAGGGCTATGCCTGATCTATGTCGGCGTACGCTCCTTTATTCGTAAGAAAATCATTCTCGGTATTGTCTGGATTCTGCTCGGGCTCTGGCTGCTCAGCGCACTGATGAACTGAACTGGCAGTCTTGCATGACGCCACTCCCGGCCTACTATTGAGATACCTTTCACGCCAAACTCAAGGAGAACACCATGGGATTTGCCTTTTCCAACGATCTGAAACTTGAAAGCAGGGCGTTTACCGCCGAGGGCGTCATCCCCAGCAAGCACACCGGTGAGGGCGAGGATGTATCCCCCGCACTGAGCTGGAAAAATGCACCGGCGGGCACCCAGAGCTACGCTGTGATCTGCCACGACCCGGACGCGCCGCTGATCTCCGCCAACGGCACCTACGGTTTCGTGCACTGGGTGCTGTACAACATTCCCGGCAGCGTTAACGAGCTGAGCGAAGGCTGCGGCTACTACACCCAGGGCAAGAACAACTTCGGCAAGCTGGGGTACAACGGCCCCATGCCGCCAGAGGGCCATGGTCAGCACAAGTACTACTACTGGATCATCGCGCTGGATACCGAATTGAACCTGCCCGCTGGCCTTACGCTGTGGCAGCTGCTGGAAAAAATCGAGCCCAACGCCACCGCCATGAACCGCCTGATCGGCACCTACAAACGCGGCTGATAGTACCCACAACGGGCGCAGCCTAGTCTGCGTCCGCTGGCTAGCACGCTGCTGGTCGGCAAGACCGCTGCGGCGCAACAGCAATCGCAGGCCTTGCCCCCATCGTCGTTGCGCATGGCGGCCAATTCATGCGACCAAGCTTGCTTGTCGACTGCCGCAGGCACTCATTATTATGACCATCATATTCACCCCGCCCTGCCCTACTATTTCAATCGGAACGACCTGATGACCACCACCTTGCCCGCCAGCCATGCATTCGACCGGGCGATTGCGCTGCAGCCGCTCGCTACCAACCTGTTCAGCGGCGCCACCAGCGACGATTACCAGAACATGGTGGGGCCCTTTGGCGGCGTCACCGCAGCGACGCTGCTCAATGCCGTGCTGCAGCACCCGGAACGCATCGGTGAGCCCGTATCGCTGACCATCAACTTTGCCGGCCCGGTGCAACCCGGCGCGTTCGAGATAGAAGCCACGCCACTGCGCACCAACCGCTCGACCCAGCACTGGTTGCTGCTGCAACGCCAGGGCGGTGAGGTTGTCACCAGCGGCACCGCTTTTTTCGCCACGCGCCGCGAAACCTGGTCCGAGCAGCAGGAGAGCATGCCCGCCGCACCCGCTGCTGACAGCCTGCCGCAGCAAATTCGCCAGGAGCGCAGCTGGTTTCAACATTACGACTTCCGTTATGTAACCGGCCTGTTCCATCCCAAGGAGCAAATCAAGGAGGGGCGCGAGGGCACCGAGAGCCTGCTGTGGGCGCGCGACAACCCGCCACGGCCACTGGACTTTGCGTCACTGACGGCGCTCGGTGATGTATTTGCACCGCGCATTTTTCACCGCCGCCAACGCTTCACCCCCGCCGGCACCGTATCGCTGACGCATTACTTCCACGCCGACGCGGCCCACCTGGCCGCCAGCGGTGACCGCCCACTGCTCGGCCAGGCGCGCGCCACTCGCATGCACAATAATTATTCGGATCAGGTGGCACATCTGTGGAGCGAAGACGGCGTGCTGCTACTGACGTCAACGCAGGTGGCGTACTACAAGGAATAGCAGATGCGGCCAGCGCAACCGCGGGAACGGGCGCTGGCCAGCAAGAGAGGGCCCGCCGGCAGTCTCAGCCGAACAGCTGTGCCAGCTCGTTGCGCAACGAAGCATGCAGCAGCGCGCGGGTCTCGCGGAAAGCGCGCCTGTCCAGCGCCGCCAGCTGGCGCGTTTTTTCCCGAGCGCGCTCCAGCAACCGGTCGGCTGGCTGTAGTTCATCCAGAAAGCCCGCTGCCAAGGCCTGCTGCGGGTCCAGGTATTCAGCCTGCAGCGCACAGCGGTTGAGCCACTGCGGTGCCAACCTGGCACGCGCCTGGGCCATGGCACCCCGCGGCATAGTCATGCCGATGGCGACCTCGTTCAAGCCGATACGAAACGCCCCTTCAGCGCCCAACCGGTAGTCGGCCAGCAAGAGCACAAATGCGGCTTTGGCCATCGCATGCCCGCTGCTGGCAACGACCACCGGTGCGGGGTAATCCAGCAGTGCCAGCGTCAGGCGGTCGCCCGCAGCGCGCATGGCGTCACAGGCCGGGCCACCGGCGTCGATCAATTTGCGATCATAACCGCCGCTGAAGCAGCCAGGCCGTCCGCTGATCAGCAGCGCAGCATCGGCCTGCGCCGCCTCAGCAATAGCAGACAGCAGCTGCTCCAGCATGCTTTCCGACAATGCGTTGACCTTGCCATCATCGAGCTGAATCTCCGCAATACCATCGGCGATAACCAGCGTCAGGCTGCTCATGCCTTGGCCTCATCCCGGGCTTCGTCCCGCAGCACCCGGCGCAGCAGCTTGCCCACGGTCGACTTGGGCAGGTCTTCGCGAATCTCGACATGCTTGGGAATCTTGTAACCGGTCAGCTGCTCGCGGCAGTGGGCAATAATGGCCGCTTCATCCAGCGCCCGGTCAGTCAGGCTGACGTAGATCTTGATCGCCTCACCGGTGCGCTCATCCGGCACGCCCACGGCTACGCACTCGCGAATGCCGGCGTGACGCATGACGGCGTCTTCCACATCGTTGGGGTAAACATTGAAGCCGGAGACCAGAATCATGTCTTTCTTGCGGTCGACCAGCTTGAGAAAGCCCTGGTTGTCGATCACGCCAACATCACCGGTTTTCAACCAACCATCGTCGCTGAAGGTCGCCGCGGTCTCGTCCGGACGATGCCAGTACCCCTGCATCACCTGCGGACCACGGATCAGCACCTCACCCGGCTCACCACGCGGTGTTTCCACGCCGTCGTCATCCACCGTCTTCAACTCGGTGTCGATCACCGGCTGGCCGATATAACCCTCTTTATAGGGCGTCTTGGACGTCGAGGCGACCACCACCGGGGAGGTCTCGGTCAGGCCGTAGCCTTCACGAATCACGCTGCCGGTACGCGCTTCCCAGCGCTTGGCAATCTCGGTATTCAGCGGCGCGCCACCGGAGTTGACCCACTTCAGCCGGCTGAAATCGATATTGTCGAATTCCGGGTGATTCATCAGCGAGACGAACAGCGAGTTGATGCCGGTCAGCAGCGTGAAGGGATGGCGCTTGAGGTCATTGATCATGCCGTCCAGATCACGCGGGTTGGTGATCAGCACACTGTGGAAGCCGGTAAACACCGAGGCTATGCAGTTCGCGGTAAACGCAAAGATATGGTAGAGCGGCAGCGGCGAGATGCGCACTTCCTTGCCGTAGTCGACGTCGCCTTCCTTGAGGATGCTCACCGCCTGCAGGACGTTGCAGAGGATGTTGCGGTGGGTCAGCATCGCGCCCTTGGACACACCGGTGGTGCCGCCGGTGTACTGCAACAACGCCAAGTCATCCAGCGTCCGCTCGGTAGCAACTTCAGGCAGCTCATCGCCCAGACGCAGCGCCTGCATAAAGCGCATTTCATCGGCTTCGGTGCTGTCGTACTGCGGGTTGGTCAGGTCGTCCATGCTGGTGACAATCAGTTTTTCAACGTCGGTCGAGCCCTGAATCTTGCGCACCAGGGGCACCAGCTTGTCGAGCACCACCACCGCCTTGGCGCCGGAATCAGCAAACTGGTGGCGCGTTTCATACGCGGTGTACTGCGGGTTGGTGTTGACGATCACCAGGCCTGCGCGCAGCGCGCCAAAGAGCGCCACCGTGTATTGCAGCAGGTTAGGCAACTGAATCGCCAGGCGGTCGCCCGGCTCAAGGCCAGCGTGATGACGCAGATAGCGCGCAAAGGCATCGGCACGGCCGCGCAGCTGGTTGAACGTCAGCGTATCGGCCCCGCAGGAGAAAGCCGGACCGTCGCCATAGCGGGCGCAGGAAGACTCCAGCACATCAAAAAGGGTGGTATGACCCAGCTCGGCAAGCTGAGTGCCGACGGCATAATGTGCAGGTGTCGACATCTTGACCTC
Organism: Halopseudomonas sabulinigri; assembly: GCF_900105255.1. Classification (NCBI taxonomy): domain Bacteria; kingdom Pseudomonadati; phylum Pseudomonadota; class Gammaproteobacteria; order Pseudomonadales; family Pseudomonadaceae; genus Halopseudomonas; species Halopseudomonas sabulinigri. Next base: position 2,849,390 of record NZ_LT629763.1, on the reverse strand, counting down.
GTTTTTGGACTATTATTTTGCACAGCGGAATGAAGTACCAAAAAGATGCTATTCTATTGAGCCTTACTGTGCAATGATCGAGACAATCACTCAATGGTATCGCTGTGCAGAACGCCCTGTCGTGGTATGTTTCGCGGCTGATCGACAACAATAATAGTCAAGCATCGAACAGTAAGAGTGCCGTACATCGGCCAGAACATCAGGATGCGCCAGCAAGGTAAACAATCCCATGAAAGAAGAGCAGGAAACCAGCACCGCCCCCGTTACCGCGAAGGATCGCAAGTTTGTCGAGGCGCTGTCTCGTGGGTTGGACGTTTTGCGTGCATTCAGCCAAGGCTCTGTGGTCATGGGCAATCAAGACATCGCCCGTATCACCGGCCTGCCCAAGCCCACCGTCTCGCGCATGACCTATACGCTGACCAAACTCGGTTATCTGAGCTATTCCACCCAACTGGAAAAGTACCAGCTCGACTCCGGCGTGCTGGCACTCGGTTACGCCTATGTCTCCAATCTGCGTGTGCGCCAGTTGGCCAAGCCCTATCTTGATGAGTTCGCCCGCACGACCAATACCTCGGTCGGCCTGACGTGTCGCGACCGCCTGTCGATGATCTACGTCGAGAACTGCAGGCCGTCGGAAACCACCTCGCTGCGCATGGACGTCGGCGTGCGCCTGCCGCTGGCCACCACCGCCGCTGGCCGCGCGTACCTCGCCGCGATGAAGGACGAAGAACGCAGCCACGTTATGGATGCCATCAAGGCACGTAATCCGGACGCCTGGCCCGAGCTGAATGCCTCGCTGCAAAAAAGCTTCGCCGAATATGAAAAGCACGGCTTCTGCCTGTCGCTGGGTGACTGGGACCGCAACGTCAACGCCGCCGGGGTGCCCCTGCACCTGCAGGACGGCAGCCTGATGGTGCTCACCTGCGGCGCGCCGTCCTACCTTGTCTCGGAAGAGAAAGTTCAGAATCAGCTGGCTCACCAATTGGCCATGCTCGCCAGAGACATAGAGCGGCTGGGCGTTTAGCGCCCAACCGCTCTATTTCAGCTGCAATCTGCAAGTTAAACCCGTGCGCTCACTCCATCCACCCTTGGTTTGATCCTGGCTTGCGGCTTGTAGCTTGAGGCTTGAGGCTTGCCGCTGTGATGAATCGCCATTCGCGCTAGCGCGGGTGCGATTCATCACCTTTACTGATAAACCCCCATTTCGCGCAAAAGGGGCATCGACAAAGCATTTGTTTTTTTGTATTTTGCCTAGCGAAACATGGTTTCATTATTTCGCCTAGTGAAATAGGCCAATGGTGAAACACTCTTAGCCACACTTACGGAGGTCAAGCATGTCGGACGTGGTCACTCTGGAACGCAAAGGCGCCATTGCGGTTGTCACCGTCAACAACCCACCGGTCAATGCACTGGGCATTGCCGTGCGTGAAGGCCTGCAGAACAGCTTCAAGGCGGCCGAGGCCGATCCTGAGGTCAAGGCTATCGTTCTGATCTGTGAAGGCTCAACCTTCATTGCCGGTGCAGATATCAAGGAATTCGGCAAGCCGCCGAAGGAGCCGAGCCTGCCCGAAGTGGTCGCTGGCATCGAAGCGGGTAGCAAGCCCAGCGTTGCCGTGATCCATGGCACCGCTCTGGGCGGCGGCCTGGAAGTGGCTGTCAGCTGCCACTACCGTATCGCCCGCAAGGACGCCAAGGTCGGCCTGCCGGAAGTCAAACTCGGCCTGCTGCCAGGCGCCGGCGGCACCCAGCGCCTGCCCCGCCTGACCGGCGTTGCCAAAGCGCTCGACATGATCGTCAGCGGCGCCCCCATCAGCGCCACCGAAGCCGTCGAACTGGGCGTCGTTGATCAGTTAATCGAAGGCGACCTGCTGTCTGCCGGTCTGGCCTACGCGGATCAGCTGCTCGCCGAAGGCAAGGGCCCGCGGCGCACCGGCGAGCGTACCGACAAGCTCGAAGGTGTCGACAACGCCGCTGCCGTGGCAGCCAAGCGTGCTGAGATCGAAAAGAAGACCCCTGGCCTGTTCTCGCCACAGCGCTGCGTCTCGGCGGTAGAAGCCGCTTTCACCCTGCCGCTGGCCGAAGGCCTGAAACGCGAGCGCGAACTGTTCGCCGAGTGCCTGGTATCGCCGCAACGCGCCGCCCTGGTACACGCCTTCTTCACCGAGCGTCTGGCCTCCAAGGTCGATGATCTGCCAAAGGACACCCCGGTACGCGACATCCAGTCTGCTGCCGTGATCGGCGGCGGCACCATGGGCGTCGGTATTGCCATGTGCTTTGCCAACGTTGGCATCCCGGTCAAGGTATTGGAGATTACTGCAGAGGCACGCGACAAAGCCATGCAGCGCGCCCGCGATACCTACGGCATGAGCGTCAAGCGCGGCAGCCTGAACGAAGCGGCACTGGAAAAGCGCATGGCGCTGATCAGCGGCGTGACCGATTACGCCGATTTGGCCGACGTTGACTTGGTGGTTGAAGCCGTATTTGAAGAGATGGGCGTCAAACAGAAAGTGTTCGAAGCACTGGATGCCAACTGCAAGCCGGGCGCTATCCTGGCCAGCAACACCTCCTCGCTCGATCTGAACGAGATTGCCAACTTCACCAAGCGCCCTGAAGACGTGGTGGGCTTGCACTTCTTCAGCCCGGCCAACGTTATGCGCCTGCTGGAAGTGGTGCGTGGCGAGAAGACCGCCAACGACGTTCTGGCTACCGCCATGGCGATCGGCAAGAAGCTGAAGAAAGTCGCCGTGCCGGTCGGGGTGTGTGACGGTTTTGTCGGTAACCGCATGGTCTTCCAGTACGGCCGCGAGGCAGAGTTTCTGGTCGAAGAAGGCGCTACTCCGGCTCAGGTCGACGGCGCACTGCGCAAGTTCGGCATGGCCATGGGCCCCTTCGCCATGCGTGACCTGTCCGGTCTGGATATCGGCTTGAGCATTCGCACCCGCCAACGCCAGACGCTGCCAGCCGAATTCAAACTGCCGGTGGTTTTGGACAAGATGGCCGAAGCCGGTATGCTGGGTCAGAAGACCGGCAAGGGCTTTTATGTTTATGAAGCGGGCTCCCGTACCCCGTTGGAGAACCCGGAACTGCCGGCGCTGCTGGAAGCTGCTTCAAAAGAGCAGGGTATCGAGCGCCGCGAGCTGTCCGATGAGTACATCATCGAGCGCACCATCTATGCCCTGATCAACGAGGGTGCCAAGATCCTCGAAGAAGGCATCGCGCAGCGTGCCAGCGACATCGACGTGATCTACCTCAACGGGTACGGCTTCCCGGCCTTCCAGGGTGGTCCCATGTTCTATGCCGACGCTGTGGGTCTGGATCGCGTGTACGCAAAAATCTGTGAGTTTCACGAGCAGCATGGCGCCTGGTGGAAACCGGCCGCCCTGCTGGAAAAACTGGCCAAAGAAGGTCGCAAGTTCGCCGATCTTTGATAAATCAGGGTGGCCGGTGCCGACACCGGCCACCGGATACCCGTATTACAACGAGGACTGACAATGGAAATCCATTTTTCTCCCGAACAGCTCGCCTTCCGCGATGAAGTGCGTGAATTCCTGAAACAGGAGCTGCCTGCAGACATCGCTCAGAAGGTCAAACTGGCCAAGCACCTGAGCAAGGAAGACCATGAGCGCTGGCAGAAAATTCTGTCCAAGCGTGGCTGGTATGCGCCAGGCTGGCCGGTAGAGCACGGCGGCACTACTTGGGGCCCGATCGAGAAGCACATCTTTGACGAAGAGTCCGCCGCTGCCGGTGCACCGCGCCTGGTGCCGTTCGGCGTCAACATGGTGGCCCCGGTCATCATCAAGTTCGGCTCTGAAGAACAGAAAGCCACCTACCTGCCACGCATCCTCGACGGCACCGACTGGTGGTGTCAGGGTTACTCCGAGCCGGGCGCCGGTTCCGACCTAGCCTCGCTGAAGACCCGCGCTGTGCGCGACGGCGATCACTACATCGTCAACGGTCAGAAGACCTGGACCACCCTGGGCCAGCACGCCAACTGGATCTTCTGTCTGGTACGTACCGATCCCGAAGCCCAGCAGCAGCGCGGTATTTCCTTCCTGCTGATCGACATGGCGACCCCGGGCATCACCGTGCGTCCGATCCTGACCCTGGACGGCGACCATGAAGTCAACGAAGTCTTCTTCGACGACGTCAAGGTGCCGGTGGAAAACCTGGTGGGCGAAGAGAACAAGGGCTGGACCTGCGCCAAGTACCTGCTGACCCACGAGCGTACTGGCCTGGCCGGCATCGGCGCTTCCAAGGCAGCGCTGACCAACCTCAAGCGCATTGCCAGCAAGCAGCAGAAGAACGGCAAGCCGCTGATCGAAGACGCGCTGTTCCGCAGCCAGATCGCGGAAGTCGAAATGTCCCTGATGGCCGCCGAGATGAGCACCCTGCGTATTGTTGCTGCGGCCTCCGAAGGCGGCGTACCTGGCTCGGAAAGCTCCATCCTGAAAGTGCAAGGCACCGAAATCCGTCAGGCCATCACCCACCTGATGCGCAAGGCGCTGGGCCCCTACGCCCTGCCCTTCCTGCCGGAAGAGCTGGAGCTGGACTACGACGGCGAGCTGCTCGTCGACGACTACGCGGCCTCTCCGGCCTCGCAGTATTTCAACATGCGTAAACTGTCGATCTTCGGCGGATCCAACGAGATCCAGAAGAACATCGTCTCAAAAATGATTCTTGAGCTCTGAGGAGGCCGACCGTGGATTTCAAATTGACCGAAGAACAACAGATGCTGCAGGAAACTGCCGAGCGCCTGGTTCGTGACGTGTACGACTTCGAAAGCCGCAACAAATTCAGCGAAAGCGAAGCCGGCTTCAGCACTGCCTTCTGGCAGCAGATGGGCGAGCTGGGCCTGACCGCCATTCCCTTCCCCGAAGAACTCGGCGGCTTTGGCGGCAGCGGCATAGAAACCATGCTGATCATGGAACAGCTGGGCAAGGGCATCTGCCTTGAGCCCTACATGGAATCCGTGATTCTGGCCGGCGGCCTGATCGGCCAGCTGGGCAGCGACGCACAGAAAGAAGAGCTGATGGGCGCGATTGCCAGCGGCGAGCTGCAGGCCGCCGTTGCACTGGATGAGCTGAACAGCCACTACGATCTGGCCAACGTCACCACCACTGCCAAGCAAGACGGTAGCGAGTGGAGCCTGAGCGGCCGCAAGGGTGTGGTCATCGGTGGCCAGACCGCAGGCAAAATTCTGGTGTCTGCCCGTACCGCCGGCGATAGCCGCGACGAGCAAGGCATCAGCCTGTTCCTGGTTGATCCGACCAGTGCTGGCGTCAGCCGCCGTGTGTACGCCACCGTTGACGGTCGCAAGGCCTGTGAACTCTTCCTCGACAACGCCAAGGGCGAACTGCTGGGCGAAGCTGGCAAGGCCTTTGATGCCATTCGTTACCAGAGCGGCCGCGCCATTGCCGCCCTGTGTGCCGAAGCCGTTGGCGCCATGCGCGCGACCTGCGATCTGACCCTGGACTACCTGAAAACCCGCAAACAGTTTGGCGTGGTGATCGGCAAGTTCCAGGTTCTGCAGCACCGCATGGTCGACATGATCAGTGAGCTGGAGCGTGCCACTTCGATGACCACGCTGGCTGCCTGCCTCGCCGACGACGAAGACAGCGCCGAGCGCAGCGCCAAGCTGTCCGCGGCCAAGTTCATCGTCAACCGCGCCGCGCGTTTTGTTGCCGAGCAGTCCATCCAGCTGCATGGCGGCATCGCCATGACCTGGGAGTACAATGGCGCGCATTACGCCAAGCGCCTGGTGATGATCAGCCACCAGTTTGGTGATGATGACTACCACCTGGAAGCCTACGCAGCGCAACTGACCGGCGCGTAAGTCACTTCCGGACTGCCGGGTCGGCGAGACAAATAGGTCGCCAACCCGGCATTTTTGTCTGTAAAAGCGACAATTTGCCCTTCCGGGCGCCCTGCGCGCCCGGTATCCTAGGCACCCCTTTTAATGTCATGCGCCCTTGGGCGTCTCAAGACTTGTGGAGGACTAACGTCCATGAAAATCCTCGTTGCCGTTAAGCGCGTGGTCGATTACAACGTCAAGGTTCGCGTCAAGGCGGACAACTCCGGCGTCGATCTCGCCAACGTCAAAATGTCGATGAACCCCTTCTGCGAAATCGCCGTGGAAGAAGCCGTACGCCTGAAAGAGAAAGGTGTTGCGACTGAGATCATCGCCGTCACCGTCGGCCCGACTGCTGCCCAGGAGCAGCTGCGCACCGCATTGGCGCTGGGCGCCGACCGCGCCGTGCTGGTCGAGTCTGCCGAAGAACTGAGCTCGCTGGCCATTGCCAAGCTGCTCAAGGGCGTTGTCGACAAGGAACAGCCACAGCTGGTCATCCTCGGCAAGCAGGCCATCGATTCCGACAACAACCAGACTGGCCAGATGCTGGCGGCACTGAGCGGTTACGCCCAGGGCACCTTTGCCTCTGAAGTCGCGGTTGATGGCGACAAGGTCAAGGTTACCCGTGAAATCGACGGCGGCCTGCAGACGGTTGAACTGAAACTGCCGGCCATTGTGACCACCGACTTGCGTCTGAACGAGCCACGCTACGCGTCGCTGCCGAACATCATGAAGGCCAAGAAGAAGCCGCTGGAAACCCTCAAGCCGGAAGACCTGGGCGTCAGCACCAGCTCCACCGTGACCACCCTGAAGGTTGAAGCACCGGCCGCGCGCAGCGCCGGCATCAAGGTCAAGAGCGTCGACGAACTGGTCGACAAACTCAAGAACGAAGCCAAGGTGATCTAAATGACGATTTTGGTTATTGCTGAACACAACAACGCCGAGCTGAACGCAGCGACCCTGAACACCCTGGCCGCTGCTGCGGCCATCGGTGGCGACATCGACGTACTGGTTGCTGGCGAAGGCTGCTCCGCCGTGGCCGACGCCGCGGCCAAGGCCGCTGGCGTGAGCAAGGTGCTGCTGGCTGATAACGCCGCCTACGCACACCAGCTGCCGGAAAACATCGCGGCCCTGGTCGCCGAGCTGGGCAAGGGCTACAGCCACATCCTGGCCGCTGCCAGCACCAACGGTAAGAACTACCTGCCGCGCGTTGCCGCGCTGCTGGACGTTGACCAGATCTCCGAGATCATTGCCGTCGAAAGCGCCGATACCTTCAAGCGCCCGATCTATGCCGGTAACGCCATTGCCACCGTGCAATCGAGCGCCGCCATCAAGGTCATCACCGTGCGCGCCACCGGCTTTGACGCCGTGGCAGCCGAAGGCGGCAGCGCCAGCGTTGAAGCGGTTTCCTCCGTGCAGGACGCGGGCGTTTCCAGCTTTGTGGGTGAAGAGCTGGCCAAGTCTGACCGTCCTGAACTGGCCGGTGCCAAGATCGTCGTTTCGGGCGGCCGCGGTATGCAGAATGGCGACAACTTCGAAATGCTCTACAAGGTGGCCGACAAGCTGGGCGCCGCTGTGGGTGCATCACGCGCCGCGGTCGACGCCGGCTTCGTACCCAACGACATGCAGGTCGGTCAGACCGGCAAGATCGTCGCACCGCAGCTGTACGTTGCAGTCGGCATCTCCGGCGCCATCCAGCATTTGGCCGGTATGAAAGACTCCAAGGTGATCGTTGCGATCAACAAGGACGAAGAAGCGCCGATCTTCCAGGTAGCGGATTACGGTCTGGTTGCAGACCTGTTTGAAGCTGTGCCTGAGCTGGAAAGCAAGCTCTAAGCCGCAGGCCAAGAGCAGCCGCCAGCTTCAAGCGACAGCTACAAGAAAACCCCGGTCTCGAGAGAGCCGGGGTTTTTCTTTGCTCAGCGTGCGGCTTGCGGCTTGCAGCTGCCGGCCGGCTACCTGTCTGCGCTAACCTGAAAGCTGTCTGACAACTGGTGCAGACGCGAGGCGGTTTCCTTCACCTGACCCGAGCTGGTGCGCAGCGCCTGGATCACCTGGCTCATCGATTGCGTCGCCACGGCCACGTGGCCGGCCTGACGACCGTGCTCCTTGCTGTTGGTGTCCATCACCGAGATCACCTCAAACAGCTCTTCCACCGTCTTGTGCAGCATGTCGTTGTCGTCCGATGCACTGGCGGCCTGTTGCAGCTGGTGATCCACATCGGCGACGCCTTTTTCCATCACAATCACAGTTTCGCGGGTAGCGTCCCGGATGGTGGTAATGCCCTGGCTGATCTCCTCGGCCGCCTTGGCGGTACGTGAGGCCAGCGCGCGCACCTCATCGGCCACCACGGCAAAGCCACGGCCATGTTCGCCCGCCCTGGCCGCCTCGATGGCCGCGTTGAGCGCCAGCAGGTTGGTCTGGCTGGTAATGTCGGTAATCAGCGAGACCATGCCGACAATGTCGCCGGTGCGCTTGTCGAGGACCTGCACACTGGCCGCCGAGCTTTCGACGATGTCGCGGATCTTGCGCGTACCGCTGGTAACCGTATCCAGCCGCTCCCGCGCCGCCTCGACCACGCTGGCCATATTGGTTTTCATCTGCGCGGCGGTTTCCGAGGCCGCTGTCACCGTCTGTAGCTGCGCCTCGATCATGTTCAGCATCTGCTGAATATTGGTGGTCACCTCTTCGGCGGTGTCGCTGGCCTGCTGATTGCGGCCGAGCATTTGCTCGCTGTTCTGCAGCGCGTGGCGGCTGGCCTGCTTGACCCGGCCAACGATGGTATCGAGATTGTCGATGAAGCTGTTGATCCAACGCCCCAGCTCGCCGGTCTCATCCGGCACCAGGCGCGAGGTATCCATGCGCTGACTGAGGTTGCCCTCGCCCTCGGCGATATTGCGAATGATCTCCGTCATGCGGCCCAGCCGCCGCGCCAGCGTGCGCGTAGCACGGCGCCAGAACCAGAGCGCTGCCGCCGCGAGCACGCCCACGTGCGCCAGGTGCTCTACCCATCCGGTCAGCCCCGCGTAACTGAAGCCGATCTGCGCGGCAAACACCAGCACCATCAACAGCATGAACTGCTTCATCAGGTCGTAACTCAGCGAGCGGTAGCGATAGACCTCTTCCAGATCCGCCTCGCACATCATGCCCCAACGGTCCGGCGACCCCGGCAGATTGAAAGTGACCCCCTTACCGATCACCGGGATGTGACGGTAATCAGAGTAGCCCGGGTACTTCACATACAGGTTTTCGCCCTTGCGGATGGTTTCGCGCACCCCCGGATGCAGTTCGCCCGTCGCCGGGTCGGTAAAACGCACCTCGAACTCGGTGTGCTCGCGCACACTCACCGCGCCCCATTTGGTGGGAATACCGCTCTTGAGGTTATCGCCATGACTGAAGGTGCTGTCTTCAAAGCGCGAGCGCGACAACGCACGACCCGGCTCGATCGACGGGTTGAAACGCGACTCGACCATGAAGATGTAGTTGTCGCCGGATTCCTGATAGATATGCCCGGCCTCGCGCTGAATCAGGTCGCCCAGCACGTCATTGGGCACGCGCGCGCACAGGCAGCCCAGCAGCACCCCCGCGGCGTCATGCAGCGGCAGGTAGAACATCAGGGTTACGGCATCATGGAAACTGGAGGTAGAGGGCCCGAGGCTTTTGGTTCTTGGATCCACGTAGGGACCGTGCAAGAAGCGGTGTTGCAGGCCAGCCCGGATAGCCTGCCCGTCCATCACCAGGCCGCTGATCTGGCCAGCACTACTGGCGCGCACCAGTCCATTTTCATCCAGCAGCAAAAGCTCGGAGGCGTCCGGCAATTTGCTGCGCAGGCCCTGCAGCTGATGCTCGGTGACCCCCGTGAGTTCAGCGCCCAAGCTGTGACCGATGCTCTGCAGCGCGTTCCACTGATTCTCACACCACTGCTGCAACAAACGTACACGGGTGGCTGCCAGGCTGTTGAATATGGCTTCAAGCTGGCCGTAGCGGTTGTTGTTGACCCAGCAGGCCCAGCCCATGGTCAGCTTGCCGGTGGCGGCCGTCCAGGGTAACCAGCTGCGTTCGGCGGCTGACAGATTCATTTCATCGCTGCGTAACGACGCCATGGCTATTCCCCGTTAAATACATTGGATAACCATTCTCACAGCAAGATATGCGCCATGCCATGCGGGCGCGTGATATCAAAACGCCTTTAGGCGCTTTGCTGCAATAGAGGATCGCAACAGGAGGGAAAATCATCTGGCGCCGCCCAACAGCGGCGCACACCTGCGCGACGACGCGCCACTATGGTGCATCGTCGCGCGAGACTATACCAACGCCACCGGCGATGTCGGCGAACCCACCGCACCCGGCAGGCGCAGGGGCGGCGCCGTGAGCAGGAAACGCGAGCGCCCGGATGCACGCAGATAGCGCGCCAATTCGCTGAGATACCATAACTCGCCGAGATGGATACCCAACTTGAACAGGCAGTGCTCATGTAACGGCAGCGCAGCGCAGCAGCCCTCTGCAGCGCGGGCAGGATATGCTTCTACCGCGTAATTGTCGGCAATCAGCACACTCAGCCCACTGTCGGTGATCCACTGCAGCAACGCCGGGTCGCGGCCATCCAGCACGGCGCAGCTGGTTTCCAGCCGGTGCGCGTCGGGCTCGCCGTTCATTTCCAGGATCAGATCAGCAAAGCCGGTATAGAGGCACACCATGTCGCCGGGCTCGACTTCGATGCCGTCGGCGGCGCAGATAGCCATCAGCCTCGCATGATCAACCAGCACCCGTTCGCGGCCACAATGGCGCTCAAGATCAATCAACACTGCCCGTCCGCTGACCGCTGTGGCCGCCATTTTCTCGATGCCCAGACGCGTCGCTTTCACACCCTCGAGCGCATCGTCGTGGCCGGCTGGGCCCTGCACGTGCTCACCGGCGCGCCAGCCGTTGTAATACAAGGGCTCGGCCACGCCGTCCCCATCGGCGTCAAAGCGCCCGCCGACATGCGACAAGGCATCCCACTGCGTGGAGTACTGGGTGTACAGCAGCACCGCATCATCGCTGACCACATCGGTAAAGGCCGGATTCAGGCGGTTAAGCTCAAAGTTGTAGTTGAGCTTGCCTTCGCGTCCGGAGGTAAAGAAGCGCGGCGGATGGCGAAACCGATTGAGTGCATTACCGCCCGGCATATCCAACGGCAGACTGAGGCAGAAACTGCGGCCCTCACGTACCTCAGCAACGCCTTGCAGTACCTTCTCCGGGGTCAGCAGGTTGAGCCTGCCGAGCTCGTCATCCACGCCAAAGTCGCCCCAATTGGAGCCTTGCGGTCGATTTTTCCAGCGCATCGGGTGCCTCCTGTTGTTGTTCTATCACGCTACCTTGCCATGCCGTGGCGAGGCTCGGCAGCCCGCGGGCCGCTGAATCACTTCGCGTGTTGGTCCGCCATAAGCCGCGCGGCGCCAACGGGGCTCGCGCTGCAGCGCGCGGCATGCTTTACTTGCGCCTGATTTTTTTCAGGAGCTTTGGCCCGATTATGGATTGGCTACAAGTTATTGTTCTGGCGATCGTTCAGGGCGTTACCGAGTTTCTTCCTGTTTCCAGCTCTGCCCACCTGATTTTGGTGCCGGTACTGACTGACTGGCCGGACCAGGGGCTGGCCTTCGACGTTGCGCTGCACCTGGGTAGCCTGTCGGCGGTGCTGATCTACTTCCGGCGGGACATCTTCGGCATGACCGTCAGCTGGGGCCGCTCGCTGAAGACCCGCGAGCTGGATGCCGACGCCAAGCTGGCCTGGGCGGTGATTCTGGGCACCATACCGGTCGGCCTCGCTGGCCTGCTACTCAAGGACACCGTGGAAACGGTGCTGCGCTCGCCGATTTATCTGGCGATCGGCCTGATCGCCTTTGGTCTGCTGCTGAGCTGGGCCGACTGGCGCCACAAGGGAGAGCGCAGCGAGTACCAGATGAACTGGAAGGACGTACTACTGATCGGCTGTGCCCAGGCACTGGCGCTGTTTCCCGGCACCTCGCGCTCGGGTATCACCATGACCGCCGCGCTGCTGCTGGGCCTGAGCCGCGAGGCCTCGGCACGCTTCTCGTTCCTGCTGTCGATTCCGGTCATTGTGCTGGCCTGCGGCCTGGAAACCATTGAGCTGATCAAGGCGCAGGTGCCGATTGATGTGGCCGCCATGGTCGGCGGGGTGGTGCTGTCGGGCATCAGCGCCTACCTGTGCATCCACTACTTTTTGGCCTTCATCAAGCGCATCGGCATGCAGCCGTTCGTGATCTACCGTCTAGTGCTGGGCATCGCCCTGTTGTGGATCTTCCTGTAAGCCAACGGGCCGTCAGAGGCGCAGCGCACCCAGCTTGAGCAACACTTGAGTGGGCGCGCTCGCGCAGAGCATCCGCAGACCCAGCGCCGGGTCACGCAGCCAGCTGTATTGCGATAGCGGTTGAACAACAGCTGAACCCGCCTGCTCACTCAAGCTGCCGCCAAGCACCAGCAGTTCGCCGCTGACTGGCGGCGGCATCATCAGCCGCGCGCCAGCCGCGCACTCGATCAGCCACGTCTGCTCCTGCCCGTGGGTGTGCAGCAGGCATTGCCGCTGCCCGGAGGCGGTCGTCTGCCAGCAGAACGCGTCAGGCGGCAGTCGCAGTGCCTGCTGATCGGCTTCAGCAAACTGGTTGAGCTTCACAAACAACAGGCACCCTGCCGCCGAATACGGCGCATGCCGCGAACCCGCCGGGCTGCGTAGGTAGCTGCCTGCCGGGTAGTCGCCGCCGTCATCACTGAACACACCCGACAGCACCAGAATTTCTTCCCCCTTGGGGTGCAGGTGCGCCGGAAAATGCGTACCGGGCAGGTACTCCACCAAACTGGTAACCTGACCGCTTTCCGGTGCCTCCCGCTCCAGCGGCCAGCGCCGCACCGGCGCCTGCGGTGCATCCTGCCACTGCTGATCATCGGGGCGCACACAGATGGCCTGATCCCGCGCCATATTGAGCGGCGCAAAGCTCGCCATCAGGCCGGCCCCGCCGCCAACAGCCGCTCGACCTCCGCGGCCGGCAGCGGTGCGTTGTACAGGTAGCCCTGGCCGGTGTCGCAGCCGAACTCGCGCAGCAGCGCCTCCTGCGCCGGCGTCTCGATGCCCTCGGCGGTAATGCTCAGCTGCAGGCTCTTGCCCAGCGCAATAATGGCGCGGGCCATGGCGCTGTCGCTGCCACTGCCCGGCAAGTCGCTGATAAAACCGCGGTCGATTTTCAGCTTGTTGACCGGCATGCGCTTGAGCCGCAATAGCGACGAGTAACCGGTGCCGAAATCGTCAATCGCCAATCGCACGCCCAGCTCTGCCAGACGATCCAGCAGCAGCTCGCTCTGTTCGCCGTGCTGCATGACCTCGTCTTCGGTGACCTCCAGCTCCAGATGCGACGCCTCCAGGCCACACTGGGTGAGTGCCGCGCGGGCACTGCTGACTACATCACCGCGCTCCATCCAGTAACCCGACATGTTCACCGCCATGGAGCGCAAGGGGTAACCCGCATCCAACCAGAGACGCATCTGTCGGCACGCCTGATGCAGCACAAACTCATCAATGTCGCCCATCAGACCGGCGTGCCGTGCGACCGGCAGAAACTCGTTGGGGGGGATGATGCCCTGCTCCGGATGCTGCCAGCGCACCAATGCCTCCAGACCGGCCCACTGGCCGCTGCGCAGATCCTTCTGTAGCTGGTAATACACCCGCAGTTGGCCGCGCTGCAGTGCCAGATGCAAGTCGCTTTCCAGGCTCATCCGCCGGCGCGCCTGCTCGGTCAGCGCCTGAGTATAAAAAGCGTAGTTGTTGCGGCCGCGCTGCTTCGCCAGGGTCACGGCCGAGTCCGCATTTTTCAACAGATCGGCGCCATCCTGCCCATCATCCGGAAACAGGCTGAGACCCAAGCTGGCCGTCATGTGCACCAACTGCCCCTCCAGCTGGAACGGTGCAGAAAGGGCGAGTTGAATGCGCTCCGCCAGCCGGCTCAGCTCCTCAACGGCGGCGCGCCGCTCAACCAGGATGACAAACTCGTCACCGCCCAGCCTGGCCAGGGTGTCGCCCTCTTCGCAGAGGTGATCCATGCGCCGCGCGGCCGTCAGCAGCAGCTGATCGCCCAGACTGTGTCCGAGACTATCGTTGACCCCCTTGAAGCGATCCAGGTCAACAAATACCAGGCCCAGTCGCTGCTGCTGGCGACGCGCCCGACTCACTGCCGTGGTCAGCCGCTCGGTTATCAGCAGACGATTGGGCAACTTGGTCAGCGGATCATGGTGAGCCAGATAGTCGATTTCTTCCTGACTGCGCTTGATCAGGCTCATATCGGCGAATACCGCAACGTAGTGCGTCAGTTGGCCAAGGTGATCGGTGACGGCAATGATGTTCTGCCATTGCGGATAGACCTCGCCGTCCTTGCGTCGATTCCAGATTTCTCCCGACCAGCGCCCCGTCGCTTTGATCTGCTGCCACATGTGCTGATAGAAGGCGTTGTCGTGGCGGCCCGAGGCAAGCAGCACTGGCTGCCGGCCAATGACCTCCTCGGCGCGATAACCGGTGATCTCGCAGAAGGCGTTGTTGACGTCGATGATGTTCTGCTCAGCATCGCAGATCAGCATGCCCTCGCTGGTGCAGTCGAACATGGCGCTGGCCTGGCGCAATCGATGCTCACGCTCGACCCGCTCGGTCACATCACGCAGGACCCCTGTCAACCGCACTGCACGGCCCTGCGCATTACGCAATGCGCGTCCGCTGGCCTGCACCCAACAATGGCCGCCCGTGGCCAGGCGCAAGCGGTAGGTCCGATCAACACGCTCGGTTTCCCCGCGCAGGTGACTCACCAACGCCGCACGGGTTAGCTGCTGATCTTCATCTGCCAGCTGGTTGCGCCAAAGCGTCTGCATATCCGCAGGCGAGCCTTCGGGCAGACAAAGAATTTCCCGTGAGCGGGCCGATAGATAAAGCGAGCCTGATTGCAGATCCCAGTCCCACAGGCCGTCGTTGGCGCCATCCAACGCCAATGACAGGCGCTCACCGCTCTGGCGCAACGCCTCCTCCTGCTGGCGCCGCTTGCGTAACTGATAACGCGCAGAAAAAAACAGCAGCGCCGAGGTAACCAGCACAAAGGCTACGCCCTTGGCGCTCTGCAAGGCTTGCTGAGTGGCGGCATCCAACCCCATCAGCACCAGCAGATAGTCGCTGAAGAGTATCCACACAGTGGCGAGGATGAGGTATTTGAGGGTAATGAACGCGGCGCTGGCGGTCGAGTTCATAGTCACGTCTGCGGGTCTGGCATAAACATTTGGCAACTATAGCAGGGCGGGTCAGGCGACCCGCGGTCATGTTAATTGACGATTTCTTGGTCCATAATCGGCCGGGCAGGCCTTTTCGCCTGCCCATTCTAGCGAGGTAATGCAGCTCTATGTGGTACAACGGCTTACTCAACCCATCCGGCTGGCAGGTATTGGCCGTGATTCTGGTTCTGACGCACATTACCATTGTCAGCGTCACCGTCTACCTGCACCGTTATTCCGCTCACCGGGCGCTGGAACTGCACCCGGCGCTCAAACACTTTTTCCGTTTCTGGTTGTGGCTCACCACCAGCATGAACACCCGCGAGTGGACCGCCATCCACCGCAAGCACCACGCCAAGTGCGAAACCCCGGACGATCCGCACAGCCCGGTGCACAAGGGCCTGAGCACTGTGCTGCGCAAAGGCGCCGAGCTTTACATGGAAGAGGCGAAGAACGAGGACACCCTGCGCATCTACGGCAAGAACTGCCCGGATGACTGGATCGAACGCAACCTTTACAGCCGCTTTCCGATTGCCGGTGTGACCCTTATGGCGCTGATTGATCTGGCGCTGTTCGGCGTGCTCGGCATCACCGTATGGGCCATTCAGATGATCTGGATCCCGGTTTTTGCCGCCGGCGTGATCAACGGTCTGGGTCACGCCATGGGCTACCGCAACTTCGAGTGTCGCGACGCCGCCACCAATATTTCGCCCTGGGGCATCCTGATTGGCGGCGAAGAGCTGCACAACAATCACCACACCTATCCCAACTCCGCCAAGCTGTCGGTGAAGAAGTGGGAGTTTGACATGGGCTGGATGTGGATTCGCCTGTTCAGCCTGCTGGGCCTGGCCTCGGTGCGTCGCACCGCTCCGATCGCGCATCAGGTTGCCGGCAAGCAGACACTGGACATGGATACCGCCATGGCCATCCTCAACAACCGCTTCCAGATCATGGCACAGTACCGCAAGCTGGTGATCAAGCCGCTGGTGCGCCAGGAAATCCAGAAGGTAGACGAGTCCGTCCGCCACCTGTTCCGACGCGCCAAGCGCCTGCTCAGCCGCGAGACCAGCCTGCTGGACGACAAGCATCAGGCGCGCATCGATACCATGCTGACGCACAGTCAGGCGCTCAAGGTGATCTACGAGAAGCGGCTGGCACTGCAACAGATCTGGGGTCGTACCAGCGCCAATGGCCACGACATGCTGCAAGCACTGAAAGACTGGTGTCAGCAAGCCGAGGAAAGCGGCATCAAGGCGCTGCAGGACTTTGCCGGCTCACTGCGCACCTATTCCCTGCAACCCAGCGCAGCCTGAACCAAACGTTGAATGCGGCTCGTCACGGGCCGCGTTCGGCGCTAGACTGCGGGTACAAGCGCTCAATAACATCTGCCAATAATTCAAAGGTAGCAACGGATGCGTGCCTTACTGCTCCTTCTCCCTCTGCTGATCAGCCCCTTTGCGATGGCCGGCAGCATCTACAAATACACCGATGCCAACGGTGTGACGACCTATACCGACAAGAAAACCGCCGGCGCTGAAGTCATCGTGTTTCGTGATGCCATGGTCGAGAACGTGGATCGTCAGGTCTACGTCACCAAGCGCAGCCACGCGGGCGGGGAAACCCTGATCGTACATAACGACCTGTATGCCCCGGTCGAGATCAAACTCAGCATCAGCAACGCACAGAACGTGACCGGCGTACCGCGCGAGCCGATCACCTGGGTCATGCAGCCACGTCAGGAGCTGCGCCTGGTCACCCTGCAGCCCACCGGCACCGGCGCGGTACATTACGATTACAAGCTGGAGCATGCCCTGGGCGATCCGCGCGCCGAGCAGTCACTCACCTACTATCCGCTGCCTTGGCGTGGCGGCCCCTTCCGGCTGACCCAGGGTCCCGGCGGGCGCTATAGCCACACCGGCATCAAGGGCCGCTATGCGATGGATATCGCCATGCCGGAAGGCACACCCATCGTAGCTGCCCGCAGCGGCATGGTAATCAAGACCGAAAACAGCCAGACCGGCCGCGGCAACAACCCTTCCGGCAACTTCGTGCGCCTGCTGCACGACGACGGCACCATGAGCGTCTATCTGCATCTCAAGCGCGGCTCGGTACGTGTCGCCGAAGGTCAGCGCATCAGCACCGGCCAACTGCTCGCCCTGTCAGGCAATACCGGCAACAGCACCGGCCCGCACCTGCACTTTGTCGTGCAGAAGAACGTCGGCCTGCAGACCGTGTCGATCCCCTTCGAGTTTGCCCAGCCGGTTGATGGCCTGCCCAACTTTGCCGTGGGTGGCGAGCCCTGAGGTTAGCCGTAACCACCACCGATCAGCGCCAAACCCCAGACAACAAAAAACCCGCACCAGGCGGGTTTTTGTCAGTCAGCGTCGATCTTATTTGATCTTGGCTTCCTTGTAAGGCACGTGCTTGCGTACAACCGGATCGAACTTCTTGATTTCGATCTTATCGGGAGTAGTACGCTTGTTCTTGTCGGTAGTGTAGAAGTGACCAGTACCGGCAGTAGAAACCAAACGAATCAATTCACGCATGGAACTGCTCCTTAAACTTTTTCGCCGCGGGCGCGGATTTCGTTCAACACTACGTCGATGCCACGCTTGTCGATAATGCGCATGCCCTTGGCAGAAGTGCGCAGACGGACGAAACGTTTTTCCGACTCAACCCAGAAGCGATGGTGCTGCAGGTTAGGCAGAAAACGACGCTTGGTTTTGTTGTTAGCGTGGGAAACATTGTTCCCAGTCACTGGACCTTTACCGGTCACCTGACATACTCGAGACATGGTTAACCCTCTCCAACCAATTGCCCAACCCAAACTGGTTGGAAGCCATAAAAGAATCTGTTGTCCAGCCGGGGCAAGTGGAATTAACCAGCCTGCAAAATACACCAAAACAGGCACAGCCCCGAGAAGAGCGGAGCTTTATACCAAAAACGGCCAGGCCAAGCAACGATTATTCACACTGCAGGCAGACGAGCGGTCAGCCGGCAGACCTCGATTCGGCCGCGGTGGAATGGGCTAAAGCAGCCTGACTCACAGCAGCCCGCGCTCGGCAAAGGACACTGGATCGCCATCGCCGACGATCAGATGATCCAGCACCCGAATATCCAGCAGACCGAGACTTTCCTTTAAACGCCGCGTTAGCTGCAGGTCCGACTGACTGGGCTCGGCCACACCGGACGGGTGATTGTGGGTCAGAATCAGCGCTGCCGCGTTGTGCGCCAGCGCACGCTTGATCACCTCGCGCGGATAGACGCTGGCGCTGTCGAGCGTGCCGCGAAACAGCTCCTCGAAGGCAATCACCCGGTGCTGGTTATCCAGAAACAGGCACGCGAAGACCTCGTGCGGCAACGCCATCAGCCGGCTCTTCAGAAACTGACGTACTGCCCCGGGCGAAGTCAGTGCGCTACCGCGCTTGAGGTCCTCGAACAGATGCCGACGGCCCATCTCGAGCACAGCCTGCAGCTGTGCGTACTTCGCCGGGCCGAGACCGGCATGCCCGCTGAACTCGCGCAAGTCTGCCTGCAACAACCCCCGCAGGCTGCCAAAGCCGTTGAGTAAGTCGCGCGCCAGATCCACCGCGCTGCGTCCCGGTAAACCTGTGCGCAAAAAAATCGCCAGCAGTTCGGCATCCGACAGCGCGGCCGCGCCCTGGGCCAGCAATTTTTCCCGCGGCCGCTCTGCCAGCGGCCAATCCGTTATCGCCATTTATACAGCTCCCTGGCTGCTCCGCGCGTACTTCCCTGCCGCGCGCTATCCACTCCGGCTCCAGCGCTACCGGCCACCGCTGCAAAGCAGCTGCAGCAGGGTCACGCGGAACCAGCCCTGTGCTATCGTAGCGGGCATTTACCGTGTGCTCCATGGGCGCCGGCGCAGCATGAGGGGAAGTTCACAATGCAGCCGTTGATCAACAAACAGGTGGTACTGGGTGTCAGTGGCGGCATTGCCGCCTATAAAAGCGCCGAGCTGATTCGTCGTCTGCGTGACGCTGGCGCCGAAGTGAGGGTGGTGATGACGCAGGCCGCACGTGAGTTCATCACGCCGCTGACCTTACAGGCGCTATCCGGCCACCCGGTGCACGGCGACCTGCTCGACCCCGAGGCCGAGGCAGCCATGGGGCACATTGAGCTGGCGCGCTGGGCTGATCTGGTGCTGATTGCCCCGGCTACCGCCGACCTGATGGCACGCTTGGCGCAAGGCCGCGGTGACGACCTGCTCACCACTCTGGTGTTGGCCACCGATGCTCCCATCGCTCTGGCGCCGGCCATGAACCAGGCCATGTGGCGCGATGCCGCCACCCAGGCCAATCTCGAGTTGCTGCTCGCGCGTGGCGTCAAGGTGTTCGGCCCTGGCAGCGGTGGCCAGGCCTGCGGCGACGTTGGACCGGGACGCATGCTGGAACCTACCGATATCGCCGCCCGCGCCGCCGAATGCTTCCAGCGCGGCAGTCTCAGCGGCAAACACGTGCTGATCAACGCCGGCCCGACCCGCGAAGCCCTAGATCCGGTGCGCTACATATCCAATCACAGCTCGGGCAAGATGGGCTTTGCCCTGGCCGAAGCGGCCGTCGAAGCCGGCGCCCGGGTAACCCTGGTGGCCGGGCCGGTCAACCTGCCAACGCCAGCGCGCGTCGCGCGGGTTGATGTCGTCAGCGCGCAAGACATGCTGGCCGCCTGCGAAGCCGCCCTGCCGGCCGACCTGTTCATTGCCTCCGCCGCCGTGGCGGACTACCGCCCGGCCAACTGCGCCGAGCAGAAGTTGAAAAAGACGCCGGGTAGCGACGATGGCATGACCCTCACCCTGGTGCGCAACCCGGATATTCTCGCCACCCTGGCAGCGCACCCGCAGCGCCCCTGGACCGTTGGCTTTGCCGCCGAGACCCACGACCTGATGACCTACGCTGCCGACAAACTGCAGCGCAAGAATCTTGACCTGATTATCGCCAATGATGTCAGCCAGAGCGGGATCGGCTTTAATAGTGAAGACAACGCCGTCACCCTGATTGATCGCGCGCTGAACAGCAGCGTGCTACCCCGCGCCAGCAAAACCAAGCTGGCACGCGAGATCATTGCCCGCATCGCCGACCTGATGGCGACGACCAACAAGCATAAGGAAGCCTGATGCACGCGCTGCAAGCCAAAGTACTCGACCCCCGCCTCGGCGCTGAATGGCCACTACCCGCTTACGCTACCACCGGCTCTGCCGGCCTTGATTTACGCGCCATGCTGCAGGAGCCTTTGCAATTGCAACCGGGTGAAACCCAGCTGCTGCCGACTGGACTGGCGATCCATATCGCCGACCCCGGTCTGGCTGCGATGATCTTGCCGCGCTCAGGCATGGGCCATAAACACGGCATCGTGCTGGGCAATCTGGTTGGCCTGATCGACTCCGATTATCAGGGCCAACTGATGGTCTCCTGCTGGAACCGTAGCGCCAGCGCCTTCACCATCAATCCGGGTGAGCGCATCGCCCAGCTGGTGCTGGTGCCGGTTTTGCAAGCAAGATTCGAGATCGTTGAGGAGTTCGACGACAGCCAGCGCGGCAGTGGCGGCTTCGGTCACACCGGCAGCCACTGAACCAGCCGGCGCCCCCAAGCTGTAGCTCCACCATGTAGTTCCACATTATTGCAGGGAGGCAGGGACCATAATGAAAATGAAAAAGACCGATGCCAAGGCAGGACTACCCAACACCGCCATTCCACTCGGCATGGCGATCGCCGGCGTTGCCGCTGGCGCGGCCATGCTCTGGCTGGCACTGACCGGCTTTACCGGTCAACGCAACGACGAGCTGATTGAAAGCTACGCCAACCAGCAGCTCGCCGGTCTGAACCAGAGCATGCAGCAACTACAGGCCGACCTGGGCCAACTGGCCAGCAACCCGCAGCTGCAGGTTGCACTCAATCAGGGCGGCAGCGCCACCATAGACCGCCTGCTGCGCTATCAGTTGGCCGACACCCTGGCCATATACACGGCTGCGCCCGGCGATGCCGAGCTGGTATCCAACGAGACCGCGCCGCTGAGCTTTGCCGCGTTGGATATGATCCGCCGGGCCGAGCGCGGCCTGCCGGTGCCGCTGGAAGCCCACAAAGTCGAAGGGGCCTGGCGCCTGTACGGCGTGAAGCCTCTGCGCGCTTCAGAGAAAGCGCCCATCGGCGGCACCCTGACCGGCGTGTTCCAGCTGGAGCGCGTACTCAACGGTCTGCCGGCACTGGCCGCAGACGTGGGCCAGGTGCGGCTGGTGCAGCATTTTCCGGGTGGCCCCGAGCAGGAGCTGTTCAAGCGCGGTAACGGCAAGGGCGCCGTAGTACGCCTCACCAGCAGCAACCCCGCCTGGCACATAGAGTTCCGCGCCGGACCAGGGCTGTCACATAGCAGCGCCGACCCCCTTTTACTGGTGGGTGCAGCGCTGCTGGCACTGCTCGGCGGCCTGTTCGGCATGCTCTGGCTGCAGCGCAGCTGGACGCAAAGCTTGCGAACCGACACCCACACCCTGACCCAGCTGACCCTCGGCCACAAGGCCGCTGGCCTGCTGCTGAGCCCGCTGGAGCCCCTGGCCCAGAACATCATGCAGCTGGTCAAGCGCTCCGGCCAGACGCTCGGCGCCTCGCCCAAACGCGACGACGCCCCCGCCCCGTCGAACAAAGCTGACAAGGCGCCTTCCAAGGGCGCAGAAAGCCTCACCGACCCGCTGTTCCAAGACAACGAGATCCTCGACATCGATATTCTCGATGACGGTGACCCCTTTGCCATGAGCGACGCCAGCAGTCCGACCGCGCCCAGTGGGCCAGCGATCCCCAGCCTGCCGGCGGAAATTTTCCGCGCCTACGATATTCGCGGCGTGGTGGGTAAAAGCCTGACCGAAGAGTACGTCTACTGGCTGGGGCGCAGCATTGGCAGCGCCTCGATCGATGCTGGCGAGTCCCGCGTGATGGTGGCCCGCGACGGCCGCCTGTCCGGGCCGGCGTTGATCGAGCAACTGATCAAGGGCCTGATGGAAAGCGGCTGTGCGGTAACCGATCTGGGCATGGTGCCCACCCCGGTACTGTATTTTGCGACGCACACCACAGGCGCCACCTCCGGCGTCATGCTGACCGGCAGCCACAACCCGCCCGCCTATAACGGCCTGAAGATCGTGGTCGCGGGTGAAACGCTGTCAGGCGACCAGATCAGCGCGCTGAATACTCGCCTGCGGGACAATCAGCTGCACTCCGGCAGCGGCAGTCGCGAGCAGCGCGACATTCTAGGCGACTACCATCAGTACATTCTCGACGACGTAGTGATGGCGCGGCCGCTCAAGGTGGTGGTCGACTGCGGCAATGGCGTTGCCGGCGTGATCGCCCAGCAATTGCTCGAAGGCATCGGCTGCCAGGTGATTCCGCTGTACTGCGAGGTCGACGGGCTGTTCCCCAACCACCATCCCGATCCCGGCAAGCCGGAAAATCTGGTCGAGTTGATCAACACGGTGAAACGCGAGGGAGCTGATCTGGGTGTCGCCTTCGACGGCGATGCGGATCGGCTCGGCTTTGTCACCGAGACCGGCGAGATGATCTATCCCGACCGCCTGATGATGCTGTTTGCCGAAGACATTGTGACTCGCCACCCCGGAGCCGACATCATCTTTGACGTTAAATGCACGCGTCAGTTGCCGGCACTGATCAGCCGCGCCGGCGGGCGTCCGGTAATGTGGAAGTCCGGCCACTCGCTGGTCAAGGCAAAGATGAAGGAAACCGGCGCCCTGCTTGGCGGCGAAATGAGCGGCCATGTGTTCTTCAAGGAGCGCTGGTTCGGGTTTGACGACGGCCTCTATAGCGCCTGCCGCCTGCTGGAAATACTGTCGATGCAAGCGGAATCGGCGAGCACCGTGATGAGTCGCTACCCGGCGGGCCTGAGCACGCCGGAGATCAATCTCACGGTGGGTGAAACGCAAAAGTTCGCGATCATCCAGGCGCTCGGTCAGCAGGCCGACTGGGGCGACGGCAAGGTCACCACGCTGGACGGCATCCGCGTCGACTTCCCCACCAGCTGGGGCTTGATCCGCGCCTCCAACACCACCCCGGTGCTGGTGCTGCGCTTTGAAGCCGAGCAGCAGGACGAGCTGGAACGCGTACAGCAACTATTCCGGGAGCAACTGCAAGCAGCGGCACCCGAGGTTAAAATTACATTCTGACCGACTTCAGGAGAGAGCAGATCACCATGTTGAACCGCGACGCAGCCATACAGGTTTCCAAGGTACTGACCGAGGCGCTGCCCTACATACAGCGTTTTACCGGCAAGACCATCGTCATCAAGTACGGCGGAAACGCGATGGAGAGCGATGAGCTGAAAAACAGCTTCGCCCGCGATATCGTGCTGATGAAAACCGTCGGCATCAACCCGGTGGTGGTGCACGGCGGCGGCCCTCAAATTGGCGACCTGCTGGCGCGCTTGAACATCGAGAGCCACTTCATCGAAGGCATGCGCGTGACTGACACCCAAACCATGGACGTGGTCGAAATGGTGCTCGGCGGCCAGGTGAACAAGGACATCGTCAACCTGATCAACCAGCATGGCGGCAGCGCTATTGGCCTGACCGGCAAGGACGCCGGCCTGATCAAGGCCCGACAGCTGAAAGTCACCCGCAACACTCCCGGCATGGACAAGCCGGAGATCATCGACATCGGCCATGTTGGCGAAGTGGTCGAGATCAACACCAAGTTGATCAACCGCCTGGTCTCCGATGACTACATTCCCGTCATAGCACCCATCGGTGTTGGCGCGGATGGCGCCTCGTACAACATCAATGCCGACCTGGTCGCCGGCAAGGTCGCCGAGGCTCTGCAAGCCGAGAAGCTGATGCTGCTGACCAACATCGCCGGCCTGATGGACAAGTCCGGCAAGGTGCTGACCGGCCTGAGTACCGCACAGGTAGACGAGCTGATTGCCGATGGCACCATTTACGGCGGTATGCTGCCGAAGATCCGCTGCGCGCTGGACGCCGTTCAGGGTGGCGTCAGCAGTGCCATCATCGTCGATGGCCGGGTACCCAATGCCGTGTTGCTGGAGGTCTTCACCGACACCGGGGTTGGCACACTGATCACCAACAAGCAGCCGGACGCCTGAGCATGCAGCCAAGCGAGTTCCGCTTCAGCTATCCGCTCCGGGTACGCTGGTCCGAGGCCGACCTGCAGGGCATCGTGTTCAACGGTCACTACCTGAATTACGCCGACGTCGGCGTCACCGAGTACTACCGTGAGCTGAACGCGGCCAACCCCGGCCGCGACGACCTGTCCGGCAACGAGTTCTTTGCGGTGAAAACCCTGCTGGAATATCGCGCGCCGGCCATGTTCGACGACCTGTTGGACATCCGCCTGCGTGTTTCGCGTCTGGGCAATAGCAGCATGGCCTTCAGCATGGGGATATTCCGGCACGAGACCTTGCTGGTCGAAGGCGAGATTGTCTATGTTCGCGCCGACCAGCAGACGCGGCGGCCACTGCCGATTCCGGCAGGCTTCAAAGAGGCGATAAGGCAGTTTGAGCAGGTAGCTCCGAGCGAAGCCTGACTGCTGTGAGATGCGCGCCCTTTGGGGCGCTACTCGTCGTCGAGCAGGAAATTGAGCCGCTCGCGCTGACGCTCGAAGTCGCTGTTGGTTTCAGCGATTTCCTGCCGTTTTCGACTGATCAGGCGCTGCAGGCGCGCGGTCTCTGAATCCACTGCCGCGAGCTCGGCCAGCACGTCCGGGTCAACCGCACGACCGGCCCGCTCAGCTTGGGCTGCGCGACCTTGCAATTCCTCACGTTCCGCCTGCAGATCTTCGATACTGGCCCGGGAGGCCGTGATCTGATTTTCGATCTGCTGAATCTGGCGGCTTTGCGCCCGTTCCAAATCAGCCGTGCTGCTGTACAGGCGGAGCAGGTTGGCATCGGCGGTATCCTGCGCCTTCTGTGCTTCCAGCGCGGCCCGATTGGCTTCACGCTCAGCCGCCGTGGGCGCAGCCGGCACCACCAGCTTCACGCGGCCCTGAGAATCCAGCACTTCATATCCACGACTGATAAAATGCGGTGGCACCCGGCTATCCAGCACGGTTACACCCTTATCGTCGATATAGCGGTAGAGATCGGCACAGGCCACGCCGGGTCCGGTGACCGCGAGCAGCAACAACGTCCAATCCATTATCCGTTTAAATGCAGGCACATCCTCGTCCTCTGCTTCGGGTTACGCAGCCTTGCGGGCTGTCTTATGGCCAATTGGCATTATATCGGCAAGAGGCAGGCGAAGATTAACCTGTTCCCTTGCCGTTTTGCACCTGTGGCTCGAAGCAAGTACGCCGAGATGGCAGAATCAGATACCGTATTCGGCGCGATAAGCCTCTACCGCGGGCAGGTGCTGCTGTAGCTCGGGATCGTCGGCGATAAAGCTCATCACCTGTTTGAGTGAGACAATGCTGATTACCGGGATGCCGAAATCGCGCTCCACTTCCTGGATCGCAGACAACTCTCCCTGGCCGCGTTCCTGACGGTCCAGCGCGATCATCACGGCAGCCGGTGTTGCTCCCTGCGCTTGAATGATCTGCATCACTTCGCGCACGGCGGTACCGGCGGTAATCACATCATCGATGATCAATACGCGACCTTCCAGCGGCGCGCCAACCAGGGTACCGCCCTCACCATGATCCTTGGCCTCCTTACGATTGAAGCAGTAAGGCAGGTCACGGTCAAAGCTGTCGGCCAACGCCACCGCCGTAACCGCCGCCAGTGGGATGCCCTTGTAGGCGGGTCCGAAGATAACATCAACGTCGCTGAGCTTGCTGTGCACCAGCGCCTGGGCATAAAAACGCCCCAGTCGGCTGAGTGCGCCACCGCTGTTGAATAGCCCGGCATTGAAAAAATAAGGGCTGACGCGCCCAGACTTGAGGGTGAACTCACCGAAGCGCAATACCTCGCGATCCAGTGCAAATCGAATGAATTCCCGCTGATATTCGTGCATCTACACCCTCTTCGTTAACAAAAGTCAAT
The DNA here is from genome assembly GCF_900105255.1 of Halopseudomonas sabulinigri. Classification (NCBI taxonomy): domain Bacteria; kingdom Pseudomonadati; phylum Pseudomonadota; class Gammaproteobacteria; order Pseudomonadales; family Pseudomonadaceae; genus Halopseudomonas; species Halopseudomonas sabulinigri. Next base: position 2,823,244 of record NZ_LT629763.1, on the reverse strand, counting down.
CAAGCTCGGTTATCATACACCCACGTTTTTTGGGGGGCCATGCATGCGAATTATCAGTCTCAACGTCAATGGAGTGAAGGCCGCCGCCGAACGCGGCCTGTTTGACTGGTTGCGCACGCAGGATGCGGACGTCATTTGCCTGCAGGACATTCGCGTCACGGCACCCGAGCTTGAGCAAGATCCGTACTGGATCGACGGCTATTGGCAGTATTGCTTTGAGGCCGAAGTCGCCAACCAGGGCGGTGTGGCCATTTATACCCGTATTGCTCCCAAGGCCATCATAATGGGCCTGGGTTTCGAGTCCGCTGACCGTTACGGCCGCTTCATGCAGGCCGACTTCGACAAAGTCAGCATTGGTTCGCTGCTGCTGCCCTCCGGGCGTGATGGCGACGCCGACCTGAACCAGAAATTCAAGTTCATGGACGACTTTGCCGGCTACCTGAACAAGCAGCGTCGCAAACGTCGTGAGTTCATTTATTGCGGCTCGCTCTATGTTGCCCACCTCAAGCTGGACGTAAAAAACTGGCGCGACTGCCAGAACGAGCCCGGCTTCATGGCACCCGAACGCGCCTGGATGGACGAAATCTACGGCAACATGGGCTACGTCGATGCGGTACGCGAGGTCACCCGCGAGTCCGAGCTCTACAGCTGGTGGCCCAACAGTGAGCAGGCTGAAAACCTGAACCTGGGCCTGCGCTTCGACTACCAGTTCCTTACTCCCGGCCTGCGCCGCTTTGTCAAACAGGCAAAAATTCCGCGCAATGCTCGCTTTTCACAGCACGCGCCGGTGATTGTCGATTACGACTGGACGCTGTCGATCTAACGTCTCAACCCTTTGCTTTGCCGGTAGCAGCCATCTTGGGTGGCTGTTTTACGTTGGGCGTACAGAAAAGCGGGCATAGCGCGCAAAACTAAATGCAAACGATTTGTATTTATTGAGTTATACCCGCTACTCCTTTAGCATGCGGCAACCACTCACCCATGCGACCCAGCCATGACCCCTCCCGCTGCGCCGACTTCTGCCCCTGCTGCGATTCACTTGGCCCTGCTGATCAACACACTGTCGATCGGCTGCCTGATGATGGTCATGCCCCTGGCGGCTGACTTCGTGCGCCAATTGGGCATGCAGGCCGAGTTCAGCGGCTATCTCAGCGGGGGGGCGACCTTGGCAGCCGCGTTGAGCGGGCTGGCGGCCGCACCCTGGCTCGATCGCTTCAACCGCAAACACGCCCTGCTGGTGTTGCTGACAGTGCGATTTGCCTTGCTGCTGGCCTGTGCCTTTGCCGACAGCATCAGCCAGCTGACGTTGCTGTTTGTGCTCTCCGGCTGCGCCGCCGGCCCGCTGGGCGCGGTGCTGATGGCCGGCATGTTGGACCTGATCCCACCCGAGCAGCGCGGACGCAAGCTGGCTTACGTCGCCATGGGCTTTTCGCTGGCGGCAATTATCGCCGTACCGGTCGCGCTGGAGTTGGCCATGCGCTTGGGCTGGCAAAGCCCGTTCGCACTCTTTGGCGGCATTGGCCTGCTGGCCGCGTTAGCCAGTATCTGGCTTTTTCCTTCGCTACCGCCGCAGCCTGCTGGCGGTCGCGGTAGCGTGCGCCAATTGCTGGGTTTGCGCCTGTGCCAGCTGGCGCTACTGGTGTTGTGCGTGCAGATGTTCGGCCATTCTCTGCTGATTCCGCACTTCTCGACTTTCTTCCAGTTCAACCTCAACTTTCCCCGCGCCAGCATCGGCACACTGTTTTTTTGTGGCGGGCTGGCCAGCCTGGTCAGCATGCGCGTGACCGGCGTGTATATCGACAAGGGTCAGGCCGCTGGCGCCGTGTTGCTGACCAGCCTGGCGCTGGCCGCCGTCACCCTGTTTGGCTTCGCTGCGCCGCTGGACTGGTCGCTGTATCTGATTTTTACCCTGTTTATGGCGCTCAGCTCGGCGCGCACCAGCAGCAGCCTGATCGTCATGTCGGCGATTCCGGCGCCACACCAGCGCGCGGCCTTCATGTCATTCCAGAGCACGGTTACCAACATTGCCTCGAGTATCGCCAGCATCGGCTCGGCCCGTTATCTGGTATCCGACGTAGATGGCAGCCTGCAGGGCTTCAATCACCTGGCCTGGGCCAATATCGCCTGCGTACTGGCAGCTTGCTGCGGCGTACTGCTGGTGCTTCAGGGGCTCGCCGCACGCCATCAAGCCGCACCCCATAACAACGAGCCGCGCAGCGGCCAAGCAGAACAAGGAAGTCAGTAACCGTCTGACGGCCTGCACCCATCAGCATGCAAAGGAGCTAAACAATGCACACACCAACAGGATTTACCCGCAACCCGATTCAACGCGCCTTGCTCACCCTCGGCTTGGTCGCCACATCTGGCATGACCCAGGCTCAGGAGCCGGTTGAGCTGAGCACCATGGTGGTTTCCGCTACTCAGACCGAGCACAGCGAACTGAGCGCACCGGCCAGCGTGTCGGTGATCACCCGCGAAGAGTTGGCCGAACGACGCATCGACAATCTGGCCGACGCGGTGGATGAGATGCCCGGCATCAATATCAATCCGTCCTCCACCTACGGCCGCAAGGAAATCAAGATTCGCGGCATGGATTCGGATTACACCCTGCTGCTGGTCAACGGGCGGCGCATCAATTCGCGCGATGCACTCACCTCATCCTATGCCAATGATTTTGACCTCTCTGCCATACCGGTGGCCGCTATTGAGCGCATCGAGGTCATACGCGGGCCTATGTCGTCGCTATACGGTGCCGATGCCATCGGCGGCGTGGTTAACGTGATTTTGCGCAAGCCAACCAATCAAACCGAAGCGTCAGTCGGCTACACCTACGCCCACCCCAGCGAAGGTGACAACGGCGATACCCACAAGGTGAGCGCCTACACCAGTGGCGCGCTGATCGAGGACAAGCTGTTGGCCAACCTGATCCTCGAAGGCCGCGATCAGGCCGCCTGGCAAAGCGAGCAAAGCACCAACCCCAATACCGATTCGCGCGAGCAGCAGCAAATCGGCAGCGTCCTGAGCAACCTCACCTGGCTACTGAACGAGCAGCAGGAGCTGAACCTCGACCTGAGCTACAACCAGGATGAGCGCGATGCGCTGTGGAACAACTCGGGCTTCTCCACGCCGCGCAACCAGCAGGAAATGCAACGAACGACCCTTGGCCTGACCCATGACGGCCGTTGGGACCGCTTCACTACGCGGGCGCGCTATTACTACGAGAACGTGGATCTGGAAGACAACTCCGAGCTGACCGTCGCGGCCAATGGCGGCGTCATCGGAGACATTGAACAGACCAACCACACCCTCGACGGCCAGGTAACCAGCCTGCTGGGCAACCACCTGCTGACCGGCGGTGCCGAATACCGCATCACCGAGCTGGAGCACAACCTCAACCTGCAGGGCGGTGACGTCAAGGTGGATCAAAGCGCCGCCTACCTGCAGGATGAAATCGCCCTTGGTGACCTGAACCTGACCCTCAGCGGGCGCGTAGATCATCACGACGTATACGGCACCGAATTCAGCCCGCGCGCCTACGCGGTCTACAACCTGACTGACAACTGGGTGATCAAGGGCGGCGCTGGCAAGGCGTTCAAGGCGCCGAGCATTGCCCAGTCGGACGAGAACTACGCGGTGGTTGCCTGCCGTGGCATGTGCGTAGTGACCGGTAACCCCAACCTCAAGCCGGAAACCTCAGTCAGCTACGAGCTAGGCACGCTGTACGAGGCAGAGCGCTGGGACGCAGGCATCACCCTGTTCTATAACGACATTGAAGACATGATCGTCAGCGACCAGTGGGGCCCGGGTTATCGCCCACCGGTGATGACCTACTCCAATATCAACAACGCCACCATCCAGGGTGTGGAATTGATGTCCGGCGTAGAACTGACCGACTCCCTCGACCTGACCGGCAACTACACACTGGTGGATGCCACGGATGAAGAAACCAATGAAGAATTGGTACAGACTCCGCAGCACACCGCCAACGCACGTTTGCAATGGCAGGCCACGCGGGTGCTGAATACCTTTGCCAGTTATCAGTACACCGGCAGCCAGCAACTGGCCATTCCGGGCGTCGGCAACACCAAGAGCGATGCCTTCCACACGCTGGACCTGGGCGGCACCGTGCAGGCTACCCGCAACCTCGGCTTCAAATTTGGCGTGACCAACGTGACCGATACCGAGCGTGACGATGTGGCCAGTTCGGTGGATACCATCCTGATGGGTCGTACCGCTTATGTGGGGGTCAGCTACCAGCTGTAAAACAGCTAAAATCGGGGCCTTGTGCCCCGCTTTACAAGTGCAACCAGGCCAGGCCCCGCGCGCGGGGCTTTGCTGTTAGTAACCCGAGAGGAGAACCGCGCCGCATGCCGGCCTACCAACACTTGCTACTGTGGTTTGGCGTTTTCGCGCTCGCGCTCCTGCTTTGTCTGTCGATGGCGACCGGCGCCGGCGTGTATGGCGCGCATGAGGTCGCGGGCTACCTGCTCGGCGATGCCAGCCTGCGTGCGGACGACAAGCTGGCGATGATCATCAATACCCTGCGGCTGCCGCGCACGCTGGCGGCGCTGCTGGTGGGTGGCGGGCTGGCAGTCGCCGCTACGCTGCTGCAAAGTGCCACACGAAACCCGCTGGCTGAGCCCGGCCTGCTGGGAGTCAATGCCGGCGCGGTATTTGGTTTGGTGCTCGGGCTGATTTTCTTCGATGTCGAGTCGGCTCAGGGCTATCTGCTCTGGGCCGGACTCGGCGCGCTGACCGGCAATCTGATAGTGATTGGCCTTGGCAGCATGCTCGGTCAGGCCAGCCCACTGAAACTGATTCTGGTCGGCATGGCGCTGGCAGCGATCTTCGGCGGCCTTTCCAACTTTTTGTTGCTGTCCAACCGTGTCGCGCTGGACCAGTTCCGCTTCTGGAACCTCGGCTCGCTGGCGGCCACCGAGCTACACGCCATGGCCCTGCTCGCACCTTTTGTGCTGACCGCGTTAATTCTGGCCCTGCTGCTATGCCGACAGCTGACGCTGATGCAAATGGGCGACAGTCAGGCGCGAGCGCTGGGCATCCACACGACCTGGGTGCGGGTGGGCGTTTTACTGGCCGCCACCCTATTCACCGCCTGCGCCGTGGCGCTGGCTGGCCCAATCGGTTTTATCGGATTTCTCGCCGCCTACTGCGCACGCCTGATTGAACCCGTTGCCCTGGCGCGACAGGTGGTGTTTTCCGCCCTGCTGGGCTGCCTGTTTCTGCTACTGGCCGACATTCTCGCCCGCTGGCTGATCCAGCCTTTCGAGTTGCCGGTCGGTACCCTGCTCGCGCTGATCGGCGCCCCGGTATTGATTGCCGTGGTACTGCGCGGCGGCTTTCGCTCCCTGTTGTCGGTCAAATAGCATGTCGAAATCCTACTGCGCCCCCACCGGATACTGGCTGCTGCGCCTTGGCAGCCGAACGCTGTTGTTCAACCAGCGCGCCTGGCTGGTTGCGCTGATCATGCTGCTGTTGCTGGCCGCCGTGGCGCTGACCGCGCTCAGCCTGGGGTCCGGCAAGATGACCGCCGGTCAGGCGCTGCAGACACTGCTCGGCCAGGGCAACCGTCTGCAGGAATTGATGCTGTTTCGCATCCGCTTGCCGCGCGTCCTCGCGGTGATCGTGGCGGGCGCGGCATTGGGGTTGTCCGGCTGTCTGATCCAGACACTGGTACGCAACCGTCTGGCGACGCCCGACATGATCGGCGTCAATGAAGGCGCGACCCTGTCGATCGTGATTTTCTCGCTCTACCTTACGCTCGGCAGCTGGCCCTGGTGGGCTGCGCCGCTGGGCGCCGGCTTTGCCGCCCTGGTGCTGTTCAGTTTGTGCCGGCGGCCGGGTGAGCAGAGTTATCTGTTTATCGTCGTGGGTATCGGCCTGTCGGAGATGTTCAACGCCATCGGCGATTTTGCCATGTCGCGCCAAGCCCTGGTGCACCTGGGCAGCCTGTACCTGTGGACCATGGGCAACTTTTCTGGCCAGGCCTACGCCAACCTCACGCCCATCACCCTGCTACTGGCCGCACTCTGCCCACTGCTGATCTGGCTCAGCCGTCCGCTGGCGCTGCTGCGCTTCAGTGATGCCACAGCGCAGAATCTGGGTATTCGGGTACCGCTGCTGCAACTGGGCATTCTGGCGCTGGCTATCGCTGTGGCGGGGCTGGGTACCGCGATTGGCGGGCCGGTGATTTTCATCGCCATGGCCGCGCCGATTATCGCCTCCTGGCTCACCGGCGGCAGCAGCGTGCCACTGTGGGTCGCGGCACTGGGCGGCGCTGTTTTGCTGCTGGCCAGCGATACGCTGGTGCGCGTACTGGCGCATCCGCATGAAGTGCCAACGGGCATCATGACACGCATCATTGGCGGCTTTCTGCTGCTGTTTCTTCTGTTCAAGGACCGCCGGTGGGCTGACTGATGAGTATTATCAGCGTTAATGACCTGCACTTTTCCTATCAAAGCAAAGCCGTGCTGCAGAAGGTCAATCTGCAGATACCGCAAGGCAAGCTGGTCGGCATTGTCGGCCCCAACGGCAGCGGGAAGTCTACGCTGCTGAAGCTGTTGGCGCGGCAGATTCACCAGCAGCGCGGCGAGATTCTGCTGCAGGGCTCCCATCTCGCCAGCTACAGCATGAAAGCCCTGGCCAAGGTACTCGCCTATCTGCCCCAGCACCCGATCCTGGCCAACGGCATTCGCGTCGAACAACTGGTGCACTACGGCCGGCACCCCCATCAGGGCTGGCTCAACCAGTGGAGCGCCGAGGACGCACGCCAGGTCGCGGCGGCCTGCGAGCGCATGCAGCTGCAGGACATACTGCAGCAAAACGCCAGCTCGCTGTCCGGCGGCCAGGCCCAGCGCGCCTGGCTGGCCATGATCCTGGCGCAGAATACCGAGATAGTACTGCTCGACGAACCCACCAGTGCGCTGGATATCGGTCATCAGACCGAGGTAATGGAAGCCATTGCCCAGATCACCGCCGAAGGCAAGACGGTGCTGCTGGTAATCCACGATCTGGGCATGGCCGCGCGCTACTGCGATGAGTTGATCGCACTGTCTGACGGCCAGGTGCAAGCCGTTGGTCCAGCCCGTGAGGTCATCACCAAGGATTTGGTAGACCGGCTGTATCACACTGATGTGGATATTCTGGCCGCGCCCGGCGACGGCGCGCCGGTGATCGTGCCCAGACGCCGAAGCCAGGTTTGATCAGCCCGCCAGCAACGTCAGCAGCTGGTTGCCCAGCGGCAGCCAGTGCAAAGTAAAGCAGCTGCCGGCGGGCAGCGCCGGACTCAGTGACTGGCGCAATACCAGCTGCAATTGCTGTTGTTGCGGTTGCAGCGCCAGAACCTCGGCATCCAGAAAATCAAAGTAACGACCCACTTGTGGATAGAGCGCCTTGAACAGGCTTTCCTTGGCGGAAAATACCAGTGTCAGTTGCTGCGCAAAATTACCGCTCTGGCGTAGCAACTGCGCCTCCTGAGCGGTAACGATGCCCGGCCATAGCTGCTCGGCCAGCGCTGCCTCCAGCAGGCTTTCCAGGTCCACACCCAGACCGCCACCCTGCGCGGGGCGCACCACGCACAGAGCCAGTTCCGCACTGTGGCTGATGCTGCCCTGGGCGCCAGCCGGCCATAGGGGCGCGCGCGACTCGCCAATATCGACCGGTTGATCAATCGACAAACCAGCCAAAGCCGAGCGCGCTGCCAGTCGGCCAGCCAGAAACTCCGCCTGCCGCTTGGCTACTGAACGTTCAACCGACTGCGGCAACGGCAGCTGTGCCTCAACAAACAGCGCCGGGCAGTAATGCTCGCGGGCAAAGCGCAGCGCATGAATCTGCACGCCCTGCAGGTTCAGTACAAAACGCTCGGTAACAAAGGAGTTCAACAACAGCGGCGCATCCTCGGCAAAACACAATGATAATGGTTATCAACTCTATTTGTCGTTATCATAACGGCGCCCTATTCCACCGTCTCAACACGAGGTGTGCATGAAAACATCTAGCTTGAGCTCCGCCCTGCTGTGCCTGGCAGCCCTGTTCGCTGGCCAGACTCTGGCAGCCGATAGCCGCGAAGTGACCGACGCAGCCGGGCAGACACATCAGGTGCCGGTTGATCCACAACGCGTTGTTGCACTCAGCGAGATTGATCTGGATGCGGCGCTGGCACTGGGCCTCAAGCCCACTGGCGCGGTCAATGGTCGTGGCCAGTCGAGCCTGCCGCGTTACCTGCTGTCGCGCGCCGAGGGAGTCAAGGTGGTTGGCGACCTGGATAATCCCAACCTGGAAATTCTGCTTGAACAGCAGCCCGACCTGATCCTGACTGGCCCGGCGCAACCCGAAGTGCTGGCACTGCTGAACGAGATCGCACCCACGGTTGTGACCTACCAATGGGGCACGCCCTGGAAAGAGACGCTGACGCTAACCGCCGATGTGCTCAATCGTCAGGATGCCGCCGAGGCCTTTATCCAGCGCTACGACGCAAGAGTGCTGGAAGCCCGCGAACACCTGGCCGCGCAGCAGGGCCAGACCATCAGCATCGTGCGCTGGAATCCCAAGGGGCCGGCCTACATGTTCCGTGATTCGTTCGGCAGCCAGGTGGTGCGTGAGCTTGGCCTGCAGCGCCCGAGCTATCAGCAGGATGCCGGGCATACCCACTCGCAATCATTGAGCCTGGAGTCGCTGGAGCTGCTGGACGCCGATTGGCTGGTCATCGGCACCCTGGATACCAGCGGTGAAGCCGTTGATGCGCTGCATCAGGCCGAACAGACCCCTGCCTTTCAGCAGCTGAGCGCCATCGAGGCCAAGCGTTACGGTGCCGTAGACGGCTCGCTATGGACCTCGGTGGGCGGTCCGCTAGCGGCCATGACCATTATTGACGACGTCGAGCAGCTGCTGAGCAAGCCTGACGCCGAGCCGCTCGCGCGTTAATCCACCCCCGCCACCTCAGCTCCGGCAGCCAGCGGCAGCGCTTTACGATCCAGCTTGCCGCTGGCGGTTTTCGGCAACGCCTCCAGCAATAGGATGCGTGCCGGCACCATGTAATGGGGCAGCACCTGCTGCAGCGCCTTGCGAATGACCAGCCGGCTCAGGCTGCCCGCCGTTGCCAGCTCCACATAACCCACCAGGCACGCCGTTTCACCACTGCCCTGCAAACGCACCGCCGCATCCTGTACGCCTGCCAGACGGCGCAAGCCCGCCTCCACCTCGCCCAGTTCGATGCGAAAGCCGCGCAGCTTGACCTGATCATCGCGCCGGCCAAGATACTCGAACTCATCCTCGGCCAATTGCCGCACCCGGTCCCCGGTGCGATACAACCGGCGTTGCCCCTGCATCAGCGTCACCTGCGCGGTCAGGTCGTCGCGTTGCCAATAGCCAGCAAAAAGCGCGTCACTCTCGATGCACAGCTCGCCGCTTTCACCGGCGGCCACCGGCTTGCCCTGCTCGTCCATTACCCAGTGCCGATAGCCGGCCAGACTGCCGCCAATACTGACGCGCCGCTGCGCCAGCGGCAGCTCGACCTGGCGCAGCAACGACCAGATCGTCGCCTCGGTGGGGCCGTAGCAGTTCCACAAGCGCGCACAGCAGCTACGCAACTGCTGCGCCAGCGTGGTATCCAGCGCTTCGCCGCCGCACAGCGCCGTGAGTTGCGATTGGCCCGGCCAACCGGCTTTCAGTAACATGCGCCAGAACGCCGGGGTGGCCTGCAGGTGACTGATCGCCGGCTGCTCTGTCAGCCGCGCGGCCAATGCCAGCGGGTCTTTGTAGGTGCGGCTGTCGGCAACCTCGACGCAGCCGCCAACCCACAGCGGCCCCAGCATCTCCAACAGCGAAATATCAAAGGCCGGCGTGGTGACGAACAGCCAGCGGCAATCCGCCGCCAACCGCAGGCGGTCGGTTGCTGAATGCAGAAACAAGGCTAGCGCGCGGCGGCTGATCACCACCCCCTTGGGCGTACCGGTCGAGCCGGAGGTAAACATCATGTAGGCGGGCAGCGCCGGATCCTGCTTCGGCCAGGGCAAAGGCGCGCAGTCCTCGCGGGTCAGCGGCTGCGCCGGGCTGCAAAAGCTCAGCGCTGGCTGGTCGTGCAGTACCACGGCCAGTTGCGCCTCGCTGGCAATGGCTTGCAGGCGCCGCGCAGGAAAATCCGGCTCCAGCGGAACAAAGCAGAGGCCGCCCCGCAGGCAGGCCAGCAGCGCCGCCAACAGGTCGGGCGAGCGTCCCAGATGCAACCCCACCCGGTCACCCGGTTGCAGCCCCAGCCGGCACAGCTGTTCGGCAATCGCTGCCACGCGCCGCGCCAGCCGCTGATAGCTCCAGCCAACGCCGGCCATGCCCAGCGCGGCGCGCTCGGCATTCAACGCGAACACCTGCTCAAAATGCGTATTCACCGTACCGCCTCCCGGCGCAGCGGCGCCTCTGCCCGCAGCCATCGGTAGAGTGCCGCCGGTGAACCGCAGGCTTTCAGCTCGGCCAGGCTGAGCTGGCCAGGCAACAACGGCTGCAGCGCGCGCAGCAAACGCAGCTGCTGTAGCGAGTCGACGCCCAAGCAGGCAAAGTCCTGCTGCCAGACCGGCTCACTCAGGCACAGCGTCTGCTGCCAGCAATCGGCCAGTTGCGCGGCCAGATCATCCTCCAGCGGCAACGGCGGCGTCAGCTTCTGCGGCTTCGCGGCTGCGGCCTGCGCCCCGGCGGCCACTACAATCGGCTGCTGCAACGATTCGCTCACCAGCGCCCGCAGCTCCGCCTGCCACTGCGCCAACACTTGTTCGGCGCGCGCCGGGGCGATCAGCGCTGCATCAAACTCGAAACGCAGCAGCAGACAGCCGTCCTGCTCGCGCACCACCAGATTCAGCGGCAATTCAACCTTCTCGGTGGCGCGGCCAAATTCCGGCTGCAGCGCACGCGCATCGCTCCATTGCGGCGGCTCGCCAGCGGGGTAGTTTTCGTAAACAAACAGACTCTGAAACAGCCGTTTGCGCCCTTGATGCAGGGCAATCAGCGATTGCGTGGCGTGCTGATTCAGCTCCATCAGCCGCGTCTGCAGTTGCAGGATATGCTGCTGCAGGGTCAGCGGCTGGCGCCAGTCCAGCGCCAGGGGCAGGCTGTTGATATACAGGCCGACACTCTGATCGATGCCCTCCAGCGGGTACTCGCGGCCCGCAGCCACATTGCCAACCAGGGTGCAGGCGAAACCACAGCGACGGGCAAGCAAGCGATGCCAGGCGTATTGCGCCAACAGGCCGGGGGTGACACCGAGCGCGGTGGCTCGGGCGCTGAGTAGCGCCTGAGCCTCGCTATCCAGCGCCTGTGCGCAGACTGCCGGTTGCTGCTGGGTAGGGTTCGCATTCAGGTCACAGCCAAAGAGCGCATCCAGCGCCGTGTCGTGACTCAGCAACTCTACCTGCTGCTGCCAATAGGCACTGGCCTCGGCACGCTGACTGGCGATGTAGGCGCCGTACGCCAGATAACAATCATCCCTGCTGGCATCCAGTGGCTCACCCTGCACCACTGCCAGATAATCGCGGTGCACGGCGCCCAGAAGTTGCGGCCCGCTCCAGCCATCCAGCAGCGCGTGATGGCAGCTGAAGATCACCTGATAATCCTGCGCGGACAGCTTGAAGCAAGCGAGCCGCAACAGCGGCGGGCAGTCCAGCGCAAAGGGGTTGGCCAGATCGGCGGCGCAATATTCGGCAATACGTTGCTGCGCGTCAGTCTCGGCGCTGAGGTCCTCGAACTGCAGTGGCACCGTGACCTCCCGGCTGATCAGCTGCAGCGGCTCGCCCGCACCGCTGATCAAGGCCGCACGCAAGGCCGGGAGGCAGTCAAGCCGCTGTTGCCAGGCGCGACGATAGGCGGCGATGTCCAAGGGCTGACGATAGCGAATCGGCGTCTGCAGGTGGTACGCACTGTCCTGCGGGCAAAGCGCGGCTTGGTGCAGCATGCTTTCCTGCAGCGACGACAGCGGCAGCAAGTGCTCCACCTGATAACGGCCCAGCAGCCGATCAAGCTGCTGCTGCGATAGCCTCACCAGCGGAAAGTCGCTTGGCGTATAACGTCGGCCACGCGCGCGTTGCTCGCGGCACAGCAGCAGCACCTGTTGCACATGGCGCTGCAGATCCCGCATCAACTGTTCACTCAAGTCCTGGCGCAGGCTGCCCACTTGCCGCAGCATCAGCCGACCGCCAAATACACCGCCGTGCAGGCTGATCAGCTCCTCCGGCTGATTCGCCGCCGCCAGCGGGCGGCCCGGCGCCACGGGCAGGGGCGTCCAGTCACCCTCGCCCGCCATAGACACACCCAGATAATTGAACACCACCGGCGCCATGCGCAGCTCGGCGCCGCGCGGGTGGTGCATACGCAGGGGGTTGAAGCCCACGCCCTTGTTCGGCACCGCACGCAGCTGCTCCTTCACCGCACACAGCTGGGCAGCCAGGTCGGTTTGCGGGTGCAGCGCCAGCGGGTAGACGCTGGTAAACCAGCCCACCGTGCGGCTGACATCCAAACTCGCTTCGATAGCTTCGCGGCCATGCCCCTCAAGCATGATCACCTGCCGCTCGCGCAGGCCCAGATCAGCCAGTGCGCCGCTCAGCGCGGTCAGCAGCAGCTCCGGCACTTCAGTGCCAAAGGCCAGATTGGCATCGCCAACCAGCTCGGCCGTCTGCTCGGCATCCAGCGCCAGCAGCGTCTCGGCAGCGCCGCCATCGGCGCTGCGCCAATCGCTCAGCGGGCCAAACTCGCCACCACAGGATTGCGCCAGCCAGTAATCGAACTGCGCCTGCTCGCGCGCTGCGTACTGCTGCAATCCCTCGCCCCACTGGCGATAGCTGCTGGTTTTGTCCGGCAAGGACTCGCCTGCGGCAAGCCGCGCCAGATCCTCGGCCAGAATCCGCCAGGAAACCGCATCGATCACCAGATGATGAAAGGCAAGAAACAGTGCACTGTTGCCGGGCGGGCAATCATCCACCCGCGCCCAGGCCAGCGTTTGCCCCGCAGCCGGGTCAAAGCGGCTCTGCAATTCGGTCAACGCCTGCTGTAAACCTGATTCACCCAGCGCCGCCGCATTCAGTTGCGGCAATGGTGGCAAGCTGAATTCAGCCAGATAACGCTGCCCCTGCTTATCCACCGCCAGCCGCAGGCTGTCGTGTTGCAGTAGCAGGGCGCTCAGCCAGCGCTGTATTTGCTGATTGCTGGTACCAGCGGGCAACCGCAGCAGCACGCCCTGATTCCAGTGCTCCGGCCTGGCCAGCAATTGCTCGAAGAACCACTGCTGGATCGGCAACAGCGCAAATTCGCCCTGCAGCGCGCCCTGCTCGGCGCGAATCGCCGTTGCAGCGCGCTGGCGTTGCAACAGCCGGCACAGGCGCCGTACGGTTTTTGCCTCAAATACATCCTTCACCGAGCAGTTCAGCCCGGCGTCGCGCAGGCGAGTGCTGAGCTGAATGCTGAGGATCGAATCACCGCCAAGCCGGAAAAAGTCATCCTCCACCCCCAGCGGCTGGTTCAGCACCCGCTGCCAGATGCCCAGCACCTGTTCTTCCAGCGGCGTATCCGCCTGCGCTGCGCTCGAAGCCTGCGGCAATTCCGGCAGGCGCTGGCTGTCCAGCTTGCCGTTGGGTGTCAGCGGCAGCTGCTCCAAGAGGATCAGCCGGCTCGGCAGCATGAATTCCGGCAATCGGGCGGCTGCCAGCTGCAATACCTCATCGGTCTGCGGCGCCGGCTCACCAGGGCGTAGGGTGGCGTACGCCACCAGCTGCTGACTGGCGCCCAACTGGGCCACGCCAACGCGCACCTGCTGCAGCGCCGGCGCTACCTGCGCCAATTGCGCCTCGATCTCACCCGGTTCAATACGGTATCCGCGCAGCTTGACCTGCTCATCCAGCCGGCCAAGGTACTGGTAATCACCGTTGGCCAGTTGCCGTGCCCGGTCGCCCGTGCGGTAGTAGCGCACCGTCTGGCCCTGCAGCGAGCGCTGGCAGAATGCCTCGGCGCTACGCTGTGGCAGGTTGAGATAACCCCGCGCCAGGCCCAGCCCGGTCAGGCAGAGTTCGCCGGGCACGCCGGGCGCGCAGAGATTGCCCAGCTCGTCGAGGATCAGCGCCTGCATGCCGCTGATCGGCTGGCCGATGGTGACCGGGCGGCCCGGCTGCAACCGCGCGCACAGTGCGGTCACGGTGCATTCAGTCGGCCCATACATGTTGTGCAGCGCTACCCGCTCGCCCCAGCGCTCGACCAGCGCAGGCGGACAGGCCTCGCCGCCAAAGCCGATGGCGCTCAGGCTCGTCTCGGCCGGCGGCGCCAGATTGGCCAGCAAGGCGACCGGCAGAATCATGTGGCTGCTGCGCGCGGCTTCGGCCTGCTCCAGCAGGTCCGCGGTCGGCTCACCCAACACCAGCGCGCCGCCGGTGCTGAGCGGTAGCAGTGCGGCCATATTGCCGGCATCGAAAGCCAGCGACATGCAGTTGAACATGCCATTCGCGGCGCCGAAGTCGAGGCGTTCGGCGTGGTCGCGCAGCAGGTTGACCAGGGCGCCATGCTCAATCATCACGCCCTTGGGCAAGCCGGTCGAGCCGGAGGTGTAAATCACCTGCGCCAGTTGCTGCGGATCGCGCTCGATGACCGGTGCGCTGCGCGGCAGCTCAGCGGCCAGCGCGCTATTGCGGATGTTCAGATAACGCACGCCAGCCGGCAGGCTCAGCGCCTGCGGCTGCGGCCCGCCAAGCACCCAGCGCATTTGCGTGTCGGTCATGATGTGTGCCAGCCGCTGCGCCGGGTAGGCCGGGTCCAGCGGCACATAGGCGGCGCCGGTTTTCCAGATCGCCAGCAGCGCCGGGGCAAAGGCTATATCGCGCTGCGCCAGAATGCCGATAGGCGTGCCCGGCGTTACGCCCTGCGCCAGCAGCCAGTGGGCCAGCTGATTCGCCCGCTGATCCAGCTCGGCGTAGCTCATACTCTGCTCGCCCACGCGCACCGCCGGATGATGTGGATAACACTGCGCTGCGTGCTCGATCAGATCAGTGGCCGTGCGCGTATCCGGGTAATGCGGCTGGGGCAGCGCTGGCAGCGGCGTGGCGGCCAACGGCAGTTGCCAGATATCCTGCTCGGGCGCCTCGACCACCGCCTGCAGCAAATGCAGCAGGCGGTCGGCCCAGGCCTGTACGGTCGCGCGCTCGAACAGCGCCGTGGCAAACAGCCAATCGACCCGCACCTGATCCATCAGCTCGGTCACCTTGACCGAAATGTCGGTCTTGGCAGGCAACACCGGCGAGGTCTCCTCCACCGCATCGCAACCGGGTATCAGGTCGTTGAAATCCACCTTGGCCTGATACACCAGCATGATCTGGAAGATCGGGTTGATGGCGGTGGTGCGGTCGGTGCCCAGCGCTTCGCTGAGCGCCTCGAAGCGGTAAAGCTGATGGTCAAAGGCCGCCAGATCCTGCTCGCGGCACGCCTGCAGATAGGCGCTGAAACTCTGGCTATCGCCCAGCTGGGTGCGCAGCACCAGGGTGTTGACGAAAAAACCGAGCATGGCTTCGATGTCGGGCCGCTCGCGATAGGCCAGCGGCGTGCCGATGACGATATCGCGCTCGCCACTGAGCCGCGCAATCAGCAGTGCAAACAGCGCGTGCAGGCCGATAAAGGCCGAGGTGTTGTGGCGCTGGCAGAGTTGCTTGAAGCCCGCCCAGAGGTTTTCATCAATCGCCGAAAACACCAGCTCGCCGCCGTTGTCCTGATGGGCCGGGCGCGGTTTGTCCAACGGCAGGCCATGTACTTCGGGGATGCCCGCCAGCCGCTCGACCCAAAACGCCTTGAACTGCTGGTGATAATCCAGGAACAGACTGGAATTGAACCAGCGGGCGTAATCGATATAGCTCAAGGACATGGGCTGCCAGCTGGCCGGCTGACGGTTCTGGTATGCCAGAAATGCGGGCTTGAGGTCGGCAAACAGGTTCTTGATCGACCAGCCATCGGAAATGATGTGATGCTGCGTCAGCAGCAATAGTTGTTCCCGCGCGCCGAGCTTGAGCAATTGCACCCGGGTCAACTGACCACTGGTGAGATCGAAGGGGCGGTTGATTTCCGCACGCACTCGCTCGGCCACCGCCTGTTCGCGCGCTGCCGGCGGCAGGGCACTGAGGTCCTCGCGCTGCAGCCGGAACGGCTGATGCGGCAGAATCTGTTGCTCGCCCTTGCCCTCGGCGTTGCGCACAAAGCGCGTGCGCAGGCTGGCGTGACGCTGGAACAGCTGATCGAAGGCATATTCCAATGCCGCCTCATCCAGCTCTCCGATCAGCCGGAAGTACACCGGCATGTTGTACAGATGCGAACTTTCCTCGTATTGCTCGATAAACCACAAACCGCTCTGTGACGACGACAGCGGCCCGCAATCCTGCCCCTGTGGCTGAATCGCTGCGGTGAATTGCTGCCGCGCCTGCAGGCAGGCCACCAGCGCGTCCTTGTGTTCGCGAATCTGTTGACCGATGGCGGGCGTGACCGCTTCCTTGCTGGATTGCGAAATCAACTGGCCCTGCGCATTCAGCGCCAGCCTGACGCCTTGGCGTTCCAGTTGCTGCAACAGTCCGATCATGTCGTTCATTGGCTTCCTCGGGTGGCGCGCTGGGCAGGCCAGGGTTTAGCAGGAGAGTGTGGCGCCGCCGTCCACTACGATGTCCTGCAGGGTGATATGGCTGGCCAGGTCGGAGGCCAGAAAAAGTACGCTGTCGGCGACTTCTGCTGCGCTGGCGAGCTTGCCCAGCGGAATGCCCAGCTTGAATTGCGCCGGCTGGCCGGCGATGGTCTGCGCAGCGCCATCGGCGTTCTGCCACATGCCGCGCAGCATCGGCGTATCGGTCGAGCCGGGCGAGACCAGGTTGCAGCGCACGCCATAGCTCGCCAGCTCCAGGCCGGCGCTCTTGGTCAGGCTGCTGAGCGCCGCCTTGGACGCGGCATAGGCGGCCATCTGCATGCGCGGCACATGCGCTGCGTTGGAACTGACGCTGACAATCGCGCCGCTGCGCCGCGCCTTGAACTGCGGAATCAGCTCACGCAGCAGGTAAAAGGGCCCGGAGGCGTTGACCCGCAGACATTGATCCCAGTCGTCCAGACTGAGCGCTTCGGTCAGCCCCAGACGCAGCACGCCGGCAGCGTTGATCAACACATCCACCTGCCCGCCCTCGACTAGCCAATGCTGCACCGCCCGCTGTACCGCGGCGGCATCGCCGATGTCGAGCTGCGCGCAGGCAAAGCTGCAGGGCCCTTCGGCAAACGCCAAATCCAGCCCCAACACCTGCGCGCCCTGCTCGGCAAAGCGCTCGGCAATCGCCCGGCCAATGCCGCGGCCGGCGCCGGTGACCCACACCTGTTTAGCGCTGAAATCCAGCCCGCCCGCACGATCTGCGGCGCTCACCAGACCATCTCCACACTTTCCTCGGCGGCGCTCAGGCGGCCATCCAGAAAACCGCAGAAGTCCTGCAGACGCGGGTGGTCGAAGACGTCCGAAACCTTCACCGTGGTGGCAAACTCGGCTGCCAGCCGGTTGACGATCTGGATGGTCTGCAACGACTGCCCTCCGAGTTCGAAGAAGTTGTCTTGCGCGCCAATCCGGCCGACACCCAGGATCTGCTGCCAGATGGCCGCCACGCGGTTTTCCAGCTCGCCGCTGAGCTCACTGCCCTGCTCGATGCGCTGGTATTGGGCCAGCAGCCGCTTGCGGTCGAACTTGCCGGACCCGGTGCGCGGCAAGCTGGGGTAATGCTGATAGTCGGTGGGCACCATCGCTGCCGGCAGGCGCTCGGCCAGTTGGCGCTTGATGCTGCGGGCATCGCTGAGCGTGCCCGCGACGAAGGCCACCAGGCGCCGCACGCCGCTGCCGTACACCACGCCTTGCACGCAGGCCTCGTCGATGCCGTGCAGGGTCAGCAATTGCGCCTCTACCTCACCAGGCTGAATCCGGTAACCGCTAATCTTGAATTCGTTGTCCTGCCGGCCCAGATAGACCAGCTGGCCGTCCTCCAGCCGTACCCGATCACCGGTGCGATACACCGGCCGGTTTTCGCTGCCGATGCGCAAGTGGGCAAAACCGCCCGGCGCCTCACCCAGATAACCGCTGGCCAACTGTGGCCCGCAGAGCACCAGCTCGCCTTCACTGGCCGGATGGTCGCCGGCGCCAAGAATCAGCGCGCCGGTACCGGCCAGCGGTAGGCCAATCGGCAGCTGCTCAAGCCCGGCATGCCGTTGCTGCAGCTCACAACTGCTGGCCACCACGGTCGCTTCGGTCGGGCCGTAGGTGTTGATCAGGCGAATATCCGCGCGACCCTGTTGCTGCCATTGCGTCAGTTGCTGCGGATACACGGCTTCGCCGCCAATGATGACCGTACGCAGGCCCGCTGGCAGCTGCACCTGACCGCTGGCGAGCGCCACCACCCACTCGTTCCAGAAGGCGGTGGGCAGGTCGAGCAGCTGAATGTTCTGTTCGCACAGAGCGTCGGTGAAGGCCGCCATCGACTGCAGCATGGCATCGGTACGCAGCACCAGCGTGCCGCCGGCCGTGAGGGTGACAAACACCTCTTCGATGCTGGCGTCAAAATTGAACGGCGCAAATTGCAGCACCCGGTCACCAGCCTGCACAGCGTAGCGCTGGCGGGCCGCAGCGGTGAAGTGCGCCAGCGCACGATGGCTGATCTGCACGCCCTTGGGCAACCCGGTAGAGCCGGAGGTAAACATCAGATAGGCCGCCGCCTCGCCGCTGGCCGGCTGGAAACAACGCCCCTGTGACTGCAGCTCGCCGGCCAGCAATAGCGGACCGCTGAACAGCGGCAGCAGGCGGTGCCGATACGCAGCCTCGGTAACAATACCGGCCAGCTCGGCGCTACGCAGAATGTGTTGTTGACGCTCGGCTGGCTGCTCGGCGTCCAGCGGCACATACACGCCACCCAGCGCCAGTGCCGCCAGTTGCACGACTATTGCCTGCGGGCTGCGTTGCAGCATCACACCCAGGCGCTGGCCGCTGCTGAAACCGGCGCCTTGCAGTGCGGCAGCGGTCTGCTCTATCGCAGTTTGCAGTTGCTCATAGCTGTATTGCTGCTGCCCCTGACACAGCGCCAGCGCTTGCGGCTGCTGCGCGGCCTGGGCGCGAATGGCGGCAAGCACGCAACCCGCCGCCGGCAGCGCCTGCCTTTCTGCCTCTGGCGCCCCGAGCAAGGCCTGCTGGCGCGCTACACCGAGCTGTTGCTGCTGCAATTCATCGCGCGTGAGCTGCGGCGCCGCCAGCCACTCGCCAAGCAAGGCAAACAGCTGTTGCTGCAAATCCTGCAGCTGCGACGCCGAATAACAGCCGGGATTGGCGTCGTAATCCAGCTGCGCCACGCCCTCTGCGCCAATGCGCACTTCAATGGTCAGATCCTCGACCGGGCCAGCACTGAGATTGAGCGTGCGGGCACTGAGGTCGGCGTATTGCAGTGCGTGGTCGAACGGCATGATGTTCACCAGCGGGCCAAACAGGCGCTGCTCGCCGCCCACCCGGCCCAGATCCCGGCGCAGGGCTTCGTAGCGATAGTGCTGGTGCTTGCGCATGCTGCGCTTGGCCTTGACCACCTGCTTGGCGCAGGCCAGCAGATCGTGCTCGCCGTGCGCCGGCAGCGCCAGCGGCGCAATGTTCATCTGCATGCAGGGCACATCCAGTGCGGCCGAGCCGATGCGGTTCATCACCATCAAGCCCAATACCGGTGCGCGGCTGTCCGAGCGCATCTGTAGTTGCACACCAAGACCGGCCAGCAAGAGATCGGCCCAACCCAGGCGATTGTCATTGGCAAAGGTGTTCATGCGTTGCCACAGCCCTGTAGGGACGCTGATGCTGCTGCGCACAAAATCCGCCGCGATGGGCGCACGTTCGGCGCTGAAGGACGCTGCTTGCGGCAGCTCGGCCAGCGTCTGCTGCCAGTAGTCGCGCGCAGCAGCGAGGCTGCCGTCCGCTTCGCGCTGGTTTTCTTCCGCCAATACTGCGGCGTAGTTGCCAAAGCCGGCTGGCGGAACCGGCTGATCGGCGCAGAGCGCGCTGTAAATGGCTGCGATGCGCTGAAACAGCAGCGTGGTGCCAAAGCCGTCCAGTGCGATGTGGTGCACGCAGCTGTAGAGAAAATCCTGCTGCTCACCTTCCAGCAGGGCAAAGCGGCAAGGCAGCTCCGCCTCCAGATCGAAGGGCGTGCGCAGGTCACGCAGCGCCCAGTGTCGCACCTGCTGCTCTGGCGTCTCGGCCGCATCGAGCTGCGACAACGCCAGGCGCCGTACACCCACCGGCAACGTGCGTGGCTGAAAATGCACCTGCTCGCCCTGCTGCACAAAGCAGCCGGCCAGCGTCTCGCACTCGCTCACCGCCTGCTCAATGGCACTGACCAGCTTGCCGGCCTGCACCTTGCCGCTGAAGGCAATACACTCGGCGGTGTTGAACAGCGCCTTGTCGTCGTTCAGCACATGGCCCGACCAGAGCCCTTGCTGAGCTGCGTTGAGCGGCATCATGCTGCCTGCTCCAGTTGCGCCTCAATCAGCGCCCACCAGGCGTTGAGACTCGGATTCTTGCCCAGATCGACAAAGCTCAGCTCGATACCCTGGCTGCGCCATTCGGTCAGCAGCTCCATGATGCGTACCGAATCCAGACCGTAATCCACCAGATTCTCGTCCGGATCAAAGGGCTCATCGTCTTCATCCAGGTCGATATAGCTCAACAGGCGCGCCTGCAAGGCCGCCTTGCTCAAGGCCGCAGGCGTCGGCTGGCGACCCAGCGCCAGCACCTCGGCGCAGGGCACCACCTTGCCACAGCGCCCGGCCACGTAGTCCAGCGCCATCTGGTGCTCGGCGGCGGAAAAGTCGGCGATGCCATCGGCCAGCATGAAGGGCTGAATGTCGCGCATAAAGGCGTCGCAGGCGGTCATAAGGCAACCGATATGGCCGTAGATGCCGCCAATAACCAGCTGATCCCGGCCCAGCTCCTGCAGCATCTGCTGCAAGGGCGAGCGCTGAAAGGCGCTGTAACGCCACTTCACCAGCACGGTATCGCCAGCCTCCGGCGCCAGCGCGGCAACGACCTGCTGCAGCTCGGGGTGCTGGTTCAGCCCTGGCCCCCACATGTCGTTGAGCAGAGCGCGGTCGGCGTCGCTTTGCGCGGTGGGCTGCGCGGTGTAAATCACCGGAATGCCCAGCGCCTTGCACTGGGCCCGCACCGCCACAAGGCGCTTGATCACGGCGCTCATCAGCGCGCTCTCGGCGCCGTAAAAGCCGACGAAGTAGTCCTGCATATCGTGAATCAACAGCACCGCCCGCGCCGGATCAAGCTGCCATTGCACCTTGTTTGGCGCCCAGTCGGCGGGCATTGCGTAAGAGGTCAGGGAAGGAATGGCCATAGGTCGGTCCTCGATCAGGCAGGAGTCTGCAATTGGTGGGCGATACGCTGGCGCAGGCGCAGCTTGTCGATCTTGCCCACGGCGGTGTAGGGCAGTACGTCGATCAACTCGAAGCGGTCGGGCAATTTGAAGTCCGCCACGCCCCGAGTGCGCAAGTACTTGCGCAACGTCAGCGGCTTGAGACCCGGATTGGTTGCGACAATGAAGGCGCAGCTCTTCTCGCCCAGCGCCGCATCCGGCATGGAAACCAGCGCTGCCTGCAAAATGTCCGGGTGGCGCAGCAACTGCCCCTCTACCTCTTCGGCGGCGATCTTCTCGCCGCCGCGGTTGATCTGATCCTTGAGACGGCCGACCACGGTGAGGTAACCGTCGGCATCCTGCTGCACCAGATCACCGGAGCGGTAAAACCCCTCGGCGTCAAACACCTCGGCGTTATGCCGGGGGCTCTGGAAGTAACCGCGAAAGGTGTAGGGGCCGCGGGTCAGCAGTGCGCCGGTTTGCCCTGCGGCCACCGGGTTGCCCTCAGGGTCTACCACGCGCACCTCGTCGTCTGCGCTCATCGGGCAACCCTGGGTGAGCATTACCTTGGCATCGCTGTCGTCCAGGCGGGTGTAGTTGACCAAGCCTTCGGCCATGCCGAATACCTGCTGCAAACGGCAGCCCAGTTCTGGCTCAATGCGCCTTGCCAGCGCTTCCGGCAGCTTGGCGCCACCCACCTGCAAGAGTTGCAGGCTGGCCAGCTCATGGCGGTAACCCGGTGCTGCCTGCAGCCACAGTGAGACCGCCGGTGGCACCAGTGAGGTCATGCTGACCTGATGGCGGTGGATCAGCGGGAAGCAGGTGGTGGCGCCGGGGTCGCTTGCCAGCACAACGCTGCCGCCGGCGTGGAACACGCCCAGCGCGCCCGGTGAACTGAGTGGAAAGTTGTGCGCCGCCGGCAAGGCGCAAAGGTAGCGGGTCTCTGGCCCCAAGGCGCAGATCTCTGCGCTGCGGCGCACGCTGTAGTAGTAGTCATCGTGGGTGCGCGGAATCAGCTTGGGGGTGCCGGTACTGCCACCCGAGAGTTGGAAGAACGCCACTTGATCGGCGGCGCTCGCCGCAAGCGCCTGCGCTTGCGGCGCGCTCTGGAACCACTGCTGCAAATCCCGCTCCGGGTCGCTATCGGCTAGCATCAGCAGGATTTGCAGCTCGGGCACCTGCTGCTGCAGCGACTGCAGAAAGTCGTCATCGGCCAGCAATGCGTGCGCCCGTGAACCGATAAACAGGCGCGGGCGAATCTGCTCGGCATAGGCCTGCAGTTCCAGCCGGTTATGGCTGAACAGCGCATTGACCGGCGCCACGCCCATTTTCAGCAGCGCCAGAAACACCAGATAGAACTCGGCGATGTTCGGCAGCTGCACCAGCGCGCGGTCACCGCAGGCCAGCCCGCTGGCCGTCAGGCGCACCGCCAGGCGATCGCTGAGCTGATCCAGCTCGCGGTAACTGAACTGACGTGCGCCGCAGATCAGCGCAATGCGATCGCCCTGCTCCGGCAGATGGCGGCTTATTACCCGCGTCAGGGGCTCGCCGCTCCAGTAACCGGCAGCGCGGTAGCGCGCGGCCAGGTCAGCCGGCCAGGGTGTAAAAGGAATGCTCATGCCGTGGCCTCCGTATCCAGCCCGAAGGCGTTGAGCATGGTGCCCAGCTTGACGCCGGTTTCGGCCCATTCGGCCTGCGGGCAGGAGGCTTCCACCAGCCCGGCACCGGCAAACAGCCTTACCTGGCGGCCACTGATGATGCCGCAACGAATCACCACCACCCACTCGCCATTACCCTGATCGTCCGCCCAGCCGACGATGCCGCCGAACAGGCCACGGTCAAACGGCTCCAGCGCTGCGATCAGCTGGCGTGCCTGCGCCGTCGGGTAACCGCAGAGCGCCGGAGTGGGATGCAGCTGACAGGCCAACTGCAGCGCACTCAAAGGCGCTTGCAACTCGCCTTCGATCCGTGTGGAAAGGTGCCACAGCCGCGTGGTCGGCAGCAGGTCCGGCGCCGATGGCACCTGCAAAAACCTGCACAACGGAGCCAACTGGCGCTGCATCTGCTCAATCACCAGCCGATGCTCATGACGATCCTTGGCCGAGGCCACCAGCTGCGTGGCAACACGGCGGTCAGCTACCGCCTCCAGCTCGCGCCGCGCCGAGCCGGCGAGCGGATTGCTCATAAACTGGTTGTCTTGCTTGCGCAGCAAGAGTTCCGGGCTGGCGCCAATCAGATGTCCGCCACAGGGCAGCGGCAGGGAGAAGTGATACGCCTCGGGATTCAGCTGCTGCAGACGGCTGTAAACCGCAGCGGTTTGCGGCGCGCTGTCAAACTCCAGTTCGAGCAAGCGCGAGAGCACCACCTTGTCCAGCGCGCCCTGCCGACAGGCGGCAACCGCCTCGCCAACCGCCTGCTTGAACCGCGCCTCTTCCGGCAGGTTGCGCCGCACCAGCAGGCGCCCGGCGCTGATCGGTGCCATGCGCACCCGAGAGTCACTGCGCGCATAGCGGGTAACCTGCTGTGGCACGTAAAGGCAGGAGGGCGTGCGTGTATCGAAGGGTATGGCGCCCACCACCAGAGGCCGCGACTGCCCTGCCGCCCGCGCCTCGGCCAAGGCCGAAGTTACCTGTGCCTGCAAGGCCGCACCATCGGGCGCCGCCGCCGTGGTAATGCGCTGAAACATTCCGCTGGCGCGCACACTGCCATGCGGCGAACGGAAACAGAACTCGGCTGCTCCTGGCTCCAGCGCGCCAAGGGCCTGGTCATGCTCCCTGATCAGTGATCTCACTGCCCACCTCCTTCGCGAATTCAAATGATTTTGATTATCATTTTGTTTCAGGCGAAGAGACGGTACGCGTTAAAACCGGCCTATTCAAGCCGACAAATCATGTGGGTATCGTGAAATGAGACCTGTTCGACGCTGGCCGAATGATGGCCAAATTGCCGATCAGAAAGGCACTTTCGGTTAGGTTTTTGGAAAAGATAAACGTTATTTTGGCGCCTTAACGCGGACGTACGCAACCAGATCGGCGCTGATTGCCGTACGCCCACAAACGGCTTACTTGATCAGCCGCCAGCAGAAAGGATAGCGATAAGCCGTACCCTCGTTTGACTTGATTGCCGCGATAATCATCAGCACCACCGCGCCAATGGCCACTATCCAGATCAGGAACAGGCCGATAACCACCACCATCAGGATAAAGCTGAGCAGCAACAGCAATGAAACCGTGATCTGGAAATTCAGCGATTCCTTGCCCTGATCATCAATAAAGGGATCTTCGTCCTTCTTCAATTGCCAGACAATCAATGGGCCAATCAGGTTGCCAAAGGGAATCACGCAGCCGAGAAAACCGGCCAGGTGGGCGATCAGTGCCCATTGCCGGGCCTGTGGACCGGGCGTGCCCGGTGCAGGTGGCGGTGTAGCCTCAGGCGGGGTACTTGGGGGAATGCTGGTATCAGTCATGTGGCGCTCTCCGTGGCAAGTCGACATGGAACACCCAGAGAGTTGTAGCAAAGTTTACTGAGCTTGGGTATCAACGCCGCGCCGGACTGTAACGCCAGACACAAAAAAGGCAGACCAGTGGCCTGCCTTTTTCGCGCAACAATCAGCTGAACACTCAGTCTTTCAGTGCTTCCAGCTGCAGCGCAAACAGCTCCTCGGTGCCCTTGCGCGCCAACGCCAGCATGGCGTTGAGGTCTTCCGGGCTGAACGGCGCCGCCTCAGCGGTGCCCTGCACCTCGATAAAACCGCCCTTGTCGGTCATTACCACGTTGAGGTCGGTATCGGCGGCGGAATCTTCCGGATAATCCAGATCCAGTACCGGTACGCCTTGATAGATACCCACGGAAATCGCCGCGATCATCTGCACTTCAGGCACCTTTTTGATCGCACCGCGCAGCTTCATCGCCCGCAGCGCATCGACCAACGCCACGCAGGCGCCGGTAATGGACGCCGTGCGGGTACCGCCGTCGGCCTGAATCACGTCGCAGTCGATGTACAGGGTGTTCTCACCCAGGGTTTTCAGATCAACCGCTGCGCGCAACGAGCGACCGATAAGACGCTGAATCTCCAGCGTACGACCGCCCTGCTTGCCACGGCTGGCCTCGCGCTGCATGCGCGAACCGGTCGAACGCGGCAGCATGCCGTATTCAGCGGTGACCCAACCCTGGCCAGAGCCACGCAGAAAGCGCGGCACGCCGGCTTCGACACTGACCGTACAGATGACCTTGGTATCGCCAAACTCGACCAAGACCGAGCCTTCCGCGTGTTTAGTGTAATGGCGGGTCAGAGTTACCTGACGCATTTGATCAGCGGCGCGTTCACTGGGGCGTTGCATAGAGGAATCCTTGTACTGCAGTGTGTAAAGTCGGCGGAGTATAGCAGGCTGCGGGCCAGACCCGCCGCCAACCTGACCACCTGCTTAACCTTGACGCCGGCAAGCGGCTACAATGCGCCTTTGCCGCCAGCATCAACCAGCTCAGAGGATTCCCATGGTTAACAGCATGACCGCCTTCGCCCGCAGCGAACTCAGCACCGATCAGGGCAACCTGGCCTGGGAAATGCGCTCGGTTAACCACCGCTATCTGGAAGTCACCCTGCGCCTGCCGGAAGCCTTCCGCGAGCTGGAAGGCCCCCTGCGTGAGCGGCTTCGCAAGCAGTTGGCTCGGGGTAAGGTGGAATGCACGCTGCGGTTTAATCCGGTGAGCAACGACGCACGCGACCTCAGCCTGAATCAGCCACTGGTCACACAACTGGTGAAAGCGGCGGAGCAGCTGGGCGACCAATTGGCCAACCCGGCGCAGATCAACCCACTGGAGTTGCTGGCCTGGCCCGGCGTGTTGAGCGGTCAGGAAAACGATCAGGCCGCGCTGGTAAAAAGCGCCCGCGAGCTGTTCGAACCCGCACTGGTCGAACTCAAGGATCATCGCGCCCGCGAAGGCGCCGAGCTGAAGCAACTGATCGAAGAACGCCTGGTCAGCATCAGCGACCGCACCGCGATACTACGCGAGATGATGCCCACGCTGCTCAGCGCCCATCGGCAAAAGCTGATTGACCGTTTCACTGAAGCCAAGCTGGAACTGGACAGCACCCGCGTCGAGCAGGAAATCGTCATGCTGGCGCAGAAGATTGACGTCGCCGAAGAACTCGACCGGCTAGACACCCACGTCGCCGAAACCCGCCGCGTACTGGGCAGCAAGGACGCCATCGGCCGCCGTCTGGACTTTCTGATGCAGGAGTTCAACCGCGAAGCCAACACCCTCGGCTCCAAGGCCATCGATACCCGTAGCACCCAGGCCGCCGTGGATCTGAAGGTGTTTATCGAGCAGATGCGCGAGCAGATTCAGAATATCGAATAAGCCAACACCGCTCCGTTGCGGAGCGGCATCCACCTCGGCGCAGGGTCACTCCAGGGTGACCCGAATAGCGATGGGGTATTCATCGCAGTTGTGCCCGGCACCGCCGCGATCGACCACCAGAAACTCCCCTTCACGCTCCAACACCGACTGAATCGCGTGCCAGGTGCCGATACGGTAGTTGACGCCCTGACGGCCATCGGTGATGAAGGCGCGCACCTCGGCGGGATCAATCACATCGCCCGGCGGCGCCACCACAATCAGAAACTGCTCCTCGTGCATCGGCACGAAGGCCTGACTGCCGAGCGGGTGGCGCTCCAGAAAGGTCAGCTCCAGCGGCACGGTGACCGGCTGGCTGACGAAGATGCTGATCAGCACGCGTGCGTCGTCACCTGCGACCTCAACCTTTGCCAGGTCGTGGTGCCGGCGGGTTCGGCCAGAGTTGATCAGAAAGTGCTCGGAGCTGCGCGAATCAATCACCTCACCGAAGGCCGCGAAGGCCTCCGGGGTCAGTGGCTGCGCGGTGAGTTGCAGTAGGTCAGCGGCCATATGGGTCACTCCTCAGCGCGCAAAGGTTGGCAACTTCATGTGGCGGTTCACATCCTTGTACAGCAGGTAGCGGAACGGGCCAGGGCCGCCGGCGTAGCAAGCCTGCGGGCAGAAGGCGCGCAGCCACATGTAGTCGCCGGCTTCCACTTCGACCCAGTCCTTGTTCAGCAGGTAGACGGCTTTGCCTTCCAGTACATAGAGGCCGTGCTCCATGACGTGGGTCTCGGCAAAGGGAATCGCGCCGCCGGGCTGGAAGTTGACGATATTCACGTGCATGTCGTGGCGCATGTCGCTCATATCGACGAAACGCGTGGTACTCCAAGCGCCGTCGGTGCCGGGCATGACCAGTGGCTCAATATCATTTTCGTTGGTAACAAAGGCTTCCGGCGCGTCGATACCCTCGACTTTCTCGTAGGCCTTGCGCACCCAGTGGAAACGCACCACGGCGCCACTGTTGTTGTGCAACTGCCAATCGCTGCTCGGCGGAATGAAGGCGTAGCCGCCCTCTTTTATCTGGTGCTGCTGACCATTGAGGGTCAGGGTCATTTCACCTTCTACCACAAACAGCACGCCCTCGGCGGTCGGGTCGGTTTCCGGCTTGTCGCTGCCACCACCGGGCTGCACTTCCATGATGTACTGCGAAAAGGTCTCGGCGAAGCCGGAGAGCGGGCGCGACAACACCCAGAGGCGAGTGCCGGTCCAGAACGGCAGGTGACTGGTGACGATGTCACGCATCACACCCTTGGGAATCACCGCGTAAGCCTCGGTAAATACCGCGCGATCGGTAGTCAGCTGGGTCTGTGGCGGGTGCCCGCCGGTGGGCGCGTAATAGCTGCGGGGGGTGGGTTGCTTGCTCATGCTGACTCCTGGGTTTGAACGGGATGATGCACGGCCCAGTGACGGGCGATATCGACGCGCCGTGTTACCCAGACCCGATCATGGGATTCGATGTAATCGAGAAAACGCTGCAGCCCGCGGAAGCGTCCGGGGCGGCCGATCAGCCGGCAATGCAGGCCGACCGAGAGCATTTTCGGCAAATCTTCACCTTCGGCGTAGAGCACGTCAAAGGCGTCTTTCAAATACTGGAAAAAGTGCTCACCGGTATTGAAGCCTTGCGGCGAGGCAAAGCGCATGTCGTTGGTATCCAGCGTGTAGGGCACGATCAAGTGATCGTGCAGCTCGCCCTGGCTGTCGGCCTCGCGGCTCCAGAACGGCAGATCGTCGCCGTAGTAATCGCTGTCGTACAAGAATCCGCCCTGATCGAGTAGCAAGCGGCGCGTATTCGGGCTGTCGCGGCCGGTATACCACCCCTCCGGCTGTGCACCGTAAAGACGCTGGAATATCTCCAGCGCACGCTGCAGGTGCTCGCGCTCGACCGCTTCGGGAATGTTCTGGTAGTGAATCCAGCGCCAGCCATGGCAGGCCACCTCATGATCCAGTTCCTTGAACGCCTGCGCTACCTCGGGATGGCGCTCCAGCGCCATGGCCACGCCAAACACGGTCAGTGGCAGGCCGCGCTTTTCAAACTCGTTGAGTAGCCGCCACACGCCAGCGCGTGAGCCGTATTCGTAGATGGACTCCATGCTCAGGTGGCGGTCGGCAAAGGCTTCAGCGCCAACAATCTCCGAGAGAAACTTTTCTGAATGGCTGTCGCCGTGCAGTACACAGTTCTCGCCGCCCTCTTCATAGTTCAGGACAAACTGCACGGCGATACGGGCCTTGCCGGGCCAGTTTGCCTCGGGTGGCGTTCTGCCGTAACCAATCAGATCACGGGGGTAATGGGCGCTGTTGCTCATGGTTACCTGTCCTTTCTCTACGTTTTTTACTGCCCAAACGCGGCGATGGCGCAAAAGGCATGCTTATTGCGAACAATAAGCAGGGGCTATCTTTGGTTTTACATTCGATCAATTGTATACAATTATCAAATGCTGTTGTGTACAAACAACAGGCGTCTCACTACAGAACAGGCCAGAGCAATGCATATTCGCGTCATCAACCCCAATACCACCCGCGCCATGACCGACACCATCGGCAGCGCCGCCAAGGCCGTCGCCTCGCCCGGTACCCTGATTACCGCCAGCCAGCCGAGTTGCGGACCGGTCTCGATCGAGAGCCACTTCGACGAAGCCGTCAGTGCGGTCGGCGTCCTGGAGGAGGTGCTGGCCGGTGAACGTGACGGTGATGGCAAAGGTGCCGATGCCTACATTATTGCCTGCTTTGGCGACCCCGGCCTGAATGCCGCCCGCGAACTGACCCGCGCGCCGGTGATCGGCATTGCCGAAGCGGCTTTCCATGTCGCCAGCCTGATCAGCACGCGTTTCTCGGTGGTTACCACGCTACCCCGCACCGCCATCATCGCCGAGCATCTGCTCGATAGCTACGGCTTCAGCCACAGTTGCCGCAAGGTACGGGCGGCGGATATTCCGGTACTGGAACTGGAAGACAACCCCGATCTGGCCCTGCAACTGATTATCGAAGAGTGTCTGCGCGCCAAGCGCGAAGACAACATCGGCGCCATCGTGCTCGGCTGTGGCGGCATGGCCGACCTGACCCCGCAGATCACTGAAGCGGTAGGCCTGCCCATCGTCGAGGGCGTAACCGCCGCGGTCAAACTGGCCGAGGCCGTGGTCGGCCTGGGGCTGGGCACCAGCAAGTTTGGCGATCTGGCCTTTCCGTTACCGAAACCCTTTAGCGGCAGCTTTGCACGCTATTCCAACCTCACGCTGGACTGACTACCGCGCCGCTCAACCGGGCGTGGTGCCTGCCGGCATAACCACCACTCGCAAGCAGAAAACGACAGCTGAACCTCCGGAGATAACAATGCACAACAAATGCCAAGAGGCTGCCTCATGAACACTGACGTCAACACCGCAAACCTGGGTGGCCAACCGGCCGCGGCCAGCAAGGCGCCGGGCGAGGAATCGCTGGCGCCGCAGAAAACCCGCATCATGGGTCGGCTTTCCTACCTGCTGGCCTGGTTTGGTGGCTGTGTGGCCATCGGCACCTTCACCATGGGCTCCAGCGTGGTCGGCACGCTGAACCTGCTGCAGGCGACCCTGGCGATTGCCATCGGCTGCTTTGTCATCGGCATCGCTTTGGTGCTCAACGGCGCCGCCGGTTACAAGTACGGTATTCCCTTCATGGTGCAGGCGCGCAGCGCGTTCGGCTTCGGCGGCACGCGCTTGCCCGGCCTGGTGCGCGCGGTGCCGGCGATCGTCTGGTACGGCTTTCAAAGCTGGATTGGCGCCGGTGCGCTGAACATGGTGTCGGCGACGCTGTTCGGCTTCGACAACCTGGTGTTCTTCTTCATTGCCTTCCAGTTCCTGCAGATCGCCCTGTCGGTGATGGGATTTCAGGGCATCAAGTGGCTGGAGAACGTCGGCAGCGCCTTTATTCTGGCGTCACTGGTGTACATGTTTTACAGCACAGTGCAGCGCTATGGTGGCGAGCTTTCCAGCAACCTGCTGACCATGCAGGGCTCGTGGGGCTTGCCGTTCTGGAGTGCGACCATGCTGTTTCTCGGCATCTACAGCACCATGATCCTCAACGTCAGCGACTACTCACGCGAGCACAAGCACGGCACCAGCCCCGGCCTGCTGACCACCATCTACTCCATGTCGATCCTGCCGTGCACCCTGTTCATGGGGCTGATCGGCTACATGGTGTCGGAAGCCACCGGCGTAGCTGACCCGATTCAGGTGTTTGCCAACGCGGTGGATAACACGCCGCTGCTGATGACCACGCTGCTGTTCATCGCCTTCGCCCAGGTCACCACCAACGTGCTGAACAACGTGGTGCCGCCAACCTATGTGCTGATGGACGTGTTCAAAATGAAGTTTCGCCCGGCAACCATCGTTGTCGGTCTGCTGGCGTTCGGCACTTTCCCGTGGAAGCTGGTCAGCGCGGACTCAGCCGCCGGCCTGCAGGTTTTCGTGCAGACCTACTCGGCGTTCCTCGGCCCGATCTTCGCCATCCTGGTGGTGGATTACTACCTACTGCGCAAGCGTACGCTGAACCTGGAGCACCTCTACGACGCCCAAGGCCCATACCGCGGCGTCAACTATGCAGCGCTGATCGCTACCGCCATCGGCGCTATCGTGGCGCTGAATGTCGCCACCGTCTCCTGGTATGCCAGTCTGATTCCGGCTGGGTTGAGCTACTACCTGTTGATGATGTACTGGGCGCCCTGCCAGCGTTTCCGGCAGTAATCCGCGCAGGCTGAACGCAGCGTCCGGTTGCGTTCAGCCTGGCTTACCAGTGGCCGTTTGGGGCTTATCGGTAGGTTGAGAAAATGTCGCGCAGGTCCGGGGCCTCATCCGGGGCCTCGTCGATCGACAGCGACGCTTCGATCGAATCCAGATGACGGCGCATGAAGGCCGCTGCCTGCTCGCTATCGCCGGCCTGCAGCAGGTCGACCAACTGATTGTGATCGTTGCACTCGCAGCCCAGATTCCCGGCATGCCCATACACCGCCAGAATCAGCGATGAGCGCGAGCACAACTGGCCAACAAAACGCGCCAGTGTCTGGTTCCCCGCCAGCTCCGCCAGCCGCGCGTGAAAATCCGCCGACAGGCGAATCGCCACACTCTGCTCGTGGCCCTGCAAGGCCAGCTGTTCATCACCGGCCAAGGCGCGCAATTGCGCCAGCTCGGCGGGTTGGATACGCGTTGCCAGGCGCGCCATCAAGGCGCATTCGGTCAAGCGCCGGGCATCAAATATCTCCCGCGCTTCCTCGGCCGATGGGCGGGTCACTGCCGCGCCTTTGCCGGGCGTCAGGGTGATCAGCTGCTCCAGTGCCAAGCGTTGCAACACCTTGCGAATACCGGTGCGGCTGATACCAAACACCTCCGCCAGCGCATCCTCACGCAGGCGCGCGCCGGGCTTGAGACGGTGCTCGATCACCGCATCGCTGATCGCGCGATAAATGGCATCCTGACGCAACGCGCCCTTGGGCCGGTCGGGTGCCGGTGCGGTAGCAGAATCCGGCTCAGCGCGGGTCGCCTCGGGCGGTGAGCGGTGATCAGTCATCAAAGCGGTCTCTCGAATACGGGCAAACGGGGGGCTATTGTATACGGCTGGCGCCGCGGCCGAGCAACAGCAGCGACGCGATCAACTCACCAGCGGCGCCGCAAGCGCGCGTACCCTGGCCAGATCCTCCTCCAGCGTCATCGCAGTTTCGGCGCGTTTGAGCGCCAGCGCGGCATGCCGCTGCGCCTCTGCCTGAAAACTGCCGCCTTTGGCCGCCAGCCCCGCATAGGCCTTTTGCAGCCGCGACTGCACCTCGAGCAGGCTGGCGCCGTCACGGGCAATGGGGGCAAATACATCGTCGAACAAATCACCCAATGCCAGCGGCGGCACGCTCACTTGCGGGTAGTGTATGGCCTTGGACAGGACGGTACCCGGGTCGGCAGGCCAGCACGACAGCGTACGCACACCCCGACCGACCACGTCGATCGCGGTACCGGGATCGTTCATTGCCGGCGACAGCGCGCGAGAGGCAATTTCCGCCAAGACCGCCAGGCCGAAACGCGGGTCCTGATCGAAGGAGCGTTCCTTGCCGACGGTAAAGGCGGCGCTCAGCTCATTGCGCGTTTGCACATCTGCGGCGGCGCCCACCCAGGCCAGGGCACGCCCAGCATCGACAAAGCCGCCGGGCAGCGTGGTGACATGCACCTGCAAGTCTTGTGTGGCCACCGCCTCCTGCAGCTTTTCTACATCCACATGCTGAACGTAACCCACGCAATCGGCGTAGATCGGCACCACATCGGCCGGTAGAACACCATCCAGCCAGGGTCGCGCGCCCATGCAGGGGTTGTCGACGCGGTTCTGCAAGGCCGCCAGGGTCGCCTGCTCGACCCGGTCGGTGGTATCTCCCACGCGGCCAAAGCGTGACAGATGGTCGATCCAGCGCAGCATGGTGACCACAATGATGAGTATGACCAGCAAGGTGAAGGCAAATAGCACGATGCGCCCGCGCTCGCCGTAGGCGTTCGTGCTCAAGGCGATGATCGCCACCAGACTGAACAGGAACGAGCCCAGAAAGGTACCCAGCACGTTCTGCGTGGTGGTGTCCTGCATCAGTAACCGCACACCGCGGGGCGTCACGCTGGTGGTGGCGGCAGCGTAGGCCGAGACCATGACGGTCAACGAAAAGGTGGTGACGGTCAGCATGCTGGAAGCGAGGATATTCAGAATCGGCTCCACCGATTCAGCGCCAATGCTGAGCGGCAAACCCTCAGGCATCACCCGGTCGGCCGCGGTGGCCAGCAACGCGGCAAGCACCGCCAGCAGGGCAAACAGGGATGCCCGCACCCAGAGCATGCGGGTCAACTGCGCCAGCAACCACTGCCATTTGGAGATCATATCGAAGCGCACCTTGTTTGCCATTTCACTGAAGCTCAAGCTTAACGGAATGCGCCCAACAAAGGTTACCCATGACGGCGGCGAGCAAACTCCCTATAATTTGCGCCATTCCCCCCTCAATCGACCCGCAGGAAATTGTTTCTGATGAGCCACGCCACCGGCACCCTGTACATCGTTTCCGCCCCTTCCGGTGCAGGCAAGACCAGCCTGGTCAAAGCGCTGCTCGAGCAGACCGAAAACCTGCACGTGTCGGTGTCGCATACCACGCGCGCCATGCGCCCCGGCGAGGCAGACGGCGTCAACTATCACTTCACCAGCCGCGAGCGCTTCATGGAGCTGGTTGGCCACGGGGACTTTCTGGAGCACGCCGAAGTTTTCGGCAACCTTTACGGCACGTCGCAGAGCACGGTTGAAAATACTCTTGCCGAAGGCCATGACCTGATCCTCGAGATCGACTGGCAAGGCGCGCAGCAGGTACGTCACAAGCTGCCGCAGGCACACTCCATCTTCATTCTGCCGCCGTCACAGAGCGCCCTGCGCGAGCGTTTGACCCAACGTGGCCAGGACGCCGGCGAAGTGATCGACAAGCGCATGGCCGAGGCCGTGGCCGAGATGAGCCACTACGTGGAATTCGACAGCCTGGTGATCAACGACGACTTCACCACGGCGCTCGATGACCTCAAGGCCATCCTGCGCGCCAAGCATCTGCAGACCAGCTCACAGCAATCGCGCCACACCCGCCTGTTGCAGGCGCTCTTGTCAGATGGAGGCGCAATTAAGTAAACTGCTCGGTCCTGCGTTACTATCAAGCCGTTGCCAAGCAACCTTGATTGCACGCAACCCGATTTCACAGATACCCGTTCCGGAGTAACACCATGGCCCGCGTCACCGTTGAAGACTGCCTGGAAAATGTAGAAAACCGTTTTGAGCTGGTCATGCTGGCCTCCAAGCGTTCACGTCAGCTGGCGACCGGCGGCAAAGATGCCAAGGTAGCCCTGGAAAACGACAAGCCGACCGTGGTTGCCCTGCGCGAAATTGCTGAAGGTCTGGTGACCAATCAGATCATGGCTGAAGAAGCCCTGCAGGATCAGCAAGAACCTCTGTACTCGCTGGAAGCCGACGAGGCCGAGTAAGCAGATTGCGCAGGCCGGGCATTCCTGACGTATACGTCCACCTCGGTGGACGCGGGAGAGCTACATGTCTGCGATAGAAGTCTTTGCCGACAACCTCGGCAGTTATCTTGAGCCGGAGCAGGTCAACCTGGTCCGGCGCGCGTATTTCTACGCCGAACAGGCGCACGACGGTCAGACCCGTCGCAGCGGTGAGCCCTACGTCACCCACCCCCTCGCAGTAGCCCATATCCTGGCCGACATGCACATGGACCATCAGAGCCTGATGGCGGCCATGCTGCACGATGTGATCGAAGACACCGGCATACCAAAGGATGCGCTGGTCGCGCAGTTTGGCGACACCGTGGCCGAACTGGTTGATGGCGTCAGCAAGCTGACCCAGATGACCTTCGAGACCAAGGCCGAAGCGCAGGCCGAGAACTTCCAGAAAATGGCCCTGGCGATGGCGCGCGATATTCGCGTGATCCTGGTCAAGCTGGCCGACCGCCTGCACAACATGCGCACCCTGGGCGCTCTGGCGCCGGAAAAGCGCCGCCGCATCGCCAAGGAAACCCTGGAGATCTACGCGCCCATCGCCGCACGCCTGGGCATGCACAGCCTGAGCACCGAGTTCGAAGACCTTGGCTTCAAGGCCATGTATCCGATGCGCTCGCAGCTGATCGACCGCGCCGTACGCAGTGCCCGGGGCAACCGCAAGGAGCTGCTCAACCGCATTCTTGATTCACTGCAGGCCTGCCTCGAGCGCGAAGGCCTGCAGGGCAAGGTGATGGGCCGCGAGAAACACCTGTACGGCATTTATCAAAAGATGCGCGGCAAGCGTAAGGCCTTTACCGAGATCATGGATGTCTACGCCTTCCGCATCATCGTCGACAAGGCCGACACCTGCTACCGCGTCCTCGGCGCCGTGCACAGCCTGTACAAGCCCTTCCCCGGCCGCTTCAAGGACTACATCGCGATCCCCAAGGCGAACGGCTACCAGTCACTGCATACCACGCTGTTCGGCATGCACGGGGTACCGATCGAGATTCAGATTCGCACCGAAGAGATGGAAGAGCTGGCCAATAGCGGCATCGCCGCGCACTGGGTGTACAAATCCAAGGACGACGTGATCAACGGTAATCACGCGCGCACCCGCCAGTGGCTCAAAAGCGTGCTCGAGCTGCAGCAGAACGCCGGTAACTCGCTGGAGTTCATCGAAAACGTCAAGATCGACCTGTTCCCCGACGAAGTCTACATCTTCACCCCCAAAGGCCGCATCATGGAGCTGCCCAAGGGGTCGACTCCGGTCGACTTTGCCTACGCCGTCCATACCGATGTGGGCAACAGCTGCATTGCCTGTCGCGTCAACCGGCGGCTAGCCCCGCTCTCCGAACCGCTGCAAAGCGGCGAGACCGTCGAAGTCATCACCGCGCCTGGCGCCAGGCCCAACCCCGCTTGGCTGAGCTTCGTGATTACCGGCAAGGCGCGTAGCAACATCCGTCACTTTCTCAAGCATCAGCGTCATTCCGAATCCATCGCCCTGGGCGAGCGGCTACTCGACAAGGTGCTGACCAGCTTTGATACCCACCTGGGCGAGATTCCGCAGCCGCGCATTGACCGGGTGTTGAAGGACTGCGGCATGGAGCACCTGGAAGACCTGCTGTCGGACATCGGCCTGGGCAACCGCATGGCGTATGTGGTCGCACGCCGGCTACTGGCGGCGGACGGCGGCGTAGAAGAGACAGAAAAACAACGTATCGACCAGAGCCCGGACGACACCGGCAGTGGCGAAAGTCCGCTGGCAATCCGCGGCACCGAAGGCCTGGTGGTCAGCTTCGCGCGCTGCTGTAACCCGATTCCGGGCGACCCGATTGTGGGTTATCTGTCTTCCGGCAAAGGTATGGTTATCCATCAGGAGAACTGTAAAAACCTGGTCGACAGCCGCCACAACACCGAAAAGACCATGCATCTGACCTGGGACAAGGATGTCAGCGGCGAATTTACCGTTGAACTCAGGGTGGAGCTGGAACACCAGCGCGGCATTATTGCCCAGCTGGCTACCGGCATCACCGTCGCCGACGCCAGTATCGACAAGATCAGCGTGGACGAACGCGACGGTCGTATCAGCGTGGTTCAACTGGTTATCCGGGTGCGCGACCGCCTGCACCTGTCACAACTCATCAAACGCATTCGCTCGCTCAACGGCGTGATGCGTATTACCCGTCTGAAAAACTGATTTTCCGGAGCACACATGAACAAGCAAGTCATCACCAGCGAGCAGGCACCTGCCGCTATCGGGCCCTATTCCCAGGCCATCAAGGTGGGTAACACGGTTTACCTGTCTGGCCAGATTCCGCTCGACCCCGCCACCATGGAAGTGGTTGAAGGCTTTGAAGCCCAGGTCTGCCGCGTATTCGACAACCTGACCGCCGTTGCCGAAGCCGCCGGTGGCAAGCTGCAGGATATCGTTAAGCTGAATATCTTCCTGACCGATCTGAGCAACTTCACCACGGTCAACGAGATCATGGAGCGTTACTTCGAAAAGCCCTACCCGGCCCGCGCCGCGATTGGCGTTGCCGCGCTGCCCAAGGGCGTGCCGGTAGAAATGGACGGGATTATGGTAGTGGGCTGACGTTCGCCTCCCGAGCTGAAAACTGAAAGCTGAAAAAAAACCGCGCAGGTCGAAACCGCGCGGTTTTTTTTCAGCTTGAAATAGCCTCACTACCCTCACGCCAACACAAGCCTGCTTTTTGCTTGAAGCATAAAGCTTAAGGCTTGCAGCTGGCGGCGCCGCGTTAGCCGAGCTTCGCCTCAAGGCTGATGTCGGCATTCAACAGCTTGGAGATCGGGCAACCACTCTTGGCCTTGCCGGCAATTTCATCAAACTCTTTCTGCTCGATACCCGGAATCACCGCGTTCATGGTCAGCGCTACCGCGGTGACGGCAAAGCCATCGTCCTGCTTGCTCAGCGTGACCACCGCTTTGGTGTCGACGCTGTCCGGGGTATACCCGGCCTCGCCCAGCAACATGGAAAAGGCCATCGAAAAGCAGCCGGCATGCGCCGCGCCAATCAACTCTTCGGGATTGGTACCTGGTTGATCTTCAAAGCGGGTGTTGAAACCGTAAGGGTTGGCCTTGAGCGCACCGCTCTCGGTAGAAATCGTGCCTTTACCTTCCTTCAGCGAGCCTTCCCAATGCGCGGATGCTGACTTTTTCATCTGTATCTCCTCGTTTTGCGAGTTGCGCCGCTAGCCGATTGACCAGCGGCGTCATGCGGAATCGAGCCAGCCGGGTGAACATCCCTACCCTGAAAGGGTCAGTGATAGAGGTTCTCCAGCAGCTCACCTAAACTGAGCTTTTCTCCGGCTGCCTTAACACCGACAAGGAAATCCCGTGAATAATTCCCCGCGCGTCTATCTGCCATTGCTTGGTATGGCGCTAATCCTCAGCGGTTGCAGCGGCAACCAACCGGCCTTGCCGATCACCGCCGGCATGGGTCCGCACCCTGCCCTGCCCGAACCACAAGCCGGCTTGCTGCCCATTGTGAATATCGCGCCTGCGGTCGGTTGGTCGGCCGGTGC
The DNA here is from genome assembly GCF_900105255.1 of Halopseudomonas sabulinigri. Taxonomy (NCBI): domain Bacteria; kingdom Pseudomonadati; phylum Pseudomonadota; class Gammaproteobacteria; order Pseudomonadales; family Pseudomonadaceae; genus Halopseudomonas; species Halopseudomonas sabulinigri. The sequence goes on along the minus strand of NZ_LT629763.1, from coordinate 2,784,862 downwards.
CAAACCGCAAGCCGGCAAGGGCTTGCAGGTGCACGCGTTTGCCGGCGGTCTGGATCATCCACGCTGGCTGCACGTGCTGCCCAATGGCGATGTGCTGGTGGCTGAAAGCAACGCCCCCGCCAAGCCCGAGGATGACGGCGGAGTGAAGGCCTGGCTGACCAAGAAAGCCATGGCCAAGGCGGGTGCTGCCACACCGAGCGCCGATCGCATCAGCCTACTGCGCGACAGCAATGGCGACGGCGTGGTCGACCAGCGCACGGTGTTTATCGCCGGCCTGCACTCACCATTTGGCATGGCACTGGTCGGCAACGACCTTTACGTAGCCAACACCGATGGCGTGCTGCGCTTCCCGTACCGCGCTGATCAGACACAGATCACCGCACCCGGTGAGCTCATTACCAGCCTGCCCGCCGGGGCGCTGAACCATCACTGGACCAAGAACCTGATCGCCAGCCCGGACGGCAGCAGACTGTACGCCGCTGTGGGTTCCAACAGTAACGTGGCCGAGAACGGGTTGGCGCATGAGCAGGGCCGCGCCGCCATCTGGGAAATCAACCCCGCCGACGGCAGCAAGCGGTTGTTTGCCAGCGGCCTGCGCAACCCGGTGGGCATGGCGTGGGAGCCGCACAGCGGCGCGCTCTGGACGGTAGTCAACGAGCGCGACGGCCTGGGCAACGATCTGGTACCGGATTACATGACCTCGGTACAGGATGGCGGCTTCTATGGCTGGCCCTTCAGCTACTTTGGTCAGCATCTGGATGAGCGGGTGACGCCGCAAAATCCTGAGCTGGTCGCCAAGGCGCTGGTACCGGATTATGCCCTGGGTTCACACACCGCCTCGCTGGGTTTGAGCAACGCCGTGGGCAGCCGCCTGCCTGCGCCCTTCACCGAAGGCTTGTTTATCGGCCAGCACGGTTCCTGGAACCGCGAGCCGCACAGCGGTTATCAGGTGCTGTTTGTGCCGTTCAAGGAGGGGCGACCGAACGACGCGCCCTACACCGTGCTGGACGGGTTCCTGAATGAACAGGGCGAGGCGCAAGGGCGCCCGGTCGGCGTTGCCATAGACGGCGAAGGCGCGCTGCTGGTGGCCGATGACGTCGGCAACGTCATCTGGCGGGTCAGCAGCGCCCAGCCTTGAGCCTCAACCCTTGAGCAGCTCGGCGTAACCTTCGCGGTAACTGGGATACGCCGGATGCCAGCCGGATTCGCGGGCCAGCTCGTTGCTGCAACGCTTGCTGCCACTGCGGGTCGAACGCGGGCCGTCCGGTTGCAGGCTGGTACCCAGCTGCCCGGCCAGCCAGTTGGTGACCTCAAACAGGCTGGCCGGGTCGTCGTCCACGCCCAAATAGCAGGGCGCCAAGAGCTCACGCCGCTCGGCCAGCGCCAGCAGATGCGCGAGCAGGCCGGCGGCATCGTCACGATGAATACGGTTGGTGTACTGCGGCGGCTCTTCCGGCACCTGCAAGCCCGTGCGTACCTGCTCGATCAAGCGGTTGCGCCCCGGCCCATAGATGCCACCCAGGCGGACCACGCTGGCCGGCACGCCGCTACGCAGCGCCACGTCTTCGGCTGCCAACAGTTGTTTCGCGGTCGCTGAATCCGCCTCCGCGCGGCTGTTTTCGGTAACCCATTCGCCGTCCGCCTGGGCGTAAACGCCGGTACTTGATACCTGCAGCAGGTACTGCAAGCGCTGCCGGCTGTCCTTGATCCAACCCAGCACATGTTGCAAACCTTCGACATACAGGCGCTGATACAGCGCCGCGTCACGTTTGCCGGCCGCCGGGCAGTAGACCAGGTAGTCGACCTTGGCCGGCCAGTCCGCTGGTTTGGTCGCCTGGGTCAGATCGGCCGCGATGGGCAGAATGCCGTCCGGCAGCGCCGAGGGGTCACGGCGCAATCCGTATACCTGCCAACCGCGTGCCTGCAGCTGCAACCCCAACGCGCTACCCACATCGCCACAACCGGCAATGACCACCTGTTTCATAATCACCTCGTTGATGAGTGCCAAGGGCACACTCTAGCAGCCCCTGCGGCAGAGATAACCTTGCATGCGCCGTCGCCTGATTGTTTTACTCTATCGACCAAAGGGCTATGCTAGAGCCCGACCCTTCCCAGTTGCCAGCGCAGGCCGCGACGTCATGACCCTGACCGAATTACGCTACATAGTCACCCTCGCCCAAGAACAGCATTTCGGCCACGCCGCCGAACGCTGCCATGTGTCCCAGCCAACACTCAGCGTGGGGGTGAAGAAGCTGGAAGAAGAACTGGGCATCATGATTTTCGAACGCAGCAAAAGCGCGGTGCGGGTGACCCCGATTGGTGAGCGCATCGTGGCCCAGGCGCAGAAGGTATTGGAAGAAGCCTTGGCCATTCGCGAGCTGGCCAGCGCCGGCAAAAATCAGCTGGCCGCGCCGCTCAAGGTGGGCGCCATCTACACCATCGGGCCGTACCTGTTCCCGCACCTGGTGCCGCAGCTGCACCGGGTGGCGCCGGAAATGCCGCTGTACATCGAGGAAAACTTTACCCACGTACTGCGCGACAAGCTGCGCAACGGCGACCTGGACGCGATCATCATCGCGCTGCCCTTCCAGGAACCGGACGTACTAACTATGCCGCTGTACGACGAGCCGTTCAGCCTGCTGATTCCTGCCAGCCACCCCTGGGCAGAGCGCACCAGCGTCACCCTGGATGAGCTGGACGACAACAAGCTGCTGCTGCTCGGCGAGGGTCACTGCTTCCGCGATCAGGTGCTGGAGGCCTGCCCCACGCTGCGCAAGGGTGATGAGCAACACAAGCACACCACGGTGGAATCCAGCTCGCTGGAAACCATTCGGCATATGGTCGCTTCCGGCATCGGCATGACGGTGTTACCCATGTCGGCCGCTGATGATCGCTACTACAGCTCGGAGCTGCTGGTGACCAAGAGCTTTGCAGCGCCGGCGCCCTACCGCACCGTCGCCATTGCCTGGCGCGCGAGCTTCCCGCGGCCCAAGGCCGTAGAGCTGCTCAGCGACTCGATTCGCCTGTGCTCGGTGGGTCAGCCGCCCAAGTGAGTAGCGTCGCCGAACACACGCCGCTGACCGTGCTCAAGGGCATCGGCCCGGCACTGGCAGAAAAGCTCGGCAAGCTCGGCCTGAACAGCGTGCAGGACGTGCTTTTCCACCTACCGCTGCGCTACCAGGATCGCACCCGGGTGACGCCCATCGGCGCGCTGCAACCAGGGCTCGACGCGGTCATCGAGGGCGTGGTGGTAGGCGCCGATGTGGTCATGGGGCGCCGCCGCAGCCTGCTTTGCCGCATTCAGGACGGCAGCGGCACCATCAGCCTGCGCTTCTATTATTTTTCCGCCGCGCTCAAGGCCAATCTGAGCCGCGGCAGCCATTGGCGTTGCTATGGCGAAGTGCGCCCGGGCGCCTCCGGGCTGGAAATCTATCACCCCGAGATGCAAAACCTGGACGGCGCCGAGCCGCTGCCGGTGAACCAGACCCTGACGCCGATCTACCCCGCTACCGAAGGGCTCTCGCAGCAGCGCCTGCGTAGTCTCAGCGAGGCGGCACTGGCTTGGCTGGCCAACGGCAACCATCTGCCGGAGTGGCTGCCGCCGGCGCTGGCCGACCAATACCAGCTTTCCTCACTGCATCAGGCCGTACAGATACTGCACCGCCCACCGCCCGACATTGACCTTGAGGCGCTGCAGGACGGCCGCCACTGGGCCCAACACCGCCTCGCCTTTGAGGAGCTGATGGCACACCAGTTGGCGATGCTGCGCTTACGCGCCCAGATGCGCGCGCACCGCGCCCCGGTCATGCAGGCAGAAGGCACCCTGGCCAGCGCCTTTTTGCAGCAACTGGGCTTTCCGTTGACCGGCGCCCAGGCGCGCATCGCCGCTGAAATCCTGGCTGACTTGCGCCAACCCCAACCCATGCTGCGGCTGGTACAGGGCGACGTCGGCGCCGGCAAAACGGTGGTCGCCGCCCTGGCTGCCCTGCAGGCGCTCGAGGCCGGTTGGCAGGTGGCGCTCATGGCACCCACGGAAATTCTCGCCGAACAGCACTTCAACAACTTTCAGCGCTGGTTTTCCGCTTTGGGCCTGTCGGTGGCCTGGGTCGCCGGCAAGCTCAAGGGCAAGGCCCGCGCCAATCAGTTACAGATGATCGCCACCGGTGAAGCGGCGATGGTGGTGGGCACCCACGCGCTGTTTCAGAACGAGGTCCAGTTTCACAATCTGGGGCTGGCGATCATCGACGAGCAGCACCGCTTTGGCGTCCAGCAACGCTTGGCGCTACGCGACAAGGGCGCCGCCGGCGGCTTCTCACCGCACCAGTTGATCATGACCGCCACGCCTATCCCGCGGACCCTGGCAATGAGCGCCTACGCCGACCTGGATACCTCGGTGCTGGATGAGTTGCCACCGGGGCGCACGCCGGTGAACACCGTACTGGTGTCCGATAGCCGCCGCCCCGAAGTCATCGAGCGGGTACGCGCCGGCTGCGCCGAAGGGCGCCAGGCCTACTGGGTCTGCACACTGATTGAAGAGTCCGAACAGTTACAGGCGCAAGCCGCCGAAAGCGCCTGGGAGGATCTGTGCAGCAGCCTGCCGGAACTGTCGATCGGGCTGATTCACGGCCGCATGAAGGCTGCCGAGAAGGCCGAGATCATGGCAGCGTTCAAGGGCGGCGATCTGCATTTGCTGGTGGCAACAACCGTCATTGAGGTCGGCGTGGATGTACCCAATGCCAGCCTGATGGTGATCGAAAACCCCGAGCGTCTCGGGCTGGCGCAACTGCACCAGCTGCGCGGCCGCGTCGGCCGCGGCAGCGCAGCCAGCCATTGCGTACTGCTGTACCACGCGCCGTTGTCAGCTCTTGGCCGCGAGCGTCTGGGCATCATGCGTGAAAGCAGCGACGGCTTCGTGATTGCCGAGAAGGATCTGGCGCTGCGCGGCCCCGGCGAGGTGCTCGGCACCCGCCAGACCGGGCTGGTACAATTTCGCGTCGCCGACCTTGTGCGCGATGCCGACCTGCTGCCCGCGGTGCAACAGGCGGCGCAACAACTGGCCAGCCAACACCCCGGCCATGTACAGCCATTGCTGGATCGCTGGATAGCCCAGGGCCAGCATTTTGCGCAGGTCTGAGGCCAGCTATGCTCAGGGGGTCAGACTACCATGCTAAGATCAAAGAAAAGCCTGACACCCTTAGCCCGTCTCAGCCTACGGATCAAGGAAAGTGCAATGACCACTGAAGCAGTCCGCGACACCCACGGCACCAGCCTGCCCGATCTTATTGAAAAACTCCTGCAGCAGCAGGGCATTGCCTATCAACTGCGGCCCCTCGAGTATGCCGGGCCGGTAGCCCAACAGGTGCAGGCCTGCCTGCTGTGCGACAGCATCGGCACCGTGCTGTCACTGATTCCGAAGGATCATCTGCTTGATCTGAAACGCGTTGGCAGTCTGCTGGGGCGCGACCTTCAGCCGGTGCGCGACGGCGAGCTGCAACGCATTCTGAGCAAACACCAGCTGAGCGAGTTACCGGGCCTGCCAATCCTGTTCAATTCGCCCTGCGTATGCGAGCAGAGCCTGCTCGACCATAACTACGTGAGCCTCGACAGCGGCCTGCCCGGTTGGTGCCTGCAACTTAGCCAGAACGATGCGCGCACACTGATGGCCAAGGCCAGCATGGCGCGCTTCGCGGTGCCGTTGAGCAGCTTGAACGATCCGGCCGGCAGCCCCGAACAGGACAGCCAGGACCTGACCGACGCGGTGCAGAATTTCACTGCCCTGCGCATGAAACAGCGGCTGGAGGAGACCATCGAAATCCCCCCGCTGCCAGAGTCCGCGCAGAAGATCATGAAGCTGCGGGTCAATCCCGATGCTGATGTTGAGGATCTGGCCGATGTGGTGGAGACCGATCCCAGCCTTGCCGCACAGGTGGTCAGCTGGGCCGCCTCGCCCTATTACGCCGCGCCCGGCAAGATTCGCTCGGTAGAAGATGCCATTGGGCGGGTGCTGGGTTTTGATCTGGTGATCAACCTCGCCGTGGGGCTGGCGCTGGGCAAGACCTTCAAACTGCCGAAAGATGCGCCCGAGCGCAGTACTCCCTACTGGGAGCAGGCCATCTATACCGCGGCGGTAATCGAAGGACTGGCCAAGGCCATGCCCCGCGAGAAGCGCCCTGAGCTGGGCCTGAACTACCTCGCCGGACTGCTGCACAACTTTGGTTATCTGGTGCTAGCTTACATCTTCCCGCCGTACTTCAAGATGATCTGCCGCCACGTTGAGGCCAACCCCCATGTGGCCCCTCATCTGATTGAGCAGCACCTGATCGGGGTAACCCGTGATCAGATCGGCAGCTGGCTGTCACGCTGCTGGGACATGCCGGATGAAGTCAGCATCGCCCTGCGCCACCAGCACAATCCGCACTATCAGGGCGAAGAGCATGTGTATGCCAATCTGGTGTATCTGACGCTGGCACTGCTCAGCCGGCATCAGATCGGCTCGGGCCCACAGATGCCAATTCCAGACGCACTGCTGGCACGGCTCGGCCTGAGCGAAGACAAGGCGGAAGAGGTTGTGGGCAAGGTGCTGGAGGCGCGCGATGCGCTGCGGGTGCTGGTCAACAAGTATCAGGCGGCGAACTGAAAGCCCGCGAACAAGGCTTTACGGTAACAGGGACCGAGGCTCGGCCCCTGTTACGCAGTGCAATCAGTTGACGGCGTCTTTGAGACTTTTACCTGGCTTGAAAGACACTGTGTTACTGGCTTTGATCTGAACGGGAGCGCCGGTTTGCGGGTTCTTGCCGGTGCGGGCACCGCGATGACGTTGCAGGAAGGTTCCAAAACCAACCAGGGTCACTGAATCCTGGCGGCTGAGGGCTTGAGTGATTTCATCCAGTACGGCATTGAGTACTCGGTTTGCCTGATCCTTGCTCAGGTCAGCCTTGTCGGCAATCGCCGCCGCGAGATCCGGTTTACGCATATAAAGCCTCATTAATCTGTTGTTTTTGTTGTTACCGCCGCATCCTCGCAGCGGGAGTGATTAGGCACCCGGACGCAAGGCCCAGGCGCTCTGCCACAGCCCGTTCAGCATGGCACGACTGATCCGATTACGCCAGCCACCATAGGGCTTAAGCCGTGCCGCAAACCACATTTTCCCGACAAAAGGCCAAAGTGCCTCATTCAGCCGGCCGCCGGCAGTAGCCAGCCCGGCAACTCGCGCGTCAGTTTCAACTTTTCAGCGACCCGGCTGCCGGTCAGGGCAAAGCCATGCAGCTGGCCCTGCTCATCGTGAAACAGCGCTTGCAGGTCGGTCCCTTCACCCGTCGTAACCCAGTGCCCTGACTCGGCCGTCAGCGGTGGCGCGACAACCAGCGGGCAAGCCGGGGTCTTGACCATCACTGGCATCGCCGGGTAACTCAGGGCGCTGCGCTCACCACACAGGGTCTTGGCCAGCGCGCGCGCCGCCGTCATCAGCGGCATTACATACATCAGGTTCAGGCCCTGTACCTCGGCGCAGTCGCCCAACGCGTAAATGTGCGGCTGACTGGTCGCCAGATGCCGATCGACCACTATCCCGCGACCGAGCTCCAACCCCGCCTGCTCGGCCAATGCCAATCGTGGCGCCAGCCCGATGGCTGAGAGTGCCTGATCGGCATCGACCTGGCTGCCGTCATTCAGGCGCAGCTGCACGCCATGCCCGTTAGGTTCCAGCGATTCGATGGCACAGCCCAGATGAAAAACCACACCCAGCGCTTCCAACTGCGCCTGCACGGCAGCGGCGACCGGTTCGGGAATCAGCTGCGGCATAAGGTAAGGGTCAGAGGCGACCACGCTCACCTGAAAGCCACCCGCCACCAGATCATTGGCGAACTCGCAGCCAATCAGGCCGGCACCGATGATGACCACCCGCTGCTTGCCCTGCAATACAGCGCGAAAACGCCCGTAGTCATGCAGGTCATTGATCGACAGCAGCTGCTCGCCCAACTCATCGGCCCACGGCAGGCGGCGTGGTTCTGCGCCGACCGCCAACACCAGCTCGGAGTAGGCCTGCTGGCGCTCACCCAGCCGCAGCAGGCGCTGCTGGGGATCAATTGCCGTCACCTGGGTGTGGTCCAGCACGCAAGCATTCAACTGCTCGGCCATGCTGGCGGCGCTGTGCGCTGCCAGTTCGTCGGCCTCCTTGGCCTTGGCGAAGCCGGTGGACAACAACGGCTTGGAATAAAACCGGCCGTCATCGGCGGTAATCAGCAAGAGTTCACGCTCAGTGTCCAGCTTGCGCACTTCCTTGGCCAGGTTGTAACCCGCCAATCCAGTGCCCACGATAACCAGCGGGGCCTCGTCACTCACCTGTGTATCTCCCTGCTGTTTGCGTCAGCCGATCTCGATCATTTCAAAGTCTTCCTTGCCCACACCGCAGTCCGGACACATCCAGTCTGCCGGGACATCTTCCCAGGGCGTGCCGGCGGCAATGCCGTCATCCGGCCAGCCTTCGGCTTCGTCGTAAATAAAACCACACACGATGCACTGCCACTTCTTCATTGCTGCTACCCACATATAGTTGGAATCAATCTGCTGGCGACACTACCGCAATTGCGATGCAAGTCCAAGGCCAGCCCACCGGCACGCGCCCTGCAACACTGCGTCTCAGCGCGCGCCAGCGCGGTGCAACGGTGTTTCGTGGTACTCTGCCGGGCACCCGTTCAACCGCCCGCCGGAGATGTTTTTTCGCAATGCTGCCCGACTGGTTTGCCGCCGATCGCCACCCGGCACTACCCCCTGCTCCGCTGTTCAACTGGCTGTGCGCCGAAGGCTCACTGACCCAGCGACTGACCGACGCCGGCAATGATGATTTCCGGGTTGAACTGCTCGCCCAGGAGGAGCAACCCGCACGCGCCGACGAAGCACAGGCCCTCGGCATTGCTGCTGGGCAACCGGTGTGGGTGCGTCAGGTGCTGCTGCACACCGATGGTGCGCCCAGGGTATTTGCGCGCTCGGTGGCACCGCTCAGCGCCCTCGGCAGCGCTGCCGTCGAGCTCAACGGCCTGGGTACCACCAGCCTGGGCCACCTGCTGTTTCGTAACCCGCAGATTCGCCGTGGGCCCATCGAAATCGCCCGCTACCCGGCCGCCTGGCTGCCTCGCGACTTTGCGGCTGAGGGGCTTTGGGCACGGCGTTCACACTTTTCTGACGGCGACTTGCAGCTGCTGGTTTGTGAAGTATTCTTGCAGGGCTGGCCACCGGCCGGCACCTGAACCTTTATCCTGTCTGGAGTGACACCTTGCTGGGTCTGCTGATCAAACCGCTGGGGCGCCTGCACCCGAAAGCCAACGACTATATTCAGCTGATGCGGCTCGACCGCCCGATCGGCACCTACCTGCTGCTCTGGCCGACCCTGTGGGCACTGTGGCTGGCCGCCGAAGGCGTACCCGGCACCGCCAACCTGATCATCTTTGTACTTGGTGTGATTCTGATGCGCGCCGCCGGTTGTGTGATCAACGACTACGCTGACCGCGATTTCGATGGGCACGTGCGGCGCACCCAGCAACGCCCACTGGCCACCGGCCGGATCAGCGCCAAACAGGCGCTGATTCTGTTTTCCGTGTTGGTGGCGCTCAGTGCGGTACTGGTGCTGTTCACCAACCAGTTGACCATCCTGCTGTCGTTCGGTGGCGTGGCGCTGGCCGCGCTGTACCCGTTCTGCAAGCGCTTTACGTTCTACCCGCAGGTGGTACTGGGCGCGGCGTTCTCCTGGGCGATACCCATGGCCTTTGCCGCCGAAGCCGGCAGCCTGCCACCGGCGCTCTGGCTGCTGTTTCTGGCCAACCTGCTGTGGACCGTGGCCTATGACACTGAGTACGCCATGTGCGACCGTGAAGACGACCTGCGCATCGGCATCAAGTCCACCGCCATCCTGTTTGGCGAGGCAGACCGCGCCATCATCGGCATGCTGCAGGGACTGACGCTGCTCTGCCTGCTGCTGGTTGGCGCGCGCTTTGATCTGGGCCTGTACTACTACCTCGGCCTGCTGGGCATGGTGCTCGGCTTTGCCTGGCAACACTGGCTGATCCGCGAGCGCGACGCCGATGCCTGCCTGAGCGCTTTCCTGTCCAATCACTGGGCGGGCATGCTGGTGTTTATCGGCCTGGCGCTCGACTACTGGCTGGGCTGAAAAAGGCGCGGCGCAGCACACTTTCATCGACCTGACCCGGCACAGTCACATAACTGAAATAAAAATGTTATCTAATCGGCGCATGTCAGAAATCTGCAACGAGACGGTAAACCATGTCAGGCAAAACCATTCTGATCGTCGATGACGAAGCTCCAATCCGCGAAATGATCGCGGTTGCACTGGAAATGGCAGGCTACGACTGCCTCGAAGCCGAAAACACCCAACAGGCCCACGCCAGCATCATTGACTGCAAGCCGGACCTGATCCTGCTCGACTGGATGTTGCCCGGCACCACCGGCATCGAACTGGCGCGCCGCCTCAAGCGCGATGAGATGACCACGGACATTCCGATCATCATGCTCACCGCCAAGGGCGAAGAGGACAACAAGATCCAGGGCCTGGAAGTCGGCGCCGACGATTACATCACCAAGCCCTTTTCCCCGCGTGAACTGGTCGCCCGGCTCAAGGCCGTGCTGCGCCGCGCCGGCCCGGTCGACAGCGAAGCCCCCATCGAGGTTGCCGGCCTGCACCTGGACCCGGTCAGCCACCGCGTCACCATCGACGACAGCGCCGCCGAAATGGGCCCCACCGAATATCGCCTGCTGCAGTTCTTCATGACCCACCAGGAACGTGCCTACACCCGCGGGCAGTTGCTTGATCAGGTCTGGGGCGGCAATGTGTACGTTGAAGAGCGTACCGTCGATGTGCACATTCGGCGTCTGCGCAAGGCGCTTGGCAGCAACTACGAGCATCTGGTACAAACCGTGCGCGGCACCGGTTATCGATTCTCGACCAAGGCCTGAGGGCAGCGTGCCATTGCAGCTCACGCGCAAAAGCATGTAGAAGTAGCTGAATCTGGGGAGCGCCTGTGAGTAAAAACAGTTTCAGTCGGGTCCTGGGGCAGCTGCTACTGCTGGTGCTGGCCTGTCTGCTGATTGGCTGGATCATCGAGCAACCCGCCTGGACCCTGGTCTTAGGCCTGGGCTTCTATCTGGCCTGGACGTTGCGTCAGATGTCGCGCTTCTATGAGTGGCTCAGCACCCACCCAAACGAGCCACCACCCGAAGCCAAGGGCGTCTGGGGCGAAATCTTCGACAGCATCTACCACCTGCAACGGCGTGACGGGCGCATGCGCGCGCGCCTGCAGGCGGTGATTGATCGTATCCAGTCTTCCACCTCGGCACTGCGCGACGCGGTGGTGATGATCGACAAGGACGGCCACCTGGAGTGGTGGAACCACGCTGCCGAGCGCCTGCTCGGGCTGCGTACCCCGGACGACAGCGGCCAGCACGTGAACAACCTGATTCGCGACCCACGCTTTATCGAGTATTTTGAGCATGGCGACTTTCGCGAACCGCTGGAAATTCATTCGCCAATAGACCTCAACACCCAGCTGCAGTATGCCGTCACCCGCTATGGGCCAGGGGATCGTTTGATGGTCGTGCGCGACGTTACGCGGCTGCACAATCTTGAGCAAATGCGCAAAGATTTTGTGGCGAACGTCTCCCATGAGCTGCGAACGCCGCTGACGGTGGTGGTCGGCTATGTAGAGACCCTGCTCGACAGTGAAGAGCAGATGAACCCGCGCTGGAAGCGGCCGCTACAGCAGATGCAACAGCAGTCAAACCGCATGCAAAGCCTGCTCAACGACCTGCTGCTTCTCGCCCGCCTGGAAACCTCCGACCACACCAGCGAAGACGAAAACGTCGACGTTGCGCCCATGCTGGAAAGTATCCGCAAGGACGCCCAATCGCTGTCTGGCGAGCAACGCCATCACATCAGTCTGCAAATAGACGGCAACACCCGACTGCAGGGCGTGGAAGGCGAGCTGCGCAGCGCATTTTCCAACCTGGCGTTCAACGCGGTGAAGTACACCCCGGAACAGGGTGACATTGAGCTGCACTGGTGGAGTGACGACAAGGGCCAGCACCTGGCGGTCAAGGACAACGGCGTGGGCATTGCGCCCCAGCATATCAACCGTTTGACCGAGCGCTTCTACCGGGTCGATTCAAGCCGCAGCACCAATACCGGCGGCACCGGTCTGGGTCTGGCCATCGTCAAGCATGTGCTGCTACGCCATCAGGGCCGGCTGGAAATTCTCAGCAAGGCAGGTGAAGGCAGCACTTTCATCTGCCACTTCCCGGCCAAACGTCGTCCCTGAACGGCGTCAGGCGCCGGGGCTGTAATGCTGCTGCGCGGTACCCGAAGCGATCAGCCGTGACAGGTAGTTGAGTTTGTCCGGATCCTGATCGACAAATTTCAGCGTCACCCGAACCCACTCCGAGTCCATCTTTGGCTCCAGCGCGGCCACCGCGTGGACGTAGGCATTGATGCGCGCGACGCTCTGATCGCTGTCCTGCTCCAGATCCAGCACACCACTTTCAAACAGTTGCGGCAGGCGCTCACTACGGCGCACCACCACCAGCGCATCGCGCAGGCTAAGGGTCTTGATCACGCAGGCAAACTGCTGACCGGCCAAACGCAGCTGCGCCTGGCCACGCACCGATTGCGCGCTGGCCGCCGCGGGTGCCTTGGTCGCAGCCGGCGCTTCCGCTGGCTTTGCGGGAGCGGCGGGACGCGCTGGCGCAGCCGGCGCTTCGACTTTCCGACCGCCGGTCAGATTGGCGATAGAGTCCTGCGCCGTACCAACACTCGGACGCGGCGCTTGCGGGCCCTGCAACTTCGCCAGCTTGCCGGCGCGCTGCAACGCCTTTTTGACCTTGGCGAGCAGCTGTTCATTAGTGAAAGGCTTGCCAACGTAATCACTCACACCCGACTGAATCGCTTCAACCACGTTCTCCTTGTCACCACGGCTGGTCACCATGATGAAGGGAATGGCCTCCATACCCGGCTGGCCCCGAAACCACTGGAGCAACTCAAGACCACCCATTTCCGGCATCTCCCAGTCGCAAAGGATCAGATCAAAACTGCTGCGCGAGAGCATCTGCTGGGCCTTGCGACCATTGATCGCTTCCTCGATCTGCAAGCCCGGGAAGTGGCTACGCAGCGCCTTCTTCACCAGATCGCGGATAAAGGGGGCGTCATCAACAATCAGCACAGACACTTTTGCCATGGTTTTACGGTTCCTCGAATATTGCCCCTAGCTTAGCGTAGAGCGGCACAAAAACCCCAGCAGCTTCGCAGCAAAGGGCCACCATTGACAGTTTTTTGCGCTGAACTATGTTGATCTGCGAGCGGTAATTTTCCTTTTTGATCGTCGGACGCCTGACCCGCGTCGCTGTCGTCGATTCCCGACACGGAGGTGTGGGTTTTGGCGAAGTCCAACAATACCGGCGCAGCCCCTGTACTGCGCTTATCCCGTTGCGATGAGCATCCCGCCGCGCACGTTGGCGGCGCCGCTGTCACGCCTGCCGAAGCCGCGCCTTCCCGTGTTAACGCAGCCTCTGGCGCTCCGGCCATCTCACACCGCCATACGGCTTCACACCTGCCAAGACCCGACACCCATTTCCCGCTCGAGGGCGCGTGCTCTGTACACGTGCTGCGGACTTAAGGAGACCTCGCCATGGACGCATCCATTCATCCCCACCTGACCAGTGCTCAGCGGGTCGTCGTCGAATCGGTCGGCTCCGCGCAGCCCGGCCTCGCTGGCCTGCTCGCGCGGCAGCTGGGTTTGCCTGCCAGCCGCGTGGCCAATGCGCTCTACCGCGCGCCCTCGGTGCTGCTTGAAGACCTGCCACCCGCACAGGCCGAGGGGCTGGCCAGCATTCTGCAGCAGGCCGGCCTGCATATTCGCCTGGAAGCGTCCGACACACCCCGCCCGCAACCGGGTAAGACGCTGGACATCGCCCTCTATGTGCGCAACATCGCGCAGCTGCCAGAGTGCTGCCAGCGCCTCGCGCACTTTCTCGGCTGCCGGCCCGAGGCGGCACTGAACATGCTGCTCACCCCACCCGGCGTGGTACTGGGGGACGTCAGCGAGGCGACGGCGCAGGCGCTGCAGCGCCATCTGGCCGATCTTGAGGTGGAGCTTAGCTGCTCAACCCGCGCCGAGGCGCGCTATCAGCTGCTGATCAACCGCGCACCCGGCCCCGGGCTAGATAGCCTGTTGCATGACCTGCACCAGCAGGGCATTCGGTACGACCCGGACAGCTGCGAGGTGCTTCAGGCCATCGACACCCGCCAGGCACTGTACCTGTGGCGCCGGCATCAGTCGGCCGGCGGCATCCGCCTGCTCGACCTGACCTTCATGCGCTATGACCTGAGCCTCGGCGCACTGCAAGCCGATAGTGACACCAGCCAGTTGCCCAGGCTTGCCGGCCTGCCGGCCGAGCTGATTGATTGCGTGCTGGCCAACCTGCCGGTGGTGGTCGAGGAAGGCGTCGCCGCCCAGAACCTCGATAGCCGGCTTGCGGCCTGGCGCAGCGCCAAGCTACCGGTGCAGGCCGTGCCGGTTACCCTGCGCCAGTGCCGTCTGGCACTCACCGTCGGCGGCAATGCCGATGTCGCCCTGCCGCTGCTGGCGCAAGCCGGCCTGGTGGAGCACAGCCAAACCCGCCTTCCGCTGCCCTGGCGCTCGCCGGTGATCTACGGCGAGCTGATGCCGCGCTGGCTGCAACAGGCACTGGAGCAACTGGGCATAGAGCACAGCTGGGAGGAAATGGACGATGGCCGCCACTGAGCAAAGCCTGAAGCTGCATCTGGGCATCGCCGAGCAAGGCAAGCTGCTGGCCCTGAAGGGTAAACATCAGGCCGCGCTGGAGCATTATCGCGAAGCGCTGCGGCTAGCCGTCAGCAGCCGGTCACCCGAGGTATTTTTCCGCCATTACACCCAATGCGTGATGGAAAGCCTGGAGCTGAGCGGCGAGCTCGACGCCGTGCTGCGCTACTGCGACGAAGCCGAACAACACTACCAGCGCCTGACTGACAGCCTGCCGCTGGTACGCCGTGACCGAGCAGAAAACCTGCAGCGGCGCGGCTGCATTCTGCTGCGCCTGCAGCAGCTGGATGCGGCCATGTCGAGTTTCGAGCAGGCGCAGCAGCTCGCCGCCCCCGACCGCTTGCCACTGGCACGCGAGCTTACCGGCTGGCACCAGCGGGGCCTCACGGTCGGCAGCCGCCAACTGGGCGACGCCCAGCAGCGACACCAGTATTTCATTGTGCGCAAGGCGCTGGTTGACCCGGCGCGTGCGATCCCCCTGCCGCCCGAGCGCCTGCAAGGCACCCGTGCGGCGATCCCCTTTTAGCAGGAGTGTGGCATGAGCGATTACAACGGTCTGCGTCCCGGCGAGATACTGGCAGACGCCAGTGTCGCCGATTTCATCTCCAGCCTGGGTCTGGGCATCGCCCGCGCGCAGCAGGCGCTGGACACCAACTCGATTGAGCAGCTCGACAGCTTCATTCAGCCGATTCCCGGCTTGGGTGGCAAGACATTGATCGAAATGGGCTTCAGCCCGGCCTTTTATCACTATCAGCACGCCGACATCACCTGTTCAATGAATCTGCATCTGCGCGTGGAAGAGTCGACCGGGGTCGATTTCGGCATCAACGGCGCCTACAACAATGCCGAAACCAGCAATGACGACAGCGAAAGCAGCTCTTCCAGCAGTAGTAGCGGCAGCCGCAGTGAAACCCGTAACCGCGAAGCCAGTCTGCAGATCACCGCGCGCTCGGCCGGCGAAGTGCGCATCAACGACAGCCGTGTGGCCGTCAGCGGGCCGGATCTGGACAGCCGCCTGAGCAGCCTGGTCGATGGTCTGGCGGGCAATGCCGACATTACCGCGGTCGCGTTTGAGCGCAACGAAACGCCAATCAACCCCACCACCGACGCCAGCCCGCGGCAGGTCATAGTGTCGCCCAATGCCGTGGCCTTTCGCGCCTTCGGCTATGCCGGCGGGGTAATTCGTATCGCCAGCAACAGCGATACCACCTTCGTTGCCAACCCCGATACCAGCCTCGCCGTCACCCGCTCCAACAGCGTCGGCA
This sequence comes from Halopseudomonas sabulinigri, assembly GCF_900105255.1. Taxonomy (NCBI): domain Bacteria; kingdom Pseudomonadati; phylum Pseudomonadota; class Gammaproteobacteria; order Pseudomonadales; family Pseudomonadaceae; genus Halopseudomonas; species Halopseudomonas sabulinigri. Next base: position 2,768,757 of record NZ_LT629763.1, on the reverse strand, counting down.
ACTACGCGCGCAAGGTAAAAACCGCCTTTACCGATGCCGGTTACAGCGTGACCCATTGGCCCCCGGGTGAGGCGATACACGAAGTGCTGTTCGACATCGACCGCAACGCCATCCGCGCCGACCAACGTGACGAGCTGCAGGAAACCGCGCAAATGCTGGCCCGCGCCGGCCTGCCCTTTCGCCTGGTCGGGCATGCCGATGCACCCGCCAGCCCCGGCTACAACCTGGCGTTGTCGCAGCGCCGCGTCGATGAGGTGCGTCGCCAACTGATCGCCAATGGCGTTGATCCGGCGCAGATTACCGCGTCGGTTGCCGAGGGCGAGGCGGCGGCCAATCCCGGTGGCGCGGAGGGTATCCCCCATGACCAGGCGCATCGCCGCGTACAGATTCTGCTGGATGTTGACCTGCTGGTTATCCAGGGGGCCAACGGCCAGGTGATCAGCGGCGTGGAGCCGGACCGGCGTGATCATTCGGAGCCTGCCAGCAACGGTTGGATTCACACCTTCGACGCCAACGACATGAGCGGTGTGAACGGCAAGCAGGTGACCGCCGAAGGCCGCAGCTGGACGCTGTCCGGCGCGGCTGTCGAAGGCCTTGCTGCCGATAGCCCGCAAGCCTTCGCGAAAAACCTGGCCAACAGCATCAACGCCGACAGCGACAGCCAGATCAGCGCTTCCGCCGGTGGCGCAGTCTGCAACCTGGCACGCAGGAGCGACCCGGTGCAGTTGCACCTGATCAGTACCTCGAGCCGCGACCTGCGCATGACCAGCAGTGAAAGCATCACCATCAGCGAGCAGTTCGCCAACAGTAGCAGCGAGCGCGAAACCACTCGCCGCACCGGCAACAGCACAGTGGCCTTTGGCGCCACCCTGGATGTGCGCCATGCGCGGCAATTCGAGCTGGATGTCACGGGCAATTCGTCTATCTCGGCGCGCCTGGTGTCCATCCCGGCACCGCCGGAATTTCTCGACACCATTCGCAGCTACCTGAGGGACTAGACCATGAGCGAGACCGTCAGTGTTACCCGCTCGCTGGTCAGTGCCCCGCTGCCGCAGATCATCGAGCGCCTGGGCGTCGCCATCGCCCAGGCGCAGTCGGCGCTCGACGCCAACTCGGTGGCCGTGGCCAAAAGCATGGCCGAGACGCCGGTGGAGTTGGGCGGCGAAACCTACAACCTGCTGACCCTGGGCTTCACGCCCAGCTTCTATGCGTTCACCGAAGCCACGGTGGAAGCCAAGCTCTCGTTCAGTATGACGGAAACCACGGAAACCTCGGTCTCGGCCGGGGTGACCGCCAAGGTCAACTACGGCGTGGTCATGGTGGCCGCCAGCGTTGATGTGTCCTACGCGCGAAAATTTTCGGTATCCGCCGAAGGGTCGAGTTCGATTGCCGCACGCCTGGTATCGCTGCCCGCCCCCGAAGCCCTCAACGAAGTCCTGCGGCGCCTCTACGACGAGGGTCTGCCCGGAGCAAACAGCTGATTGGCGACTGCCTATTGAAAGGAGCATCACAATGAGTATTGGACAGGAACTGCTGAACGTCCCCATGGGGGACATGATTCGCCAGATGGCCTTCGCCATCGCCGAGGCCCAGGTAAAGCTGGATGAAAGTTCGATCGAGGTGGCGGAAATGATGGGCGGCCTGCGCACCATCTACGACGACGACGGCAACATTACCTTTGATGATAGCCGCATCTTCTTCGGCCACGAATACATGACGCCTGCCGAAGCCGACAGTTTGGCTGCTACCGACAAGGGCTATACCGAGATCGTCGCCGCGGCCAAGAAATTCCAGACCGAAGATGGCCAGATTCGCGTACCCACTCGCCTGTCCATGCTGGAGCTGGGCTTTACCCCGGTGTTCTACAACTTCGTCGATACCATCATCGAGGTGAAGATCGCGATCAAGATCACCCGCACCTCGGAATACGGCCGTACCAGCAGCAACAAGACCACCCGTAACAGCAACAGCAAGAAGGGCAGCGGCGTGTTCGGCAAGATTTTTGGTGGCAAGGACAAATCCTCCTCGACGGTGTCCACCAGCCAGGTCGACGCCAGCTACTCCTCCAAGTATTCCTACTCGGCCGAAGGCTCCAGCCTGTTGCGCACCAAGCTCTCACCCGTGCCGCCACCGCCGATTCTCGAAGAACGCATCCGCAGCATGATGGAAGCCGCTGAGGCTCGCCGCCAACCGGCTGAACCGGTTGACGAATAACCGCGCTGACGGAGGACTAGCACCATGAGTGTTGGCACAGAACTATTGAATGCGCCCTTTCCACTGATTGTGCGCAACATGGGCGTCGGTATTGCCGAAGCCCAACTTGAACTGGACCTGGTCTCACTGCAGATCGCGCGCATGATGGCCGGTTTCGCCACCGGCAGTGATGAAGACGAAGACACGCCGGACGCGCCCTACAAGGTCGAGTTCAGCAACGGCAAGTCCTACAGCCTGCTGGAACTGGGTTTTACCCCCAGTTTCTACCAGTTTGTGGATACCGTAATCGAGCTGAAGCTGTCCATCAGCATCAACAGTGAGCGCAGTTCTACCTACAAACGCACCCAGGTAAAAGCCAGCGCCAAGGGCGTGGGCCTGCCTTTCTTCGCGGCAGGATCGGTCAGCGCCAGCTCGGTCAGCGCCAGCTATGCCAGCAAGTATCAGTACTCGGCCGAAGGCAGCTCGGTCATGCGCACCAAGCTGGTACCCGTCCCTGCGCCGGCGGTGCTGGAGGAACGCATTCGCGCCCTGCTGGAGGCCGAGGAATGAGCCGCAAGACCTGGCGCGACCTGGCCCGCCAACAGGCTGGCAGTGGCTCCGCCAGCCCGCCAGCGGCCAGCCTTGGCCAACTCAGCGCACAGGTGCCCGGCCTGCAGCGTCTGCTGCAACAGCGCGAGACGCTCGAACAGCAAATGCGCGCGCTGGGCGGTCAGCCGCAGGAAGGCTCTGCCAGCCGCGTTTACCCGGTAGCCAGCAGCGCTGACCGCCGCGCCGAGCAGGCTGATTGGGAGCGGCGGCGGGCCCAGCAGCACAGCGCACCTGCAACAGACAGCACGCCGCTGCAGCAATGGTGGCAGGCGCGCGATGGTCAGGTAGCCCAGGCCAGGGACGCCGCCGCCCGTCAGCAACTGGGACAGGTGAACCTGACGCAGCGGCTGGATCAGCGCGTGGCACAGGCGCGCAGCAATGCCTTGTCCCGGCTGCAACAGGAGCGCAGCGAAACCCTGCGCGAGCCGCTCCTGCGGCCGCTCACCGACCGCCTGAATACGGCCTTTGACGGTACAGCCGCTAGCCCGCCAGCCCTGCGCGAGCCAACCAGCCTGCCAAGCTTTGACGATCGCTACGCGCAGCGTCAACGCAGACTGCTCGGGGTCGAAACCGGGCCGCTTGAACAATTGGCGCAGCGCCGCGAACAGGCGCAGGAGCGGCGGCTAGAACAGCGCCGCGAAGCACGCCGCGCCGAGCGCCAGCAGGACCTGCTGCAGCAACGTGCCGCCGAACGCCGCAGCCAACGCCCACAACTGAGTACCGACTAATTATGAGCAACTCCAGTGACTTCGTCAGCGGCTCGATCGAGCAAATACTGCTGGGGCTGGCGCGCGGCCTGCGCGACGCCCAGGCGGTGCTGGATGACATTCCGCCGACCGACGCCTTCGGGCGGCCGCAAAGTAGCTACCACCTGCCCTACCTCGACTTCAGCATCAAGGCAACGGTGCAGGCCAGCCTGCCCAGCGAGCAGGAACCCGCAGCAGCGGTGCGCAACCTGCGCACCAGCGCCATCAAGGCCAGTCGCATCCCGCAACTGAAATTGCAGCTGCCCGACCTCAAACGCAGCAATGAAGCCGGCAGCGGTTCCACCGAACTGACCAGCACCTTCAGTGGCCGGCTGGTGTCGGTACCGCCCAGCAACAGCCTGCCGACCCTGCGTATCAGCGCCCGCGAGCGCGTGCCCGACGCCGCCAGCCCACTGCACCGCGAAGTGTTGATCGAACTCAGCAACAGCGCCGGTGAGCGCATCGCCGAGGCACCGGTTGAACTGAATCTCGATCTGCTGGCCAGTCTGCAACTCAGCGAGGCCGCCGGCGCCAACAATCTCACCGAAGACCAGCTGCGCACCGCCGTGCAACTGGAGCAACGCTTGGTGCAGACCGATCAACAAGGCAGCGCCCTGGTCGGCACCACCCTGACCAAAGCCCTGCCGGCCAATGCCAATCTGGTTCTGCTGATCAACAGCGGCGCCACCCTCACCCAGCTAATCCTGACCCCATAGGACTACACTCCCATGCAATGGAGCATCACCGGTAGCGTGTTCGAGGCAGACGGCAAACCCGCCAGCGGCCAGGTCGAACTGCAACTCTATGACATGGCCAGACAGGTTTGGCGCAGCGCGGCCAAAGGCAGCCTGAACGCCAAGGGCGACTTCGCCCTGAAGCTCGACCTGGCCGAAGACAAAATGCTACCCGCCGTCCGTCTGTGCGAAGCCAGCAAAGCCAACCAACCGAGCCGCGTGCTGGCCGAAGGTGGCCTGATCAAGGTCGAGCCAGGCAAGCTGGTGCGCCTGTCCTACGGCGACATCGAACGCCTGGGTGACAACGCTGTGGCGCGCAGCGAACGTGACAGCCCGTTCAGCGCCGCCGACGACTACCTGTTGGCCGGCATGCCGAAAGAAATCGTCAAGCTGACCCTGAACATGGCCAGCCTGCGTATCAACCCGCAGGTGGTCAGAGCTCAGCCGCAGGTACAACCGGTCAGCAGCAATCAACTCAAGCTGCAGGCTGATCTGAGCAAGCAGATCGAGGTGCAATCGCTGGAGTTGAACCAGAAGGCGCAACTGATCAACACCCTGGAGCGCGACAAACAAAGCACCGGCAACGAACTGAAGCAGGCACAGCTGAAAATCCAGACGCTGGAAAAGCAGTTGCAAAGCAAACCGGCCGCTGCCGGGAGCGAGCAGATCGAGCTGGCGACCAACCAGATCAAGCTGCAGCTGAACGAGCAGATTCTGCGCCAGTCCACCGAGTTCGAGCTGTCCACCGCCAGCCTGCAACGCAATCTGAACCAAAAGAACCTGGAGTTGGCACAGGTCTCCGAACGCCTTGAAGTGCTGAGCAAGCAGCGCAGTGAAGCGGCCGCAGAGGCCGCCAGTGCCCGCGAGGAAAGTGAACGCCTGAAAAGCCAGATGGAAACCCAGGTGGATGCCGGCGAGCTATACAGCAACATCGCCCGGCAACTGCAGCAGGCGCAGAGCAAACTCAACGAGGATGGCGTGCCCTATCGGCTGGGCAAGGTGTCGCTGAACCTGAAAACCCTGGTGAGCGGCAACAGCATGACGCTGCCCACCCTGGCCGAGATCGACAAGGGCAGCAGCGGGATTTTTACCGATGTCGCGCTGGAGTATCTGCCCGACAGCAGCGACAGCCAGACCAGCGAGCCGCTGGTTACGGTGCCAGATTTCAGCGACCTGACCGAAACCCTCGCCAGGCGTCTGGCAGGCGATCTGGGCCTGCAGCTGGAAGCGGCATACCAGAGCATCGGCGACAGCGCCCAAGCAGTCGGTCAGGCGATCCGCCAGATACCCGCCAAGGGCAAGACTCTGCCGCCCGGTGAGGTGGTGCTGGTGGTCTTCACCCAAGCCTGAGAACGCGCCAACAGCCGCGCGGCTGACAACCCCAACTGCACAGGACACACGCCATGCCCACTATCAAAGATCTGGTCCACGACGTCATGGCCGCACCGATTGGCGACATCATTGCCTCGGTTGGTCAGGGCGTAGCCCAGGCGCAGGAAGCGCTCGACCGCGCGTCGCTGGCGCAGGTGCTGGCCATCTACCATGACAGCGACAGCGAAGAACTCCGTTTGCTGCAGGAGATTGGCTATCAACCTACCTTTTACGCGCTGCCCGACACGACCGGCGAGATTCAGGTTGCCCTCAGCATCAGCGGGCAGAACAACACTGCCAGTACTGCAGCGCCCGCCACTCAGCCGGCGGTTCGCAGCAAGGCGCTGAGCTTGGCCGAGCGTTTTCTGCCACGCCTGCCGGCGGCCAAGGTGTACGCCGCACCGGTGAATGCCGACCTGACCAACAGGTACGGCTTTCAGGCCAGCGCCGCCGCCAAGATTCAGTTCCGTATCGTACCCGTGCCAGCGCCCGGCCGCGCTAGCGAGATCCGCGTAGTGCCGGCCATGCTGGGCAAACTGCTGGAGGAGGCAGAGGCGCTGGCAGCGCGCTTTGCCCTTGAGGTCATCGCGGTAGACAAGAACGGTGAGCCGCTGGACGCGCCGCCGAGCAACAAGAAAATCACCGGGCAACAGCCCGAAGCGGGCGAAATCAGCATCGCTGGCGCGCAGATTCAGGTCAGCTTCAGCTGAAGCTCGCGAGCGGCAACAGGGCGTGGCAAAGCGTCACTTGCCAAGTAGCCACTTTGCGTTCATGTTTAAACGCAGAAAGACGCGCGCAAAGCGTCCATTAAAAGCAGGTCAACCTGCCTAATCCGTTCAGCTCGTGAGGACTGTCTTATGAAACGCCTACTGTTACCGGTACTGACCGCCAGCGCGCTTTTCGCCGCCGGCTCGGGCTTCGCCAGCGAAGGTGAAGACCTGTACAAGAGCAAGGCGTGTGTCGCCTGCCACCAGATCGACACCAAGTTGGTTGGCCCCGCCTACACCGAGGTGGCCAAAAAGTACGCCGGCCAGGACGGCGCGGTCGAAACCGTCGCCGGGCATATCAAGAATGGCGTCTCCGGCATCTGGGGCCCGATTCCCATGCCACCGAATCAGGTAACCGACGAAGAGGCCAAGATATTGGCCGAGTGGGTGCTCAGCCACAACTGAGTCCGCCACCGACAAAAAACCCGCCATTCGGCGGGTTTTTTGTGCACAGCCAGAGCATGGGTTACTCCGGCGCGCTGTCCTTGCGTACCTCGGCTTCCATGCGCTTGAGGCCTATGTGACGCACATCGGTACCCTTGACCAGATAGATCACATGCTCCGCCACATTACGCGCGTGGTCGCCCACCCGCTCCAGTGAACGCAGTACCCAGAGGATATTGAGCACCCGCGAGATGGAGCGTGGATCTTCCATCATGAAGGTGATCATCTCGCGCATCGCCGATTTGTATTCCTGATCCACCGACTTGTCTTCGCGCGCTACCGAGAACGCCTGATCGGTGTCCATACGGGCAAAGGCGTCGAGCGCTTCCTGCACCATGCGGCGCACATGATGTCCGATGTGGCGGCACTCGACGTAACCCTTGGGTGCTTGACCGGCTTCCACCAGATCAATGGCGCGCCGGGCGATCTTGGAGGCCTCGTCGCCAATGCGCTCCAGGTCAACGATGATCTTGCTGATGCTGATAACCAGACGCAGGTCGCTGGCCGCAGGCTGGCGGCGAGCGAGAATGCGCATGCACTCCTGGTCGATATCCAGCTCCATCTGGTTGATGGCCTCGTCCTTTTCGCGGACCTGCTCGGCCAGCTTGGCGTCACCTTCGATCAGCGCCACTATGGCGTCGTTGATCTGCTTCTCGACCAAACCGCCCATCTCCAGCAGCTGGGTACGGATTTCCTCCAACTCAGCGTTGAATTGCTGGGAGATGTGCTGATTAAACAATTCTTTATCTGGCATGGTGAAAATCCCCGGTTAGCCGTAGCGGCCAGTGATGTAGTCTTCCGTCTGTTTCTTCGACGGGTTGGTGAACAGGGTGTTGGTGTCACCAAACTCGATCAGCTCGCCCATGTACATGAACGCAGTGTAGTCGGATACCCGCGCCGCCTGCTGCATGTTGTGGGTCACGATGACAATGGTGAACTTCGACTTCAGCTCGTTGATCAGCTCTTCGATTTTCAGCGTCGAGATCGGGTCCAGCGCCGAAGCCGGTTCATCCAGCAGCAGCACTTCGGGTTCCACGGCGATGGTCCGGGCGATCACCAGACGCTGCTGTTGACCGCCGGACATGCCCAGGGCCGACTCGTTCAGACGATCCTTCACCTCATCCCACAGCGCGGCGCCCTTGAGCGACCATTCAACGGCTTCATCCAGCGTACGCTTGTTGTTGACGCCTTGAATGCGCAGGCCGTAGGCAACGTTTTCGTAGATCGATTTGGGGAACGGATTGGGCTTCTGGAACACCATACCCACGCGGCGGCGCAGCTCGGACACGTTCACGCCCTTGGCGTAGATGTCCTTGCCGTCGAGCAGAATCTGCCCGTCGACGCGGCAGCTGTCGACCAGGTCGTTCATGCGGTTGAAGCAGCGCAGCAGGGTGGATTTGCCGCAACCGGACGGACCGATAAAGGCAGTTACGCGATTGCGTGGAATCTTGATGCTGACGTTGTGCAGCGCCTGCTTGGTATCGTAGAACAGGCTCAGGCCAGGCACTTCCAGCGCGATGCTTTCCTGATCCATGCTCATGTCTTGCTGCGGGCGACCCAGGGCGCTCATATCCATTGCGTGGGTTTTGGTACTGTTAGACATAGTCTTGAGTCCGCGTTGAAAGGGTTATCAGTTTTCCAGCGCTTTGTATTTTTCGCGCAGGTGATTTCGAATCGCAACCGCCGCAAAGTTCAGCGAGGCAATCACGCCCACCAGCAACAGCGCGGTGGCATAAACCAGCGGCCGGGCCGCCTCGACGTTCGGGCTCTGAAAGCCAACGTCGTAGATATGAAAGCCCAGGTGCATGAACTTCTGATCCAGGTGCAAGTAAGGGTAGTTGGCGTTCAGCGGCAGCGTCGGCGCCAGCTTGACTACGCCCACCAGCATCAGCGGCGCTACCTCACCGGCAGCGCGGGCCACGGCCAGGATCAGACCGGTCATCATCGCCGGGCTGGACATCGGCAGAATCACCTTCCACAGCGTCTCAGCCTTGGTCGCACCCAGCGCCAGCGAACCTTCACGCAGGGAGCGGGGAATCCGCGTCAAGCCTTCTTCAGTGGCGACAATCACCACCGGCACGGTCAACAGCGCCAGGGTCAACGAGGCCCAAAGCATGCCGCCGGTGCCCAGCGTGGGCGAGGGCAGCGCCTCGCGAAAAAATAGCTGGTCGATATTGCCGCCCAGGAAGTAGATAAAGAAGCCCAGCCCGAACACGCCGTACACAATCGACGGCACGCCGGCCAGATTGTTCACTGCAATACGGATGGTGCGGGTCACGAACCCCTGTTTGGCGTATTCACGCAGGTATACCGCCGCGAGCACGCCAAAGGGGGTCACGATGATCGACATCAGCAGCACCATGAGTACGGTGCCGAAGATCGCGGGGAACACACCGCCCTCGGTGTTGGCCTCACGCGGTTCGTCGCTGACGAACTCCCACAGCTTGGCGAAGTAGTGACCAATCTTGTCGGTAATGCCCATGGCGTTGGGCTGAAATACCCGCACGATAGCCGACAGGCTGATGCGCTTTTCCTGCCCGTCCATGGCACGAGTCATGATGCTGTCGCGATTGAATTCGCGATACAGATCAACCAGCTCGCTCTCGAGTTCGGCGTAACGGGCATTCTGCACCGCGCGCTCGGCTTCCAATTCGGCCTGACGATCCGCTGTCAGCGCGTTGTCCAGCTCGTAGCCGCGCTCACGCAGCCGCAGGCGCTCCAGCTCGGTATTGATCTTGCCGATGGCACCGGTTTCCAGCGAGTGTATTTCGTCATAGATGCCGGAGGCGCGTTCAACGGCGGCTTGCAAGGCGTCGATCGCCTGCTCGCCCTCGGCTACCACTTTGCCGTCGTGACTGACGCTCAGCAGATAACCGTAGAAGTTGCCCCATTCACGACGTTCGATCGCAATGACGTCTTCCGGGTAGCGCTCATCGCTCAGCCAGTCGGCGACGATCCAGCGGAAGTCGGCGCCGTACAGATCACGGTTGCCGACTTTCAGCAACTCGCGATCCATGAACTCGGTCTTTTCCGGATCCACCGGCAGGCCGGCGCCCTGCAGGCGCTCGGTTGGCACCTGTTCGCGGGTGGTTACCTCGCCCAGCAGGGTAATCGCCGGCTGGCCGGGGATAGTGTATTCGGCTTCGACGATGTCGGCCGGCCAGAAGTGGCTGAGGCCGCGGACTGCAATCAGAATCAGCAGGCCCAGGGTCATGATCACCGCGATGGCGACCGCGCCTGCATTCATCCAGACCCAGGGGCTGCCTGATTTAAACCAGGTTGTGAAGTTGCTCTGTTTCACTGTGTGCATTCCTGTAGGTCAGAGTGAGGCATATTTCTTGCGCAGGCGCTGACGTATCAGCTCTGCTGCCGTGTTCATCAGGAAGGTGAAGCTGAGCAACACCAGTGCGGCAAGGAAGAGCACGCGGTAATGGGTACTGCCAACCTCCGACTCGGGCATTTCTACCGCGATATTGGCCGACAGCGTGCGCATGCCTTCAAAGATGTTCCAGTCCATAATCGGCGTGTTGCCGGTGGCCATCAGCACGATCATGGTTTCGCCAACGGCGCGGCCCATGCCGATCATCACGGCCGAGAAAATACCCGGGCTGGCGGTCAGGATGACCACCCGGCTCATGGTCTGCCAGGGCGTGGCACCCAGCGCCAGCGAGCCCTGGGTAAGGTGCCGTGGCACGCTGAACACCGCATCTTCGGCAATCGAGAAAATGGTCGGGATGACGGCAAAGCCCATGGCCAGACCCACCACCAGCGAGTTGCGCTGATCAAAGTCGATGCCCAGATCGCGGGTCAGGTAAACCCGCATGTCGCCACCGAAGAACCAGGCCTCGATATACACGCTCATCTCGAAGCAGAACCAGCCCATGATCAGCGTGACCGGAATCAGCAGCGCCGCCTCCCAGCCGTCCGGCACGGTCAGCCGCACGCGCTCCGGCAGACGACTCCAGGCGAAGGCAAAGGCAATAAATACGATAGGCGTGAGAATCAGCAGCGAGACAATGCCCGGCAGGTTGTCCTCCAGTGCCGGCGCCAGCCAGAGACCGGCCAGAAAACCGAGAATCACCGTGGGTAGCGCTTCCATCAACTCGATTACCGGCTTGACCTTGCGGCGCATGCCGGGGGCCATGAAGTAAGCGGTATAAACTGCCGCCGCAATGGCAATCGGGGTCGCCAGAATCATCGCGTAGAACGCCGCCTTCAAGGTACCAAAAGTCAGCGGCGCCAGGCTCAACTTGGGCTCGAACTCGGAGGTCGCCGAGGTCGACTGCCAAACGTAGTCAGGCTCGGGGTAGCTCTCGTACCAGACCTTGCCCCACAGCGATGACCAGGAGATTTCCGGGTGCTCGTTCTCTACATCCCAATAGCTCAGTTGACCGTCTTCGTGCTCAACCAGCAGATGATCAGCCCGTGGGCCAATCGCAAAGGATCGCACCGGTTGGTCGTCCAGCGGCTCAACCAGCAGGTTGTTGTGGGCGGTGGAGTTGTAAATACCCAACTGACCGTCGACGTCGGTCGTCAGGAATACCTTGCGCCGCTCTTCCGGCTGGATCAGTTGAATCGCTTCACCGGCCTGCTGATCGAAACTGCGCACCGGGGTCAGGGTCGGTTTGCCGTTGCCGCGCACCATGAACCACTGCTGCAGGCCACCGCTGCTGTCGCCAATGATCAACGAAATGCCACCCAGCATGAGGTTACTGGCGGTAACCCGCACGCCATTGCCGTCAACCACCTTGTAATGGCCGTTCAGCTCGCCATTGGCACGCAGTGACAGTACGTCGACGTATTGATTGCCATTGAACACGTACATCCACTGGCGCAAGGGATCAATCAGGATATTGCTGATATCGCCCTGCGACGGGTTCAGGGTCAGATCACTTTGTGAGGTACTGACCTCACCGGTCATGATGTTTTCCTGCCGGCTGATACTGGTCACCAGCAGTTCGCGTCCCACGTTTGCCGCCAGCGTCATGCCGCTGTCGTTGGCACTCATGGCGATGTGCTCCAGCGCGCGACCTTGCTTATCAAGAGTCACCGGCTCAGCGCCAAACGGGAACTTCAATTCGGGGGTAATAAGCCTTACGTCATTCGGGTAGGTAACCCGGTAATTATGCTGGCCGATGATTGCCTGACCATTGCTCAGACCAACCACAAACCGGCGGGTATTGGGACTCTCAACGCTAAAACTGGAAACCGTCGCGCCCTCGGGGATCGGCAGCCGCTGCTCAGCGACAAGCCCACCGTCGGCGGTCTTGAAAAACGCCACCTGGCCCGCGGCAGACACGCGAATCGCGACCTCACCCTGCTCCTCCATGGCCAGCATCAATGGCGGGTCCGCCGGGCTCAGCCAACTGGTGGAATAGCGTTCCTTCTGCTCCATATCGGCACCACCAAACAGCGGCAGCACTTCCGACAACAGATAGAGGAAGATCAACAGCACGGCGACGATCACACCCAGGCCGCCGATCGCGACGTACCAACGGGTAAAGTGATCCTTGAAGTGACGCATGGCTCGGTGGCGCTGCATCGCTGGCGTATTGAAATCGACGCGGGACGTCTTGGGTGATGATTGCATAGTCATGGCGCACACCCTACAGGGTCAATGTGACGAAATGGTTACAGCGGTATGACGGTAAAAAAGGGGTATGTCGTTTAGACACACCCCTTTCTCTCTGGCGTCCTTGCCAGTCCGACGCGGCTCAGAAGCCGAGGTCAGCGTGAACCTTGTCAACTGCGCGCTTGGGCATGGGCACGTAACCGTCCTTGAAGACGACTTCCTGACCCTGCTTGGACAGCATCATCTTGACGAACTCACGCTCCAGCGGAGCCAGTTCCTTGTTCGGCGCCTTGTTTACGTAAACGTAGAGGAAACGAGACAGCGGATAGGTACCGGCGATAGCGTTTGCTTCGTTGGCTTCGATGAAGGGTTCGCCCTCAGCCTTGGCCAGCGGGATAGCGCGGACGCTGGAGGTCTTGTAGCCCAGACCGGAGTAACCAACCGCGTTCAGCGACTGGCTGACAGACTGAACAACAGAAGCAGAACCGGGCTGCTCGTTCACGCCGCTGCGGAAGTCACCTTTGCACAGTGCGTTTTCTTTGAAGTAACCGTAGGTGCCGGAAACCGAGTTACGGCCGTACAGCTGAATGTCACGGTCAGCCCAGGCGCCGGTCAGTCCCAGCTTGCCCCAAGTGGCCAGCTCTTCGCCGCCGCACAGGTGAGTAGAAGAGAAGATACCGTCAACCTGAGCCATGGTCAGGCCTTCGATCGGGTTATCCTTGTGAGCGAAGACCGCCAGGGCATCGATGGCAACCGGTACTGCAGTCGGCTTGTAACCATAATGCTCTTCGAAGGCCTGGATTTCGCTGTCCTTCATCATGCGGCTCATCGGAGCCAGGTTGGATGTACCTTCAGTCAGCGCCGGCGGTGCAGTGGAAGAACCTGCGGCCTGGATCTGAATGTTGACGTTCGGGTACATGCGCTTAAACTCTTCAGCCCACAGCGTCATCATGTTAGCCAGTGTGTCAGAGCCAACGCTGGACAGGTTGCCGGATACACCGCCAACGCGCTGGTAATCTTCCAGGCTCTGGTCAACGGCAGCAAAGCTGGTGCTGGCGGCTACGCCGGCGGCAGCGAAGGTCACAGCAGCGAACAAACGCTTGAGTTTCATGTCATTCTCCTAGTGAGGTAGTGTTTGCAACACGCGACTCAGTATCAAAGCGTGATGTGACAACTCTATTCACGAATTATGACAATTGTGTGAAACGCAACAACCAGCGCCCAACTCCTGCATTTCCCCACAGAGAATGATTGAGCGACCCGCCGCAATCCCTTACCATAGAAGGCTTAGCCGGATTTCCGCGCCCTTCTGCCGCCGGCCAGCAAAACAAATACAAATAGACCAAGACTCGAGTGTTTAATGCACGATCTAGATATGGACCCGGTTCCGCAGGGTGAACTGGCGCTGAAAATCACCACCCTGCCCCGCGATTGCAACAGCTTTGGCGATATTTATGGCGGCTGGCTGGTTGCCCAGATGGATGTAGCCGGCACCAGCACTGCAGCGCGCATTGCGCGTGGCCGGGTAGCCACGGTGGCGATTGATCGCATGGGTTTCATGGTTCCGGTGCCGGTCGGTGCCCAGCTGGCCTTCCATTGCGACGTGCTGGATATTGGCCGCAGCTCGATCAAGATGCTGGTCGAAGTCTGGAGCGAAGACCTGGCCCACGATGAAAGCCGCAAGGTAACCGAAGCGACCTTCGTCTTCGTTGCCATTGATGACCGTGGCCGAACCCGCGTTATTCCATCCTGATGCCCACCGGGCCGGAGTAACAGCGCCGCCACCCCAATAGAGTGCCCGCTGATATGCCCCGCCCGCTGTTCACCGCCAGCCTCAGGCTGGCGCGCACCATTGATGCCGCCAATAACCTGCTGGGGCGCAGCGTCGCCTGGCTGAGCGTGCTGATGGTACTGCTCACCTGCCTGATTGTACTGCTGCGCTACGCCTTCAACATCGGCGCGACCGCCACGCAAGAACTCATCATGTACGGTCACTCGCTGGCCTTTATGGGCGCGGCCGCCTGGGCACTGCAGCGCGACGCCCACGTCCGGGTCGACATTTTCTTCCGCCGCTTTTCTTCGCGCGGCAAAGCGCTGATCGACTTTTCCGGCACCCTGCTGTTTCTGTTACCGCTGTGCCTGTTTCTGGCCTGGAACTGCTGGGACTACGTCAGCGTCGCCTGGCAGCGTCAGGAGCGCTCCGCCGATGCTGGCGGCTTGCCGTGGGTGTACATCCAGAAGAGCTTCATCCTGTTGCTGGTGATCAGTCTGTTTTTGCAGGCGCTGTCACAGTTGATCAAAACCGCGGCGGTGATCTTTGGGGCCCTGCCCTCGCATCTTCCGGCCAGCCATGAGGAGCATCTGTAATGGGTGTGGAATACATGGCAATTGCGCTGTTCATCTGTATCTGCCTGGCACTGATGGCCGGGTTTCCGGTGGCCTTCACCCTCGGCGGCATGTCGCTGTTGTTTGCCGGCGCCGGCATGGCCCTGGATCTGTTCGAGCCAAGCTTCCTCGGCGCCTTGCCCAGCCGCCTGTTCGGCACCATGAACAACCAGACCCTGCTGGCCGTGCCGCTGTTCGTCTTTATGGGCGTGATGCTGGAAAAGTCGCGCATTGCCGAAGACCTGCTCGACGCCATGTCCCGCCTGTTTGGCGGGTTGCGCGGCGGGCTGGCCTTTTCTGTCTGCATTGTCGGCGCCTTGCTGGCCGCCAGCACCGGCATCGTTGGCGCCACCGTGGTCACCCTCGGGCTGCTCGCACTGCCGACCATGCTGCGGCGCGGTTACGACCCCTCGGTTGCCACCGGTACCCTCGCCGCGACCGGCACCCTAGGGCAAATCATTCCGCCGTCGATCATTCTGGTGCTGCTGGGTGATGTGTTGTCCAACGCCTATCAGCAGGCACAGATACGCCTGGGCATCTTCTCGCCAAAGACCGTCACCGTAAGCGACCTGTTCATTGGCTCACTGCTGCCGGGCCTGATGCTGGTGGGCCTGTACCTGCTGTACCTGGTGGGCGTGGCCCTGTGGCAACCCAACAAGTTGCCGGCGTTGTCACCGGAGGAGCGCGGCGAAGTCTCCTGGGGACGGGTACTGATGAGCCTGCTACCGCCGCTACTGCTGATCATGTCGGTTCTCGGCTCGATTCTGGCCGGCATTGCCACACCGACCGAAGCCGCCGCCGTGGGCGCGCTCGGCGCAGCGCTGCTGGCGCTGGCCAAGCGGCAACTGGGGTTCGGCAAGCTACGTGAAGTCGCCCAGGCCACCACTGAAATCAGCGCCATGGTGTTCATGATCCTGCTCGGCGCGTCAATTTTCTCGCTGGTCTTTCGCGGCTACGGTGGCGACGATCTGATCCACCACCTGTTCGAGCAACTGCCGGGCGGCGTGTTCACCGCCACCCTGGTGGTCATGCTGGTGATTTTTCTGCTCGGGTTTATTCTCGACTTTATCGAGATCACCTTCGTGGTGGTGCCGATTGTCGGCCCGGTGCTGCTCAGCATGGGACTGGATCCGGTTTGGCTCGGCGTGATGATCGCGCTGAACCTGCAGACCTCCTTCCTCACGCCGCCGTTCGGCTTCTCGCTGTTCTATCTGCGCGGCGTGACCCCCGCCAGCGTACCAACCACCGCCATCTACCGCGGTGTGTTGCCCTTCATCGCGATTCAGATACTGATGCTGATCATCGCCGCCTGCTGGCCCGGGCTGGTGACCTGGCTGCCGGGGCTGATGACGCACTGAGCCGGCTATTCAGTTCGGCACCACCGCCACCACCTCGCCGACAATGCGCTCAGCCGGCACGCTGCCCCAGTGGCGGCTGTCGTCGGAGTTGTCGCGGTTGTCGCCGAGAAAGAAGTAGCGTCCTTCCGGCACTCGGAACGTCCGCGTTTCCCTCGGTGGTGCGTCCTTGAGGTACTGAATCCGGTAGGACTCTCCCTCTGCGGTCTCTGCATAGAGACTGAGGCTATCGGTGTCGCTCAGCCGCTGGCTCGTTAGCCTCTCGCCATTGATTACCACACCGTGCTCGGTAATCGCGATGACATCGCCGGGCAAGGCCATCAACCGTTTAACGTACAACTCATCACGCTCAGCCGGATAAAATACATAGACCTCGCCCCGCTGCAGCCGCTCCGGTGCGACCGCCTCCGCGCCCGGCAAGGCATGGCCGAATAACGCCCCCTGTGCAAAACCCCACTTCTGCACGATGACCACATCGCCTTCCACCAGCGTCGGGTGCATGGACGCCGACGGCACGGCGTAGGGTTCGTAAAGGAAAGCACGTACCAGCATTACACCCAGCATCAATCCCAGATAAAACCCGATCACCACCCACACCCGGCTATACCAGCGGCGCGGCTGCAGGCTTTTGCCACGCCGGATTATCCAGCAGGCATGCAATGGGCAGATCAGGCTGAACAGCAGGTGCAGGCCCAGCACCAAATACCAGTCAACTGCCGCGACCACCAGCGCCGCCAGCAAATAGGGCCAGAACAGGCGTGGGCGGTTTACATACAAAAAGACGAAGGGCTGTAAAAAAATGCCCAGTATCACAGCAATCCAGATTTTCGGGGGTCTGACAGTGGCCAAAACAGCTCCTCGGTGAGCGCCAGCACAGGCCTAACTGTGACCACGCCCGGTGGCCTAGATTCCCCGTAAGCCCTGAAGCACAGGCAAAGCCATCTCAAGGCGCCACTGCTGGGGGTCAGTCGTTATCCAGAAAGCGTTCAGCGTGGTCGGCGCTGGGCAGCCTGCAATAATCATAGCGGCCAAACAGTCGGTAGCGGTTCAAGGCAATGCGATCGTACAGCCAATCACGGACCGGCCGCGGCACCAGGCGCAGGATAACCAGTACACGCCATGGCCAGCCGAGCCCGCGCATCACCCGAAAGAAAGCCTCGCTCTTCTCACAACAGCGGCCCTGTTCAATCACCAGCATGGTGGTGACCTGGTCGGTCGGATAACCGAACTGCTGCAACAGCTGCTCACCAGCCGTCGATTGCACACTGCACAGCCGGTAGACCCGGCCGTGATCATGCGTGATAAGAAAGTTCGCCCAGCCATTGCACAGCTTGCAGACCGCATCAAACAGGATGATGCGCTCTGGCGGCACGGGGCGGATAGACGATACGCGGTTGTTCATCGCGCCAGCATACCCCAGACTGGAGCCCTGCGCGTCCCAGCCGACCTAGCTGGACGCTGGGCCGCTTGAAGGCCTGAACCTGTCGGCTAACGCCCTTCGCTTGCACCGGAATGCACTGCATGGCCAAGACCTACAAACGCTTGCGGCTGATATTGGGTGACCAACTCAACCCGCGCCACAGCTGGTATCGCGAAAAGGATGCCGACACGCTCTACGTGATTGCCGAGCTGCACCAGGAAACCGGCTATACCCGTCACCACGTGCAGAAAATCTGTGCCTTCTTCGCGGCCATGGCTGCCTTTGCCCAAGCGCTTGGCAAAGCCGGGCATGAAGTGCTGCATCTGAACCTGGATGACACCCGCGCCGACGCCACCCTCCCCGAGCTGCTGACACGGTTGATCGCCCAATACGGGGTCAGCTGCTTCGAATACCAGTTGCCCGATGAATACCGGCTGCGGACGCAGTTAGCCGATTTTGCCAGCGCAGTGCCGGTCACCACCAGCGCCTGGGAAACCGAGCACTTCTATCTCAGTGACCAAGAGCTCGCGCACTACTTTCAGCCTGGCAAGCGACATCAGATGGAAGCCTTTTACCGCAAACTGCGGGTGCGCTTCGATATTCTGATGGACGGCGCCGCGCCCCAGGGCGAGCAATGGAATTTCGACGCCGACAATCGCAACAAGCTCAAGGCCGCCGAGCTGGAGCAGATACCCGAGCCGCTACTGTTTGCCAACGAGGTCGGCCCGATCCTTGAGCGCTTGGGGCGCCACAACGTCGACACCATGGGCAAACCCATCACGCCACTGCCCTGGCCGGTTAACCGGCAGCAGGCAATCGGCCTGCTGGAGCACTTCTGCCGCTACGCCTTGCCGCAGTTTGGCCGGTATCAGGACGCCATGACCGGCAAGCTCGACGTCAGTGACCGCGCCCGACAATGGACGCTGTTTCATTCACGGCTGTCCTTTGCGCTCAACTGCAAGATGCTCGACCCGCGGCAGGTCATCCGTGTCGCCATCGAGCACTATCAGGCCGATCCACGCAAAGAACGCATAGGGGTCGCACAGATCGAAGGCTTCGTGCGGCAGATTCTCGGCTGGCGCGAATTTGTCCGTGGCCTCTATTGGGCCAACATGCCGGACTACGCGCAGTTGAATGCGCTGGCCGCGCAGCGCACGCTACCGTCCTGGTTCTGGGATGCCAAGACCCGCATGAACTGTCAGAAGCAGGCGATCAGCCAATCGCTGGAGTTTGCTTACGCGCATCACATTCAACGCCTGATGATCACCGGCAACTTCTGCCTGCTGACCGGCATTGATCCGGATGAGGTCGACCAGTGGTATCTGGGGGTCTATGTCGACGCCATCGAGTGGGTTGAATTACCCAACACCCGTGGCATGAGTCAGTTTGCCGACGGCGGCATCGTCGGCTCCAAGGCCTACGCAGCCAGCGGCAACTATGTGCAGAAAATGAGCGACTACTGCAGCGACTGCACTTACCAGGTAAAGCAGGTGACCGGCGCCGACGCCTGCCCGCTGAACTCACTTTATTGGCGCTTCATGCAGCAGCACGAACACGATTTCGCCACCAATCCGCGCAACAAAATGGTGTATGCCAACTGGCAGAAGAAACCGCTGGCGCAGCGCGAGGCCATTCTGGCGCGGGCCGAACAGCTACTCGACGACCTGGAATCGCTATAGTCAGCCCGGCCTGTTGGGGTTCAGCCCATCTCAGTGCGGCGTCACCGGTGTCTTGGCACCCAGCAGCTTCTGCGTCGGCTCAATAGTGCCGATCGCCTGATAGTACTGCAGCAGCGTAAACCAGTCGGCTTCGGGCATCGGCCCACGGTGGCGGTAAAACTGCTTGAGATCGTGGCGCACGGCCGCATGCTTGCGCAGGCGATGGCGCGCCTTTTCCAGGTCCAGCAGGGCAATCTCTACGCCCTGACTGCGCACCCGGATAAACACATGCTTGGAGTACAGACAACCATGCTGCCAGCCGGCGGCATGCGCAAGACTCAGGGTTTTCGCCAGCTCGCGCAGCATATGCTGGTGCGTGGCGTTGCCGCGTACGCTGGGCGCATCCTCCGCGTACCACTGATCCATGCTGATAAAACCTTTCAGCTCTTCGGTGACCAACAGCCCTTGCCAGACGCCCTGCTGCCTGCGCGAACCGGCAAATACCAGGCTAGGAACACGCACGCCCGCGGCGCGGTAGGCTTCCAGTGCGCGGTGCTCACGCACCACCGTAGGGCGGCCGAAGGGGTAGCGCAGCGAGCGGCTGAGATGGCCGCACTGGCGCTTGCAATACAGGGTTTTGCCATCTCCGGTGTGCAAGTATTGCACACCGCTCTGGCCGTCGCGTCGTTCGTTGGGTTCTTCAACCCAGTCGCCTTGTTGCTGCCACCAGTCGGCAAAATTCATGCTGGCGTACTGCTCGGGTAATGTGCTCAATTCATTCCACCTCAGCGTCACCGCCGCGGTATGGCGCGCCTGCCGGCGCTGCCTGCGGAGCAACTTGTTATTGACTGCTGTCTGTAAGAAACAAGCAACAACCATACCCATCTTGCAGCCATCAAGTCAAAACGTGGTTTATTCCGCCGGCAAGTGCAACGAACATGCAAAAACAAAAAACCCGCCTGATCGGCGGGTTTGGCGGCGTTTCGGTGGGTCAGTCACGTAGCGCGTACATGGCGCTCTCACCGATCGCATGCCAGGCATTCACCTTGTCACGGAACGCTTGCATGGAGTCCCATACTTCCCGGTTGAGCGGGTTGGCTGCCGCGGTTTCTTCCAGCACATCCAGGCTGATATCACGCAAACGCTCCAGCACTGCGTCGGGCAGCCGGCGTAGCTGCACACCGTGCTCGTTCACCAGCGTGTCCAGGGCCTCGGCATTGCGCTTGGTGTACTCGTCCAGCATCGCCTGGTTGGTGGCGCGGGCGGCGACCTTGACGATGTCCTGCAGGTCTGCCGGCAGCTCGGCCAGCTTCTGCTGGTTAATGGTCAATTCAAGCACCGCGCAGGGCTCCTGCCAGCCGGGGTAGTAATAGTATTTAGCGGCCTGATAAAGACCGAAAGCCAGGTCGTTATAGGGGCTGACCCAGTCGGTGGCGTCGATGACGCCGGTCTGTAGCGAGGTGAATATCTCACTGCCGGGCAGGTTGACCGTGGTGGCACCGGCGCGCGACAGCACTTCGCCGCCAAAACCCGGCATGCGGATCTTCAAGCCCTGCAGATCGTCCAGGCTGTTGATCTCCTTGTTGAACCAACCGGCCATCTGCACCCCGGTGTTGCCGCAAGGCAAGGGCAGCACGCCGAGTGACTCGTAGGCCTTTTGCCACAACGCCAAGCCACCGCCTTCATATAACCAGGCGTTCATTTCCTGTGCATTCAGACCGAAGGGCACGGCGGTAAAGAAGGGCGCTGCGGCACTTTTCCCCTTCCAGTAATAAGCCGCGCTGTGGCCCATCTCGGCGGTACCGCTGGAGACCGCATCAAACACCTCCAGCGCCGGGACCAGCGCGCCAGCGGCAAACACCTGAATACTCAGGCGGCCATTGGACAGGCGCGCAACGGTATCGGCAAAGTGCTGCGCTGTGGTGCCCAGGCCGGGAAAGTTCTCCGGCCAGGAGGTGACCATTTTCCAGCGAAAACGCTGTTCAGCTGGCGCTTTTTCAGCGCCGTTGGCCGGCACGGATTCTTCCTTGCAGCCAGCCAGCGCAGCAACGCCAAGTCCCAGACCTGCAGCGGTCAGCAGTTTACGACGATCCATCAGTTGTCCTCGTTTGCCGGGCAGCGGTCAGAGCGCTTCGAGCTTGGCGTACGCCACCATCAGCCACTTGCTGCCTTCATCATCAAAATTGACCTGAATACGCGCTTGCGCACCTTGGCCTTCGTAATTCAACACCACACCTTCGCCAAACAGCGAATGCATTACCCGCTGTCCTAGTGCAAAACCGGTACTTTCGCTGGCATCGGCAGCGAACAGGCCGGTCTTGCCGGGGCCGAACGGACGACTGACCTGATTACCCAGGCGTACTTCCTGTATCAGTTCCGCCGGCACCTCGCGCACGAAACGCGAGAGTTTGTTGAAGGTCTCACTGCCATACAAGCGGCGTGTTTCCGCCCAGGTAATAACCAGTTGCTGCATGGCGCGGGTAATGCCGACATATGCGAGGCGGCGCTCCTCCTCCAACCGCCCCGGGTCTTCCAGGCTCATCTTGTGCGGGAAAAGCCCCTCTTCTACTCCAGCCATGAACACCAGCGGGAACTCCAGACCCTTCGCACTGTGCAGGGTCATCAGCTGTACGCTATCTTCAAACCGGTCGGCCTGGGTTTCGCCCGCCTCCAGCGAGGCGTGGGCGAGGAAGGCCAGCAGCACATCACCCTCTTCGTCCTCCTCGGCCATATCATTCTCGAAGCCACGTGCAGCAGAAACCAGCTCTTCCAGGTTCTCGACACGCGCTTGGGCCTTTTCGCCCTTCTCCTGCTCGTGAAACCGCAGCAGGCCACTGTGCTCGATGGCGATCTGCGCCTTGCTGTACAGCGGCACGCCCTCGGCGCGCTCAGCGAGCTCCTCGATCAGCACCATGAAGCCCTGCACCGCGTTGGCGGCACGGCCCGGCAGGCCCTTGTTGTCGAGCAGATCACAAGCCGCTTGCCACATCGATACGTCCTGCTCACGGGCGTGCTGGCGTAGCGCTTCGACGGTTTTGTCACCAATGCCGCGGGTGGGCAGGTTGATGATCCGCTCCAATGCGCCATCGTCGCCGCGGTTGCCAATCAGCCGCAGGTAGGCCATGGCGTTCTTGATCTCGGCGCGTTCGAAAAAGCGCTGGCCGCCGTAAATGCGGTAGGGAACGCCGCTACGCAGTAGCGCCTCCTCCAGCACCCGCGACTGGGCATTGGAGCGGTAGAGGATGGCGATTTCGCTGCGGCTCATGCCGTCGCGCACCGCCTGCTCGATGCGCTCGACGATGAAGCGCGCCTCGTCCTGCTCGTTGAACCCGGCATAAAGCGCAATCGGCTCGCCCTCGTTGCCGTCGGTCCACAACTGCTTGCCGAGGCGCCCGGCATTGTTGTCGATCAAGGCGTTGGCGGCTTTGAGGATGGTCGCGGTGGAGCGGTAGTTCTGCTCCAGGCGAATCATCTCGGCATTCGGGTAGTCGGTTTGAAACTGCTGGATATTTTCAATCCGTGCGCCGCGCCAGCCATAGATCGACTGGTCGTCGTCACCCACTACCATGAGGCTGGGGTTTTTGCCGGCCAGGTGCCGCAACCAGGCGTACTGTACAGCGTTGGTGTCCTGAAACTCGTCGACCAGCATGTGCTTGAAGCGGGCCTGGTATTGCTCGCGCAGGGTCTGGTTGTCGCGCCACAGCTCCAGCGAGCGCAGCAGCAACTCGGCAAAATCCACGGCACCCGCGCGCGCGCAGGCTTGCTCGTAGGCGGTATAGATACGCACCATGGTGGTCAAAAACAGATCACCGGCGGTTTGGATATGCTGCGGTCGCAGGCCTTCATCCTTTTGCCCGTTGATCCACCACTGCGCCTGCTTGGGCGCCCATTGGTTCTCATCCAGCGCCAGCTCTCGGATTACCCGCTTGACCAGCCGCAACTGGTCATCGCTGTCGAGAATCTGAAACTGCTCGGCCAGACCGGCCTCACGCCAATGCGCCCGCAGCAGTCGATGCGCCAGCCCGTGGAATGTGCCCACCCACATGCCCTGCGGTGAGATACCGAGCATCTGTTCGATGCGCCCGCGCATTTCGTAGGCCGCCTTGTTGGTGAAGGTGACCGAGAGAATGCTCCAGGGCGAGGCCTTTTCGACCTCTACCAGCCAGGCAATGCGATGCACCAGCACGCGGGTTTTGCCGGAGCCGGCGCCAGCCAGGACCAACTGTTGACCGAGGCTGGCGGTAACCGCCTGGCGCTGGGCGTCATTGAGAGAGTTAAGCAGGTGGGAGATATCCATTGCGGCATTCTACCAGCGACCACGCTCGGCTCGAAAGCCAAGCCTGCATCTCCCGGTCCAGAGGCCCGCGTTGCAGTTTTTTACCCGTTTGGGGCTGTGCCGCAACGATGCGCTGGTGTAAGGTTGGCCGAATAAAGCCCTCGATCAGCTATAAGATCCGCCAATGATAAAAAGAAACGCACAGCGTTCCAGGACTCCCACGTCGTCATGACGATCTTGCGCTCCAGCACCACGCCCATCTCCGCGCTAGACCTGCGCCTGCAGCAAACCAATCAGCTGTATGCCTACTCGCGCCTGCCGCAATGGTTGATGCTCGGCGTAGCGCTGCTGATCGTGCCACTGCTCTGGCAACACACCAGCCCGACGCGTTTGCTCAGCTGGGTTGCCCTGATTGGCCTGCTGGCGGTGTTGCGCCAACGCCTGGTCAATCGCTATCAGAACTGCCCGCCGCACGACCGCCTGCGTGCCCGCTGGCGCTTTTTCTTCCATCTCGGCAACCTGGCGTCCGGTTTGTGCCTGGCCTGGGTCTATGTTGGGCTGACGCCGGTCGGCGACTTCACCCTGCAGGCGCCGGTTTACAGTCTGGCCGGCGGCGTTGCCCTGTGTGTTGGGGTGATCTACGCCAGCCGTTTCCCGGCCTTTGCCAGCTTCATCATTCCCGCCTGGTTGCCGCCCGTGGCCTTTCTGCTGCTACAACGGGACGAATTCAGCCAGTCCTGGGCCTTGATGGGTCTGATCCTGTTTGTCTGCATTGTGCTCTGCGCGGTCTTTATTCATCGCTCGGTGCTTGAGGCGCTGATGAGCAACCTGCGTAATGAGGCCCTGCTGGCCAACCTCGGCAGCACCCAGCAGCGCAGCGAAGAGCTGAACCAGCAGCTGACCCGTGAGATCAGCCAGCGCCGCAACGCCGAGCAGTCACTGCGGGAAAGCCATGAAGCCCTGGAAGCGCGAGTACAGGAACGCACCGCCGAGCTGGAACGCGCAACCCATAACCTGCAGGCCAGTGAAGCCCAGTTGAGCCTGGCCATGGACGCCAGCCGGCTGGGCCTGTGGGACTGGGATCTGGTGACCGACCGGGTTTTCCATTCGCAGGTCGATACCATCTTCGGCATTGCCCAGGATGACGGCATGAGCATGTTGCTCGACCTCAAGCCGCGTCTGCATCCGGCCGATGCCGCCATGGTGCGCAAGACCCTGGTGCGGCACATGAAAGGTGACACCGAAGCCTATCGCATGGAATACCGCGTGCGGCACCAGAGCGGCCAATGGGTCTGGGTCGAGGACGCCGGTCGGGTGGTCGAGCGCGACGCCAACGGCCGCGCGACGCGCATGATCGGCACCCGTCGCGACATCACCGCCCGCAAGTATCAGGATGAACAGGCGCTGCTGGCCTCCACCGTGTTCGAGGCCACTTCCGAGGGCATTTTCA
The DNA here is from genome assembly GCF_900105255.1 of Halopseudomonas sabulinigri. NCBI lineage: Bacteria > Pseudomonadati > Pseudomonadota > Gammaproteobacteria > Pseudomonadales > Pseudomonadaceae > Halopseudomonas > Halopseudomonas sabulinigri. The sequence goes on along the minus strand of NZ_LT629763.1, from coordinate 2,743,777 downwards.
TTCTCGACCCGGAGCAGAACGTGCTGGCAGTAAATCAGGCCTACAGCGTGATTACCGGGCTGGCCAGCGCCGACGCGGTAGGCCGTAACATTCTCGACTTGAGCGGCGACGACGAGATTCGCGAACAGTTCAGACATTTGCACCAACTGCTCAGCAACCAGGACCGCTGGCAGGGTGAGTTGACCGCCAGGCGCCGCACCGGCGAGCAGTTTCCAATCTGGCTGCAGCTGGCCGTAGTGCGCGACCAGAGCGGCCAGATCACCCATTACGTGGGTTTCTTTGCCGATCTGACCACCCACCGCCAGACCGAAGAACAGTTGCAGTACCTGACCAACTACGATGCCCTGACCCAACTGGCCAACCGCAACCTGTTCAACGAGCGGCTGCAGGAAGCCACCAGTCGCGCCCGCCAGCACGAGCATCAGGTAGCATTGCTGCATATCGACCTGGACCGCTTCAAACAGATCAACGTCACCCTCGGGCATACGCTGGCGGACAGCCTGTTGCAGGAAATCGCCAAGCGCCTGCGCGCCGCGGCACAACCGCAGGACCTGCTGGCGCGCCTCTCCGCGGACGAGTTTGTGCTGTTGATCGAGCAGCCGGAAAACGACAAGGCCCTGGCGATGACCGCCAACGGTGTACTCGAGGCCGTGCGACAGCCCATGCAGATTGGCGGCCAGGAACTGGTCATGACCGCCTCGATCGGCATCAGTCTGTTCCCCTCCACAGCGCGCGACAGTCTGCTGATGATTACCCAGGCACACCAGGCCATGCAGCACGCCAAACAGCTGGGTGGCAACAACGCCCAGTTCTTCACCCATGAGCTGCGCGCCTACAGCCTTGATCGTCTGCAACTGGAAAACCAACTGCGCAAGGCGCTGGAAGACGACCAACTGGTGGTCTTTTACCAACCCAAGCTGCACCTGGCCAGTGACCGCATCCGCAGCGCCGAGGCGCTGGTGCGCTGGCAGCACCCACAACGCGGCTTGATCATGCCCGGCGAGTTCATCAGCATCGCCGAGGAATCCGGCATGATAGTGCGCCTTGGTGACAGCGTGCTGCGCCAGGCGTGCGCCCAGGCCAGCCAGTGGTATCAGCAGGGCCCGCAAGCGGTCGCGGTATCAGTGAACCTATCGGTGCAACAGTTGCGCCAGCAGGGTTTCGCCGACGATGTGGCGCGCATCCTGCGCGGCTGCAAATTGCCGGCGAGGCTGCTGGAGCTGGAGTTGACCGAGAGCATGCTGCTGGAACACAGCCCGACCGTGTCGAGCAACATCGAAGCGCTGCAGGAACTGGGCGTGACGCTCTCGGTGGACGACTTCGGCACCGGTTACTCATCGCTCGCCTACCTCAAGCGCTTCCCGATCAGTACGCTGAAAATCGACCGCGCCTTTGTTGCCGAGCTGGATGAAGAGCACTGCGACGACGCCATCATCCGCGCCATTATTGCCATGGCCCATAGCCTGTCGCTCAACGTGGTCGCCGAGGGCGTCGAGCACGAGCGCCAGCTGGAGTTCCTCAAAGCCAATGGCTGTGACGAAGTGCAGGGTTACCTGATCAGCCGACCCATCCCGGCCGACGAGTTCACTGCGCTGCTGAGCAGCAGCAGTGATATGCCGAATCTGCGCAAGCGCCGCTGATCACTCGCGCTCATCCAGCCAGCGGTGACCCTGACGCTCCAGCAGACTGTCGGCCGCATCCGGCCCCCAACTGCCCGCCGGGTAACGCTTGGGCGAACGATAACAATCCTGCCAACCCGCCAGAATCGGATCGACCCAGCGCCAGGCCGCTTCAATCTCATCACGCCGCATGAACAGCGTGGCGTCCCCCTGGATCACATCCAGCAGCAGACGCTCATAGGCGTCCCAGCGTCGACGCTTGAAGGCATCGGCAAAATCCAGATCCAGGTCCACGTTCTGCAGCCCCATGCCGCGTCCCGGTGATTTCGCCATCAACGACAGGCGAATACCCTCGTCCGGTTGCAGACTGATGATCAGGCGGTTGTTTTCCGGGTTGTCGCCACTGCGCGGGAACAGCCGGTAGGGTACTGGCTTGAACTGGATGACGATTTCCGACTTGCGCTGGGCCAGGCATTTGCCGGTACGCAGGTAGAAAGGCACGCCAGCCCAGCGCCAGTTGTCGATTTCGGTTTTCAGCGCGACAAAGGTTTCGGTATTGCTGTCGTGGTCTACGCGCTTCTCAAAATAGTAGGCGGGCAATCGCTCACCCGCTCGTTCGCCGGCCGCGTACTGGCCGCGAACGGTGCGGTCCTGCACATCCATGCCGGTGATCGGACGCAGCGCCTCGAGAATCTTCAGCTTTTCGTTACGCACGGCCTCCGGCTCGAAGTGCACTGGCGCTTCCATGGCCACCAGGCAGAGCAGCTGCAGCAGGTGATTCTGCACCATGTCGCGCATGGCGCCGGCGCGGTCGTAATAGTCACCGCGGTTTTCCACGCCCACACTTTCCAGCACGCTGATCTGTACGTGGTCGATATGCGCGTTGCGCCATAGCGGTTCGAACAGCGCATTGCCAAAGCGCAGCGCCAACAGGTTCTGCACCGCCTCCTTGCCCAGGTAGTGGTCGATGCGGAACACCCGCGCCTCGTCGAACACGGCGCCAATCTGGTCGTTGATCTGATTCGCCGTGATCAGGCTCTCGCCCAGCGGCTTTTCGAGCACCACGCGGGCGTGCTCGTCGGCCAGACCGACCGAAGCCAGGTGCTTCACCGTAGGCGCAAACAGGCTGGGCAGGGTGGCCAGATAGAACACCCGCACGCGGCCACTGTTTTTTTTCAGCAGCTTGGTCAACTTGGGGAATTCAACTCGCTGGCTGACATCCAGCGACAGGTAGTCCATACGCGCGGCAAAGCTGTCCCAGGCGTGCTGGTCAAAGTCGCTGCGCGCGACATGCTGGCTAACGTGACGCCTGGCCAACTTGCGGTAGCTGTCCACCGTATGCTGCGCGCGCGCCAGTGCAAAGATCCGCGTACCCGCATGCAGGTGACCGTCACGGTGCAGATAATAGAGTGCCGGCAGCAGCTTGCGCATTGCCAGGTCGCCGGTGCCGCCAAACACCACCATGTCACAGCTGATACCGTCTTGCGCCGCCACGTCGCCCTCCCGGAAAACAGCGCCGGGGGCGATTTTGTAGTATAACTACAAAATCGGTCGCCTACCGGGCGCCAGAAACCCACATTGAACCGCACTGCACGCATGCAGCCACTCACCCGCAGACTAACATGAAGCCATCGTGAACTTGCTCCAGCACATCGCCGCCAGCCGTGACCTGCTCCGAAAGTCCGAGCTGAAGGTCGCCGACTACGTGCTGGCGCAGGCCGCGCAGGTAATGCATTCCTCCATGGCGGACCTGGCCCAGCAGGTCGGCGTGAGTGAGCCCACCATAGTACGCTTCTGCCGCGCCATCGGCTGCAGCGGTTTCCAGGATTTGAAGCTCAAGCTGGCCCAGAGCCTGGCTGCCGGCGCCAGTTTCGGGCAGTTCTCGATCAATGAAGACGACAGCGTCGACACCCTCTCGCACAAGATTTTCGATACCACACTGGCCACGCTGATGGACGTGCGCGAGCGCCTGGACCCAGCGGCCATCGAGCACGCCATTGATGCCCTGACCCACGCGCGGCGCGTCGAGTTCTACGGTTTCGGCGCCTCCGGTGCTGTGGCCAGCGACGCTCAGCACAAGTTCTTTCGGCTGCAGGTCTCTACCGCGGCTTATTCCGACCCGCACATGCAAGCGATGTCCGCCGTGACGCTGGGCCCGGAGGACGTCGCCGTGGCCATCTCGCAGACCGGTCGCACCAAGGATTTGCTGCATTCCGCCGGGCTGGTGGCCGAAACCGGCGCGACGCTGATCAGCCTGTGCCCCAGCCGCACACCGCTGGCGGAATTGGGCCGTATTCACATCCCCATTGATGTGCCGGAAGACACCGACATCTATACGCCACTGTCTTCCCGTATCGCGCACCTGGTGGTGATCGATGTGCTGGCCATGGGCATGGCGATGCGCCGCGGGCCTGAGCTGGTCAACCACCTCAAGAGCGTAAAGCGCAGCCTGCGCGGCTTGCGCCTGTCCAACAAGGCCCGCGGAGACAGCGCCGAGTAACTCGCGCGCGTGCTTCTGACATAATCGCCACCCTTAGCCCGTAATCCGAGGACGCCCCCATGCCCGTCGCCATGGCCCGCCATATTCTGGTCAAAACCGAAGCCGAAGCCGCCGCACTGAAGAAGCGTATCGCCGAGGGCGAGGCCTTTGATGTGCTGGCCAAGAAACACTCCACCTGCCCCTCCAAGAAACGCGGCGGTGATCTGGGTGAGGTACGTCCGGGCCAGATGGTGCGTGCCATCGACCAGATCATCTTCAAGAAGCCGTTGAAGGTGGTGCACGGCCCGGTAAAAACCCAGTTCGGCTATCACCTGGTGCAGGTGTTCTACCGCGACTGAGGGACGGGGTAACAGATCAGGTTATGGATGACCGCCGGCTCGCTGCCCGGGTTGCGATAGCCGTGCGCCGCATCCGCGGCAAAGCGCACGGCGGCGCCTTGCTCAAGTGCCTGCCAGCGACCGTTGACCAACAGCGCCATAGCGCCCCGTATCACCGTCACGTGCTCGGTTACCCCCGCGTCATGGGGCTCGGACAGGCGTTCGTAGCCCGCCGGCAAGGTCAGCTCCAGCAACTCGAAACCATAGCGAGGATCGAATGGGAACAGCGGCGCCACCAGCATCGCATCGCTGGTCGGCCGCTGCCGCAGTTGCTCGGCCTGACGCACTTCCAGCTCGTTGGGCGGCGCGGCAATGAAGGCTGAGAGGGGGACCTTGAAGCCGCCGGCAATTTTCCACAGGGTCGCCAGCGTCGGGCTGGATTCGGCCCGCTCTATCTGACCCAGCATCGCCTTGCTGACGCCGCAGGCCTGCGCAGCCCGATCCAGACTCCAGCCGCGCTCACTGCGTAGCTGCTTCAGCACCTGACCCAGATAATCACCCACTGATTGCATGCAAAAACCTGCGATTTTATTTTGTGCGTTATAACGCACGAATGCTACATTGTCGGCCTATTGTGCCGCTGTGCGCTATAACGCTCAAGCACCCCACTATGACTGGAGATGTCGCGTGATCCGGGCCTGGCTCAACCCCTCACATATCGCCGCCGGCTTTATTGCTGTACTGGTCGGCTACACCAGCTCGGCGGTAATCATTTTCCAAGCCGCCGAAGCCGCCGGCGCCACCGCGCAGGAAATCAGTTCCTGGCTGTGGGCTCTGGGTGTCGGCATGGCCATCACCAGCATCGGTCTGTCGCTGCGCTATCGCTCGCCGATTCTGATTGCCTGGAGTACACCAGGCGGTGCGCTGCTGGCGACTGGACTGCCAGGCTTCAGCCTCAACGAGGCGATTGGCGTGTTTCTGTTTAACGCCGCCTTGATCACGCTCTGCGGGCTGTTGGGCTGGTTCGACCGCATCATGCGGCTGATCCCCGCCTCCCTGGCTGGCGCCATGCTGGCGGGGGTTTTGCTGCCGTTCGGCCTGAACCTGTTTATCGCCCTTGAGCAGCAAACCCTGATGGTCGGCGCGATGCTGGTCACCTATCTGCTGGGGCGCCAGCTGTTGCCGCGCTACGTGGTACCGCTGGCCCTGCTGGTTGGCGTGCTGATCGCTGCGCTGGGCAGCCAGCTGCACCTGGATGCGCTGGACTGGTCCATGGCGCAACCGGTATGGACAGCGCCGGCCGTGTCACTGACGGCGCTGATCGGTGTCGGGATTCCCATGTTCATCGTTACCATGGCCTCGCAGAACGTACCCGGTATGGCAGTACTGCGCGCCAACGGCTATCAGGTGCCGGCTTCGCCGCTGATGACCACGACCGGGATCACCGGCCTGCTACTGGCGCCCTTTGGCGGCTACACCTTCAACCTCGCTGCCATCAGTGCTGCCATCTGCGCCGGCAAGGACGCTGATCCCGACCCATCACAGCGCTACCGCGCGACTATCTGGGGCGGGCTGTTCTACTTGCTTACCGGATTGTTCGGGGCGACCGTCGCCAGCCTGTTCGCGGCCTTTCCGCAGGCGCTGATCATGGCCATCGCCGGTCTTGCCCTGCTGGGCACCATTGGCAACAGCCTGGCCACCGCGCTGCATGACGAGAGCCAGCGGGAGGCGGCGTTTTTGACTTTTCTGGTTACCGCCTCGGGGTTGTCGCTGTTCCACATCGGCAGCGCATTCTGGGGCTTGCTGCTGGGCATGTTGGTATTGCAGCTGCTGCGTCGCCGTTGATCTTCGTCCTGGCGGCGCGCGAGGTTCAGGCCTGTGGTTTCACACCGCGAACCACGCCACTGTGGATTTCCAGCGTCAAGGCTTCGATCCGCTCACTGAGCTGGTGCGTCAGTTCGGTTAGCCGCGTGTTCTGCTGCATCAGCACCAGCATCTTGTCGGCCTGTTGCGCCGCAGCCTCGGCCAGCGCCTCACGGTGCTGCGCGTCCGCCTGCGCCAATGCCTTGTCGCGATCCGCCTGACGGGTCTGCGCCAGCAAGATCAACGGCGCCGCATAGGCCGCCTGCAGGCTGAACGCCAGGTTGAGCAAGATGAAGGGATACAAATCAAACTGCATCAGCCCGCTGGCGTTGACGCCAATCCACAGCGCCACAATCAACGTTTGAGCTAGCAGAAAAACCGGCGTACCAAAAAAGCGCGCAAAGGCCTCTGCCTTCAACGCAAACCAGCCATCACCGAAAACCTAGCCCAGATGCAGGCTGGCGCGATGAAAGCGCAGGTGATGGTTGGCGCCGGCCTGTTTTTGAGCGCGAATATCTGAGGTCATTCGGGTTAGCTCCTGGATTGAACAGCGAAGAGTCATACCGCACAGAGAATAATCTGCTCTGGCTCAACCCACAGGCTGATTGACTCACCCATTTTCGGCAACGGCTGGCCCTGGCTCAGCGAAGCGACCAACAGCGGCCCATCCGCTAGCTGCACCTGTAGCTCCGCGCTGTTGCCGCTGTGCTGCGCTTGCATAACTGTGCCTTCAAGCCGGTTCTCGCTGTCATGCGCTTGCGCGATACGCACCCAAGGCGCCTTGATCAGCGCAAAGACTTCGGCGCCTTGGCTGAGGCCCAGTCGCTCGGTGCTGGCGTGGGTGATCAGCGCCAGCAATTGCTGGCCGCCATCGAGCTGCAGGGTGATGCGGTCGTTCATATCCTGCGCTTCAAGTCGGACTACCCGCGCGTACAGTTGATTGCGCGCGCTGGTGCGCAGGCGCAGACGGTTCATTACCTGCAAATAGGGTTGCAAGCTGCTGTCTTCGCTCAGGCGCTGCAAAAACGTCTGGTGCTCCTGCTGATAGCGCTGAAATGCCGCCACCAGCTCTGCACCCTGCGCCGTCAGCCGCGTACCGCCACCGCCCTTGCCACCCACGGAGCGCTCGACCAACGGCGAGCCGGTAGCCTTGTTCATCGCATCGACCGCGTCCCAGGCGGTTTTATAGCTCATGCCGACGGCCTTGGCGGCCTGGCTGATTGAGCCGGTTTGCGCTATCTGTTGCAGTAGCTCAATACGCCCCTGCCCTGCCAGATTCCGGCCCTCATGGGCGAACCAGAGCTGTCCTTCGAGTTTCATACTGATGCTGTCCTGTTATCCGAGATGCGGCACACCGGGCTTGCCATTCGTTATATAACCAATAATATAGCGCCTAATCACGCCCGCCACGCGACCACAGGATTACACCATGCGCCCATCGCTCGTTGCCCTTGTGCTTAGCCTGCTGCTGCCTGCCGCGAGCGCTCAGGCAGATCAGGTAACAGTGGCCGTCGCCGCCAACTTTAGCGCACCTATGCAAGCTATAGCCGAGGCTTTCACGCAGGATACCGGGCACCAGCTCACACCCGCCTTCGGCTCGACCGGCCAGTTGTACGCGCAGATCAGTCATGGCGCGCCTTTCGACCTGTTCCTTGCCGCCGATGACAGCACGCCGGCCAAGCTGGAGGCCGAGGGTCGTACGGTCGCTGGCTCGCGCTTTACCTACGCCACTGGCGCGCTGGCGCTGTGGTCCGCGCAAGCGGATCTGGTCGATGCCAAGGGCGCGGTGCTGCACAGCGACTGCTTCCGGCACCTGGCCATGGCCAATCCGAAAACCGCCCCCTATGGCCTGGCTGCCTTGCAGGTCATGCAGGGCCTGCAGTTGGCCGATGGCCTGGCGCCGAAGCTGGTGGAGGGGCAGAGCATCGGCCAGACCTACCAGTTTGTCGCCAGCGGCAACGCCGAGCTGGGCTTTGTCGCGCTGTCGCAGATTTACCGCGACGGCCAGTTGAGCAGCGGTTCCGCCTGGCAAGTACCCGCAGCGCTGCACGATCCGATTCGCCAGGATGCCGTAATGCTGCAGCGCGGCGCCGACAACCCAGCGGCGGTTGCACTGCTGAGATATCTGCAGGGCGACCGTGCGGCCGCCATCATCCGCTCCTTCGGCTATCAGCTCTAGGCACGCTGCCAGATGCCGCTATCTGCCGCCGACCTTGCCGCCATCTGGCTGACCCTGCAACTGGCCAGCCTGACCACCGCCCTACTGCTGTTGCTCGGCACGCCGCTGGCCTGGTGGCTGGCCCGCACCCGCAGCTGGCTGAAAAGGCCGGTCGGTGCCCTGGTGGCCATGCCGCTGGTACTGCCGCCGACGGTGATCGGCTTCTACCTGCTGGTTGCCATGGGCCCGCAGGGCCCGGTCGGAGCGCTGACCCAGAGTCTGGGCCTGGGCACCCTGGCGTTTACCTTCAGCGGGCTGGTGGTCGGTTCGCTGTTCTATTCCCTGCCGTTCGTGGTGCAGCCAATCCAGAACGCCTTTGAGGCCATGGGCGAGCGGCCGCTGGAGGTCGCCGCCACACTGCGCGCTGGTCCGTTTGACCGCTTCGTGCATGTCGCCCTGCCGCTCGCCCGCCCCGGCCTGATCACCGCTAGCGTACTGGGCTTTGCCCACACGATCGGCGAATTTGGCGTGGTTTTGATGATTGGCGGCAACATTCCCGATCAGACCCGCGTGGTCTCCGTGCAGATATTCAACCACGTCGAGGCCATGGAATACGTGCAGGCACACTGGCTGGCTGCCGGCATGCTGGTGTTTTCTTTCGCCATCCTGCTCACCCTGCAAAGTCGCGGGCGCAGCCGCATGCTCAACTGAGGTGAACACCATGCACGCGCGCTTTCGTCTGCCGCTGGACAGCTTCACGCTGGATGTCGACCTTGAGCTGCCGGCACGCGGCGTGACGGCACTATTCGGCCCCTCGGGGTCCGGCAAAACCAGCCTGCTGCGCTGTATTGCGGGGCTGGCCCAGGCGCCGGAAGGCAAACTGACGCTGGGTGACGACTGCTGGCAGGACAGCGCGCGCAAGCGGTTTGTGCCAACCCACAAGCGCGCTCTCGGCTACGTCTTTCAGGAGGCGAGCCTGTTTGCCCACCTGTCGGTCCAAGACAATCTTCGCTTTGGCCTGAAACGCATCGCCGCCGCTGGCCGCCGTTTGCAGCAACAACAGGCGGTCGCGCTGCTCGGCCTCGAAGACCTGCTGCAACGCATGCCGCAGCACCTGTCCGGCGGCGAACGCCAGCGCGTGGGCATCGCTCGCGCATTACTGACCAGCCCGCGGATACTCCTGCTCGACGAGCCGCTGAGTGCGCTGGACGCTCCGCGCAAGGCCGACATCCTGCCGTACCTGGAGCGTCTGCACGGCGAGCTGGATATCCCCATCCTGTACGTCAGTCACGCGCTGGATGAGGTCATACGCTTGGCTGATCATCTGGTTCTGCTCGACAGCGGCCGGGCACTGGCCAGTGGCCCGCTGCAGGCAATGCTACCGCGCCTCGATCTGCCGCTGGCGCAGGGCGATGACGCCAGCGTGGTGATCGACGGCACGGCCGCCGAGTATGACCGCGACTATCAGCTGCTCAGTCTGCGGCTGCCACACAGCGACCTGCGCCTGCGTGTTGCACATCAGCCAATCGCGTACGGTCAGCCACTGCGGTTACGGGTACAGGCGCGCGATGTCAGCCTGAGTTTGCAACAGCCACAGCACAGCAGCATTCTCAACCTGCTGCCGGTACGCGTAATGGCGGTGGCCGCCGCCGACAACCCGGCCCATCTGCTGGTACAACTGGATATGCAGGGCAGCGCGCTGCTGGCGCGGATTACCCGCTACTCCAGCGATCAACTCGGGTTGCAACCAGGACAGGCGCTGTGGGCGCAGATCAAAGCAGTGGCGTTGCTGGGCTAGACCCGCTTGCGGCTGACCGCTACCCAGCGCTGCAAACGAGTGCCATCGACCAGTTCAAGCTGTCGCTCGGCGGCAAAGGCCCTTGCCTCAGCGCTGAACTCGCCCTTGGTCACCACAACACCACCGGCGGCCCCCTCACTCACCACGCGGGCAAAGAATTCGCGCAGAGGCGCCACTTTCAACCGCCGGGCCTGCCAATAACGGCAGTGCACCAGATAGCGCTCACCGGCCTGTTGCAACAGCAGGTCGCAACTGCCGTCGGTGCCGGCCAGCGTGTTACCGAGCACGCGATAGCCCTTGCTGCGAAAGGCCTGTTCCAGCAGCAGCCGGAACGCCGGCCACTGCATACTCTGCAACAGCGCCGCCGGCGCCAGCGCCGGCCTTGAGCGCATTTGCCGATGCTGTGCCACGCGATAGCCCAGCGCGACCAAGGCCACAGTGCAAAAGCCGAGCGGCAACAGGTACTGAGCGAAGCGAGCCAATTGGCGAAACAGGGAGTCGGTGAGAGCGCCGCCGGCTTCTACACGGCCAAGTACTGGCAGCGCACTACTGGCAAAGGGGTGAAGCAACAGCCAGCTCAACAGGGCAAATACCAGATTGATCCACCAGGGCAGGCGCCCAAGCAGGATCAGCAGATCGGAAAAGAGCGCGGTGCGCTGAATACGGGCCATCCATGAGTCCTCCACAATGGCGCCCTGCCATTACCGGAGAACCATAGCTCGACTTCAACGGTCGGTAAAGCCGCGCGGCAAGACAGCGCGCTACTGCTGACGCCCGTGCTGCGCCAATATCGCCGCCAACAGGCCAGGAAAACGCTCATCCAGCTCACGGCGGCGCAGCGAGTTCATGTGCGTCGTGCCAACGCCCTTGGTGCACACCAGCCCGGCATCGCGCAGCACGCGAAAATGATGCGACATGCTGGATTTGGGCCGGCCGCCATCCAGCTCGCCACAGCTGGCCTCCTCCACTTCAGACAGACGCTGTACCACTTCCAGGCGCACCGGGTCGCTCAGCGCATAGAGCACGCGCTCAAGGCTGAAGTCACTTATCGGGGGATGTTTGAAAGGTCGCATGGGGCGAATCATACACAAGGCTTTACTTATGATCCATAGTTCCAATATTATCGAACAACTAAACAAGCCCGCTACGGCTTTTCCAACGTTATTGGAGTTTCCATGTCTGCACTGTTTCAACCCTTCTCACTCAAAGATATCACCCTGCGCAACCGCATCGCTGTGCCGCCCATGTGCCAGTACTCGGCCACCGACGGGCTGATCAACGATTGGCACCTGGCCAACTACACCGGCATGGCCCGCGGTGGCGCCGGCCTAGTGATTGTTGAGGCGACCGCGGTCGCACCGGAGGGCCGAATTACGCCGGCCTGCGCTGGTATCTGGAACGATCAGCTCGCCGACGCATTCATTCCGGTAGTCAAGGCCATCAAGGCGCACGGCTCAGTGCCAGGCATCCAGATCGCCCACGCCGGCCGCAAGGCCAGCGCCAACCGCCCCTGGGAAGGAGACGACCACATCGCCAATGACGACCCACGCGGTTGGCAAACCATCGCGCCTTCTGCCGTGCCTTTCGGTGCGCATCTACCCAAGGTGCCGGAAGCGATGACGCTGCAGGATATTGAAAGGGTCAAGGCCGACTTCGTGGCTGCCGCACGCCGCGCCCTGGCGGTCGGCTTTGAATGGCTGGAGCTGCACTTCGCCCACGGCTATCTGGCGCAGAGTTTCTTCTCGCCACACGCCAACCAGCGCACTGATGCCTACGGCGGGAACGCCGATAACCGCGGACGTTTCCTGCGCGAAACCCTGGCTGCGGTACGTGAAGTTTGGCCGGAGCACCTGCCGCTGACCATCCGTTTCGGCGTGATCGAGTTCGACGGTAACGACGAGCAGACCATGGCCGAATCCATCGACCTGACTCGCCAATTCAAGGCCGGCGGTATGGATATGATGAGCGTGAGCATGGGCTTCAACATCCCGACCGCGAAGATTCCGTGGGGTCCTGCTTTTATGGGCCCGATTGCCAAGCGCGTGCGTGATGAAGCGGGTGTACCGGTGTCCTCGGCATGGGGCTTTGGCGAACCTCATATTGCCGAACAAGCCGTGCAGGACGGCCAGCTGGACCTGGTAATGGTCGGCAAGGCGCATCTGGCCAACCCGCATTGGGCCTATTACGCCGCTCGCGAGCTGAAGATCGACAAGCCATCGTGGACGCTGCCGGCGCCCTACGCGCACTGGCTTGAGCGTTACTGAGCGAGAATAAAGCGGGCGGCCAAAGGTCGCCCGCCCTGGTTTTGCTATTGAGCAAAGCGCCGATCGGCGTGGCGCTAAAAAGAAAAAGGCCGGGGAGCACGATTTATCCAGGATAAATCGGCTTCTCCGGCCTTTTTTTCGCTCTGTTTCAGCGCCGCTGAGGTGTCCGCGGTGGTTTAGAAATCCAGCGTAGTAGACACCACCAGGGTGCGCGGCGCGCCTACCGTCAGATAACCGGAACCGGGGTAGCCACCGGCCGAGGCCCAGTAATCGCGATTGGCGACGTTCTCGACCCGCGCACGCAGCGTCAGCTCCTGCGCGTCATTGATCAGCATGCTGTAACGCGCACCCAGATCGAAGCGCGTCCAGGATGGAATATCACGAGTGTTGGCGGCATCGATGTACTGCTCGCTGGTGTAGATCATGCGACCGTCAAAGGCCAGGCCGTCGACGCCGGGGACCAGATAGTCGAGTCCGACACTGGCCTGCAATTCTGGTGCGCCGATACCTTCGTTGCCGTTCAGCTCGGTGTCGAGCAGGCTCACACCACCCAGTACCGTCAGGTCATTGGTGGCCTGACCAAAGGCGCTGAATTCCAAACCACGGTAACGCTGCTTACCAACCACGCCATAGGTGTTGCTAGCGTCCACACCCGCTACCGGCCTGCGGCTCTGGAACACGCCCAGGCTACCGCCCAGACGGCCACCATCGTACTTCACGCCCAGCTCGGCCTGGCGGGTGACGTAGGGCTCCAGCGCCTCACCGCCGTTGGTGACCGGGGCACCACCAGAGGTGGTGGGCGCGACATCGCCCTTGACCAGGCCTTCGATGTAGTTGGCGTAGGCAGACACTTCAGGGGTGACGCGATAGACCACGCCAGCAATCGGCGTGATGGCATCATCATCGTAAGAGGCGGTACGTGAACCATCTGCGTAGGCGTAGCTGTAGGTGGCGATGTTCTGCTGACGGGCGCCCAGCGTGACCAGCAGGCGATCATCCATGAAACCCAGGGTGTCAGCGATGGCGTAACTGCTGGTGCGGGTCCGCTCGGTGACTTCCGGGTCGCTGAGCGAGCCGGCGCCGGCCGCAGTTGCGGCGGGCTGTGCGCTGTCGAACGGGTTATTGATATTGCCCAGCACCTCGCGGGTAGCGAAGCTGGAGGCGCCCCACGCGTTCGCTGATTTCATCTCGTAGGTCGAGGCCGAGGTGGTCAACTGATGGCTGACCGGGCCAGTATCAAAACGGAACCGCAGCCCCATGTCGCCGGTGACTACCTCGTCTTCGCGCACGTTGTAGAAGCGGTAGGCGTTGGTGTCGCCCGCAGTATTGATAACGGTCGGATTGGCGAAGTTGCCCTCTTCCTCGCTGGTGCGCACACCGCCGGCCAGCCAGCCGGTCACGTAGTCGTTGAAGTCGTATTCAGCGCGCAGGGTGCCAAAGGTGTCCTCGGCGTTGGAGTAGGTCCAGCTCTGCGCCACACTTTTATCGGCGTCAGGCGCGGAGGGCACAGGTACGCCGGCACCAATGGTGATATTCGGCTGGCCAGCGTCCACCTCGTGGTTCTGATAACCCAGGTCGGCGGAAATGCGCAGGTTGTCGCCGCGATAATCGGCGCCCAGCGCCAACAGACCCAGCTCGCCGGACTCGCCATCCACTGCCACATCGCCATCGCGACGCGCCATATTCAGGCGCACACCGATGCGATCGTCGGCGAACCGGCGGCCAAAGTCACCGGCGGTGTAGTACTGACCGCCGGAGCGTACGCCCGCAGTAACCTCGTTCAAGTCCTCGTTGGGTGCGCGCTTGGGCACGATGTTGATCGCCCCACCCAAGCCGCTGCCACCCGGCGCAGCACCATTGAGAAAGGCATTGGCCCCGCGCAGCACTTCAACCCGCTCGACAAACTCGGTGCCCATGTACTGGCGTGGCAGCAGGCCGTAAAGGCCGTTATAGCTGATATCGTCCGAGAAGATCGGCAGACCGCGCACCATATACACCTGCTGGAAGTTACCGAAGCCGCGCGCCACCCGCACCGCAGGGTCGTTCAACAACACGTCACCAATACTCGCAGCCTGCTGATCCTGAATCAGCGTCTGCGTGTAACTGGTGGTGGTGAAGGGCGTTTCCATGTAGTCCTGGTTGCCCAGAATGCCCACCCGCGACCCCGCCGCCACCTGGCCACCAGCATAAGCCGGGGGCAGGCCATCGGCCGAGGCGTCAGCGCTGGCGCTGACGGTCATGGAAGGCAGCTCGACAGCATCAGTGGTTTGCTCATCGACTTCCTGCGCCTGGGTCAGCGCACTGACAAACACGGAAGACAGGGCAAGCGACAGCGCGGTGCGCTTGAACACGAGGGAAGGACTCATAGGGCGGCTCTCTGAATGGCGTGCGGATTCAGCCGAGGCCAAACCGCAACAGCAGAATCATTAATAATGTGAACGATTCGCATTATACAGGGCGCGCGCACAAAGGCCAGCCACCGCATGACCAAAGGTGCTGGCGACCTCAGCGGCCAGGTTCAACCGGCCAGGCTAAGGCACCACTCACCGGTCACGACCAGAGTGTACTCAACCCCGCTAGCAGCGCGGCTAACAGCGGTAGCCCGAGCACCAGGCGGGGTGCGTAGGGCAGCAGGAACAGCAGGCTGGCGCCGCTCAGCGACATCAAACCTAGCCAGGCTACCCAGGCCATGGCCGGCGGCCATAGCTGCCTCATCAGATAGCAGGCGAGCAACAGCAACAGACAGCCCAGTGGCCGACAGGCACGGCGCCAACTGGCCGGCCAGCCGGCGGCAAGCTGCTTCCAGTGCCGCTCCATGGCCAGACATAAGGCGAGCATGCCGCTGTAGGTAAGCGCCAGGGCGAGGCCAAGCAGACTCAGGCTCATGGCGTGACGCCCCTGGCCGCCGCCCGGGCATTGCCGCGCCGAGCCGTGGTGGTATCCACTACCGGGCGTGAGGCCACGCGGAAGCTCGCCCACAGCAGCGTCGCCCCCAGGGCGGCCGCGCCGGCGTCTACGCCGAGGCGCAGGCTATCCAGCGATTCCCGCGTGCAGAGCAGATCAAGCAAGGGCAACGCCAGCAACAACAGTCCTGTCAGCGCCAGCTGTTCGGTCCAGGCCGGCAGTGGCGGGCGCACGCGTGCATGCAGCAGCGCCAGCAGCCAGCTACCAAAGAACACCCGCAGCTCCCAGGTCTCGCGCTCACCCAAGGTCACCGGCAGCAGGCGGTTCCCCCACAACAGGGCGGTACAGGCCAGCATCACGCCACTGACCACCGCTACGTTCAGCCACTCCGCCTGACGCAGCCAGGTGGTTTGCGTCTTCGCCTGTCGGCGGCGTTTTACGGTATAGAGCACCAGCCCGCTGGCGATCATCGCGCAGCTGATCAGACCGCAGATAAAGTAGATCCAGCGCATGGCATAGCCACCAAACTGGGCAAAATGCAGCCCCGCCATGACCTTCTGCGTGAGCAGCGTAGCCCGGGTCGGCGTGGGTGTACCGAGTGGCTCGCCGGTCAGCGCATTGAAGCTCAGCGACTCGCCCTTGGTCAGCTCCAGCCGGCTGCCCAGTACGGGGCGCACTTCTACGCGGGCATTGGCGCGATCCGGGTTAGTGACCGATAGCGAGCCCAACATGCCGGTGCCGTAATAGGCTTCACCGCGCTCGATAAAGGACGCCAGCGGCAGCATGCTCGCGGCTGGCGCCTGGTCACGTACAGCGCGGCCACCTTCACCGGGCCGAACGCCCCGCTCCTGTTGCTCACCCCCGCCGCGCAGCTCGCTGAACAGCGCCTGCCGATCACCGCCGTAGAGCGCGTCTGCCGCGGCCGGCATGTAGATCAGAAAGAAGATTGCCAGCCCGGTGTAGGTAATCATCAGATGAAACGGCAGCAGCAATACGGCGCTGGCGTTGTGACCATCCAGCCAGCTGCGCTGCCCCTTGGCCGGGCGGAAGGTAAAGAAATCCTTGAAGATTTTCTTGTGGATGATGATGCCGCTGATGAGCGTGACCAGCATCGCCATGGCGGCAAAGCCAACCACCCAGATGCCGACACTGCGCGGCATGTGCAGGGTGTAGTGAAAGTGGAAGAAGAAGTTGCCACCCAACGTCTCGCGCGGCGTTACGACCTCGCCACTGAGCGGGTCAACAACCGTGCGCTGACCGCGCCGCTGTTCCCCTGCCGAGACACTCAGGGACGGGCCGCGTTCGGTCGGCAGGCTGATGTTCCAGGCACTGGCGCCGGCATGCTTCGCCCGCAGCCAGTCTTCGGCCACCTGCACGGCGCTGGCCTGATCCAGCCCGCTGTCACGCAACTCGGGCTGCATCCACCAGTTCAGCTCCTTGTCGAATACCGCCAGGGTGCCGGTGAGGAAGATGGCAAACAGCAGCCAGCCGAGGATCAGCCCCGCCCAGGTGTGCAGGCCAGACATCGATTGCGTCAGTGAAGCTTGCTTGGCCATTATGCCGCTCCTGAAAACAGGTGCGGCCAGAAGCCGATCGATACCAACGGCACAATCGCCAGCAGACTGAGCAGGCCGCGCCGCAGCGGCACCGCATAAACCCAGAGCACATAGCCGGTGTAAACCAGAAAGGACAACAGCGTAGCGCTGATGGCCGCGTCTATCCGCTCACCCGGTAGCAGACGGGCCAGCGCGGCGGTCACGCTGTAGGTGAAGGCATAACCGCCCACTACTGCCAGCAGAGCGCGCGCCAGCGTGGCGGGCCAGAGTCTGGTTGTGGAGTTAGTTACCGCTTTGTTCATGATCAGCTCTCTTGCACGGCCGCTGGCCCGCGCTACAACGCAGCGGGCGCCCCCGGTGAAACCGCAGGGCGCCTGTTTACAGGTAATGCATCATGGCCGCGCCAGGCGAGGCCGGTTCACTCAGAAATCGACCGTCAAGCCAACCGTGAGGCGACGCCCGTCGAGCACCACGCCGTAGTCGTCATTGGTGACTTCCTTGTCAGCCACGTTGTACAAACCCGCCTTGACGTTGACCGTCTCGGTCAGTTGATACACACCACCCAGATCGACAAAGCCGTAGCCCGGCGTGCCCTCGGACATGCTGGTGCGGCCCATGTAATCGGAGGTTTCGCTGCGATAGTTACCCTGCAGCCAGGCGTTCAGCCGCGGATTGACGGCCCATTTCAGCAGGCCGTTGAGCATGTGCCGTGGCTGCTTGTTCAGCGGCTCGCCCGCGAACTCACCCGTCTGCTGCTCGGATTTGGTGAAGGTGTAGCTGCTGGAGACACTCCAATCCGGCAGGAAGCGATAATCCAGCGTCAGCTCCACGCCCTGCATATAGGCCTCGGCAATGTTCTTGCGAGTACTCAAGAAGTAGTAGTTGTTGCCGCCGAAGGCGCAGGTCCAGGTGCTGGGATCGTTACGATCACCGGCCGGGCTTTCACACAGGCGATCTTCGGCGATCTTGTCCTTGTAGATGGTGTGAAACAGCATGGCGCTGGTATTCAGGCCAAGGTGCTGGTTGTCGTAGACATAACCGACCTCGTAGTTGGTGCTGGTTTCCGGCTTCAACTCGGAGTTACCGATGATCAGCGCGCGCGGGTGCGGTGCTGGCGAGCCACCGCCACCGGTGCCACGGCCAAAGCCCTCGGTGGCGTCGGATAGGGTTGGCTGGCGATAACCGGTGGATACACCGCCCTTGAGGGTCCACTCGGGGTTCAGCCGATAGACCCCATACAAGCGCGGCGACAGCTCGCCACCAAACAGCTCGTCATCGTTGTAACGCAAGCCGGTGGTCACCGACAGGCTGTCGGTCATGGCCCAATCGACCTCGGTGTAGAGTGCGGCAATCCAGCGATCGACACTTTTCACCGCGCCGGGAATATTTGAAGTCAGCAGGCCATTGGTTTCATCAACAAACTCTTCCTGCTTGTACTGGCCACCAAAGGTCACCACATGCTCGCCCCAGAAGTAGCTGGCCTGGCTATTGAGCAGGCTGACTTCTTCCTGCTTGGTGCTGCCGGTGCCCGGTTTGTCGGAGACGTCGTGCTGCAGAAAGCTGTTAACGATCAGATCACCGTAGTTGCCATCGTGGCCCAGGGTATAAACGTCTTTTTCATAACGGTAGGTCGAGGCATCGGCGTCGGCCGCAATGCTCTCGCCGGGGGTGTGGGTGTATTTCAGCGTGGAGGCGGTATATCCCAGGGTGAAGCGGTTTTGCTCGTTGGGCGTGAGGTAGAACTCGGCGCCGCCCTGCTTGCGCGTGCTTTCCGGCATGCTCGCGGCGCTGTCGCCACCGCCGATGTAATCGCTTTCATCGGTGCCCACGTAGGTGCCGGTGAACTGCGCCCCCAGCAGACCTTCCACCAGCGGGCCGCCGAGGTAGAAATCAACCTGCTGGGCGTCGCTGCTGATGTCGTTCAAGGCGCTGGTGTATTCGGTGTTGATAGTGCCGTGCCACTCGTCACCGCCGCGGCGGGTGATGATGTTGATCACCCCGCCCATGGCTTCGGAGCCGTACAGTGACGACATGGGCCCACGAATCACCTCGATGCGCTCAACCATCGACAGCGGTGGCAGACCTATCTGCTTGCCGCCATCAGCACCGTTGGTGTTGACCATACGGCCGGATGAGATCGGCCGACCGTCGACCAGGAACAGAGTGTAGGTGCTGTCCATGCCGCGAATGCTGATGTCCTGCATGTTGCCGCCGCCGGTCACAAACACGCCGGGGATGTTGCGCACGGCGTCGGTGATGTCGGTGTAGGACTGTTTTTCCAGCTGCTCGCGGGTGACCACGGAAATGCTGGCAGGCGCATCAGCGATGTTCTGCTCATAGCCGGCGGCGCTAATTACCGTGATCGGCGCCAGCTCGGTGGTCTGCGTGGTGGCGTCCGTTACGTTCTCTGCGACAGCGCCAGCGCTGAGCCCCATAGTGGCTGTGGCTGCGGCAATCGCGCAAATCAGTCGATGTTGTCTGAAATTCCCCATGCACCCTCCTCCCGTATTGGCCTGAAACAGCACTGCGGGCAAGCCCTGCGCCCTTCCCTAAGGCGTGGGCAAACCCGAAACAGGAGCGAATGATATTAATTCTTATTTGAGAGTAAAGCGCATTTACAATCTATACAGCCTGTAAGCGCAGCTTGATGCGCAGCCCGGGCGCGCCGTTTTCAGCCCACAGTCGGCCTTGCTGCAAGCGAATCTGACCTTCAGCGATGGCCAGCCCCAGGCCAAACCCGTCGCCACCCGGGCGCGCAGCGTTAAGGCGGGCGAAGGGGCGAAAAATCAGCTGCAGATGCTCCGGCGCCACGCCGCTGCCCTGGTCGGCAATGCACAAGACCCAGTGCGCGCCATCGCGTTCGGCACAGAGACTGACCCTGCCACCGGGGGGCGAGTGGCGAATGGCGTTGCGCAAGACGTTTTCCAGCGCCTGCGCCAGGCCGTTGAGGTGGCCGTGCACCCGGCAGGCGGCCGGCACCTGGCTGCAGATCCGATCCGCCGTCCAGCCCGACTCGAACAAGGCGTCCTCACGCAGCACCTCCCATAGCGCGTTGACGTCTATCGCCTCACAAGGCAACTGGCCCGGCTCACTGTCGAGCCAGGCCAGCTCCAGGGTGCCATCCACCAACGTCTGCATCACGGCGCACTCGCGCTCCAGCCGCTCGCGTAGCTCCAGCACACTCAGCTCGCTTTCTGCCGCCACCCGCAGGCGGCTCAACGGGGTGCGCAGCTCGTGCGACACATCACGCAGCAGCTGCCGCTGCTGGGCAATGGATTGGCGCAGCCGCCGCGTCAGGTAGTCCAGTGCCCGGCCCAGCTCGCCAAGTTCATCGCGGCGCCGCGCCAGGGCCGGCGACAGCAGGTTTTGCAAGGGGTCTGCCTGCATCGCGGTGGCCTGCCGGCGCAGGCGCTCAAGCGGCGAAATCAGCAGCATGTACAGCAATACGCAGAACAGTACCGAGAGCAATCCGGGTACCAGGTACAGCAACAGCGCATTCAACCAGACCCGTTGCCCCCAGGGGGTCAGGTGCGCGGGCAAGCGCAGCACCAGCTGCGCCTCATCCGGCATGGGAACAGCGATCATCGGTCGTCCGTCGCCGCGCATGCTCATCGGTCGATCGTAGCCGCGCACGAACGACAGCCTGTCACGTTGCGTGTCGCTCAGCTGCTGGCCGGGCAGGGGCTCCCGGTCTGCGCCCAGCACCACCAACAGCTCCGGCGACAGCACTGCGTTGTTGGTCTGCCAGCCGCGCAGTGCATCTGGGCCAGCAGCGGCGGCGGCAGCCGCCTCGCTGGCGTAGCCGCGCAGCTCCCGCAGGCTGGCCTCCGGCAGGTGCGATACGTACTGATCGATCCGCGTGCTCAGGTAGTTGGTGGCCCAGATCAAACTCAGGCAGAAACCGGCCACCAGCAATACCAACCGCCAGAACAGCGAGCGCGGCCCCGGCATCAGCTAGCCTGCTCGCTGAGCAGATAACCCTGCCCCCAGACCGACTCAAGACGCAGATGCTCGACCCCCGCCTCGGTCAATTTGCGGCGTAGATTGCTGACGTGCATATCCAGCACCCGATCATGACGGGAAAAACCCCGATGCAACACCTGCTGGTAGAGAAATGCCTTGCTCTGCACCTCGCCGAGGTTATCGAACAGCACCTGCAAGAGGCGAAACTCAGTGGGTGTGAACGGCAACCAGTGTTCACCATAGCGGGCTCGCAACAACCGTTCGTCCAGCCACAACGTTGCCGACTCTCCTGTTGCAGGAGGCACCCGCGTGTGACTGCGCTCATAGGCCACCCGCCGCAGGATGGCAGCAATTCGCACCTGCAGTTCGCGGGTGCCAAAGGGCTTGGGCAGGTAATCATCGGCGCCGCGATCAAAACCACTGATGCGATGCCCTTCATCGCCCTGCGCCGACATCATCAGTACCGGTGTGGAACGTTCACGGCGCAAGCGGCTGAGCACCTCCATGCCGTCAACCCCCGGTAACATCACATCCAGCAGAATCAGGTCATAGCGATCGCGACTGGCCAGCGACAGTCCCGACTCGCCATCGGCCGCCAGGGTCACGGCAAAGCCGCCCTGCTCCAGCGAGGCCTTCAAATGCGCCCCGAGGACTGGGTCGTCTTCGATGGCGAGAATTTGTGATTGGGCTGCCAACAACACCAACTCCATTGCGAACGAGAATGATTAGCGCATGCAAAAGTACTGCATTGCCGGGCCACTGGCAAACCGCCTTTGGTCGCGGCTGCTACCGCTACCCTGTCAACGCTGGGCCGTTGCCAGTACAATGCGCCGCCCGTCCTCTGCGGCGTGCTCATTCACTTTTATCTCCAGCAGGATTCTGCCTTGATCTCTACCGCCAACATCACCATGCAGTTCGGCGCCAAGCCGCTGTTCGAGAACGTTTCTGTCAAATTCAACAATGGCAACCGTTACGGCCTGATCGGCGCCAATGGCTGCGGCAAGTCGACGTTCATGAAAATTCTTGGCGGTGAGCTGGAGCCATCCGGCGGCCAGGTGATGCTGGAACAGAATGTGCGCCTGGGTAAACTGCGCCAGAACCAGTTTGCCTATGAAGAGTTCAGCGTGATCGACACCGTGATCATGGGTCACGAAGAACTCTGGAAGGTAAAGGCCGAGCGCGACCGCATCTATTCACTGGCCGAGATGAGCGAAGAGGACGGGATGAAAGTCGGCGAACTGGAGGGCGAGTTCGCCGAAATGGATGGCTACACCGCCGAATCGCGCGCCGGCGAACTGCTGCTTGGCCTGGGGATTCCGCTGGAGCAGCATTTTGGCCCGATGAGCGAAGTGGCACCCGGCTGGAAGCTGCGCGTGCTGCTGGCCCAGGCGCTGTTCTCCGACCCGGACGTGCTGCTGCTGGACGAACCCACCAACCACCTGGATATCAACACGATCCGCTGGCTGGAAAGCATTCTCACGGCGCGTAACAGCACCATGATCATCATTTCCCACGATCGCCACTTCCTCAACAGCGTGTGCACGCACATGGCCGATCTGGATTTCGGCGAGCTGCGTCTGTTCCCCGGCAACTACGACGAGTACATGACTGCTGCCACCCAGGCCCGCGAACGCCTGCTGTCAGACAACGCGAAGAAGAAAGCGCAGATTGCCGAGCTGCAGACCTTCGTCAGCCGCTTCTCGGCCAACGCGTCCAAGGCCAAACAAGCGACCAGCCGCGCCAAGCAGATCGACAAGATCCAGCTGGACGAGGTCAAACCCTCCAGCCGCGTCAGCCCCTTCATTCGCTTTGAGCAGCACAAGAAGCTGCATCGCCAGGCGGTGACCCTCGAAGGCGTCAGCCAGGGCTTTGACGGTGAAGTGCTGTTCAAGAATCTGAGCCTGCAGATCGAGGCTGGCGAGCGGGTGGCCATCATCGGCCCCAATGGTATCGGCAAGACCACCCTGCTGCGCACCCTGGTGGGTGAAATGGCGCCGATGAAAGGCGAGGTGAAGTGGGCGGAAAGCGCCGATATCGGCTATTTCGCGCAGGATCACGCCGACGACTTCAAGCACGACTACACGCTGTTCGACTGGATGGCCCAGTGGACCCAGGGCGGCGAGCAACTGGTGCGCGGCACCCTCGGCCGCATGCTGTTTTCCAACGATGACATTCTGAAATCGGTGAAGGTAATTTCCGGGGGTGAGCAGGGCCGCATGCTGTTCGGCAAGCTGATTCTGAAGAAAGCCAACGTGATGCTGATGGACGAGCCGACCAACCACCTCGACATGGAATCCATCGAGGCGCTCAACCTGGCGCTGGAAAACTTCCCCGGCACGCTGATCTTCGTCAGCCACGACCGCGAGTTCGTCAGCTCGCTGGCCACGCGGATCATCGAGCTGTCGGAAAATGGCGTAACCGATTTCTCCGGTACCTACGACGACTACCTGCGCAGCCAGGGCGTGCTGGTCTAAGCGCCAATCAGACCCAGTTGTTGCAGGGCGCTGCCGCTGTAGCGCGCGCCCAGCAGCAACCAGTCGAACCAGAAGGCCTGATGTAGCAGCACGATCAGCCAGAACACCACCTGAAACGGGACCTTGCGGGTCTTGTGACGAAACACCTGCTGGGCGATCAACGCGCCGGGCCAGCCTCCCAGCAGCTCGGTGATATGCAGGGTGTTTTCCGGGGTACGCCAGCGGCCGCTCTCGGCCCTGCGCTTGTCGATGGCGTACTGCAGAAAGCTGGCGATGCAGACCAATAGATAAGCCATCAGCGGCCAGAGCGCCGCCTGCCGCGTCAGTACGTTGAGGCTGCCCAACAATGGCAACACCAGCAGCAGAGCCAACACCAGCAGCTTCAAAGGCAGCTGGCGGATACCCGCTTGCGGTCGCCCGGTGCGCCGTGGGCGGGCAACCCTGGCCGGCGCTGACCTTGGCTTTTTAGCGGCGCCTTTCTCGCTTGCCTGCGGTTTACGCCTGATCGCAGCGCGGTCGATGCTCAGCCCTTCACCGCGCATGTGTTCTGCTCGCGGCCTGCCGCGCTCATCCTGGCCGGCAAGGTAATACACCGTGCTGCCTGCTGTCGGGCGAGAATCCCCACGCACCGCTGAAATATGCACGAACAGCCGCTCGCTGCCGTCCGCCGGCTGTATGAAGCCAAAGCCCTTGTCGTCGTTCCAGTTGATCAGTTTGCCGCGCAATTCCATCTGCCGTGCCTTCCTCGATTGCAGCCCTGTGGGTCGGCGTTTTATACCACGGCGCCATTGATTCGCCGTCAAAACAACACTGAGTCATTCCAAAACAGTGTCTCATTGATATTGAATTAACATTGAAAATCAATAACTTGTGTTAACCGCATCACAGGCCTAGATTTACTAACGCTGCTGTCCGCTGCGCAGATTGGAGTTGTGCAGCGCGAGCCTGTGTTTAGCCACGCAGAACAACAAGCCCAACGCCCTAAAGGAGATAGCGCTATGGCTGTTCAACATCACGGTACCGTGCCGTTCAAGGGTATGAGTCATCTCTGCCTGTTTGGTGAAAACCGCGCCGACCGCTTCGGTCGCCTGTTCCCGCAACTTCCCCCGCTCTACCTCAACCCCACCCTGCTTCACGATATCGGCAAGGCCGGTGGCGTGATGGAGGATACCGGGTTACCCAACCTGACCAAGAACGTCGCCGCCGGGCTGATTTTCTTTGGCCAGTTCGTCGATCACGACATCACCCTGGATGCCAGCTCATCGCTGCGCAACAACAATGAACCCGGCGAGATCACCAACGTCCGCACCCCATCACTGGATCTCGACTGCATCTACGGCGATGGCCCTGAGGCGCATCCCTACCTCTACGATGGCCACAAGCTGCTCACCGGCAGCGACTATGCCGATGCCGGCGACCCGAACGACCTGCGCCACCATGATTTGCCGCGCTCGGCCAAAGGCACGGCCATCATCGGCGATCCGCGCAATGACGAGAACCGCGTCATTTCCCAGCTGCAGCTGGCCATGCTGCGCTTTCACAACCACGTTTACGCCAACGTACACAGCGAATGGGAAGACGCGCGCCGCGTCACCACCTGGCACTATCAATGGCTGGTGGTAAACGAGTTTCTGCGCACGATTTGTGGTGATTGGGTGGTGGATGACATTCTCGCCGACGGGCGCAAGGTGTATCGGCCGGAATGCGATGGCAGCCACGGCGCCTACATTCCCATCGAGTTTGCCACCGCCGCCTACCGCTTCGGCCACACCATGATTCCGCAGAAGATGCGCGTGCAGCCCGGCGGCACGCAGCATGTCTTGTTCAGCCCCAGCTCGGCGTTGGGTCGCGGCTTCAGCCCGGTTGCCAGCGCCGATGGCGTGGTCGACTGGGAAAGCCTGTTCGACAGCGGCAACGGCGACTACGAGCGCGCCGGCCAGGTGGATACCAAGCTGGCCAGCGCGCTGCTCGACCTCCCATTCATGGACCCCAGCACCCCCGCCTTCGAGCGTTCGCTGGCGGTACGCAACCTGTTGCGTGCGCAGGTCTTTCTGGTGCCCTCCGGCGAGCAGGTCGCCGAATGCATGGCCGCCAGCGGCGCCGCGGAGATCACGGCCAGTGATATTGCCAAGGTGCGTGAAGCGGGCGCCAAGCTGGGTCTGCCCAAGGCGACGCCGTTGTGGCTTTACCTGCTGGCCGAGGGCCGGGTGATCGGCCGTATGGACGGCGAGAAGAGCTTCAGCAAGGGCGAAGGCCTGGGCCCGGTCGGCGCACGACTGGTCGCGGAAGTCATAATCGGCCTGCTGGAACTGGATCACCGCTCCTTCATGGGCTCCAACCGCAACTGGTCACCCTTGGATTCCGCCGACCGCGTCGGCAGCAATGGGGTGACGTCAATCTATCAGATGCTGACCGTCTGAACAGCTGTACCACTTTGAGCAGTAACCGCGCCCCTCGCAGCAGCTGTCGTGCTGAGGCGAGAGGCGTTTTTATCGCGCCTGAGACAGGCTCGCGTTACCCGCAATCTGCCACAGCCGCGCCAGATCGGCGGCGCGCGCGGTCAACTGGGCAGCAGCTTCTGTCATCGCCTGCTCCAGCGTCAGCGGGCCGGGCGCCAGGCTGAAGGCCGCAGCAATACCTTCGGCGTACAGCCGTTGATAGCCTTCCCCCAGACTACCGGCCAAAGCGATCACCGGCACCCCCGCGCTGCGTGCCAGCCGCGCCACGCCGACTGGCGTCTTGCCGTGCAGGCTCTGGCCATCCAGCCGGCCTTCGCCGGTGATAACCAGATCGGCCCCTTGCAGCATGTCGGCCAGGCCGCACAGCTCAGCCACCAGCTCCACGCCGGGACGAAACTGCGCCTTGAGCACCGCCTTGGCGGCAAAACCCAGGCCGCCGGCAGCGCCCACACCGGGACAATGCCGCACATCTTCGCCCAGGGTGGCGCTCATCACATCGGCAAAATGCGCCAGCGCCTGATCCAGCTGCGCCACCTGCTGCTCACTGGCGCCCTTTTGCGGGCCAAAAATCGCCGAGGCGCCCTGGGGGCCGCACAGCGGGTTGTCCACGTCGGCGGCGACCATCACTTCGAGCCGCGCCAGACGGGTGTCCAGCCCGGTCAGGTCGATGTGCTGCAGTTGCTGCAGCTCCGCGCCGCCCGCTGGCAGTTCATTGCCATCGGCGCCCAGAAAACGCACACCCAGCGCCTGCAGCAAGCCGGCACCGCCATCGTTAGTGGCACTACCGCCCAGGCCCAACACCAGCCGCCGCGCGCCAGCATCCAGCGCTGCGAGGATCAGCTCGCCAGTACCATGGCTGCTGGCCCGCAGCACATCGCGTTGCTGCGGCGCCACCAGGTGCAAACCGCTGGCCGACGCCATTTCGACCATTGCCTGCTGCCCCGGCAGCCAACCCCAGTGCGCCGTGACCGGTGCGCCCAGCGGGCCTTGTACCTGGCATTCACGGCGCTCGCCGGCGGTGACCGCGAGTACCGCGTCCACCGTGCCTTCACCGCCGTCGGCCATCGGGCAGAGCAGCAGCTCGGCATCGGGATACACCCGTGCCCAGCCGGTGGCGATGGCTTCGGCCACGGCGCTGGCGCTGAGGCTTTCCTTGAAGGAGTCAGGGGCAATAACCAGTTTCATCAGAGCAGTACCAGACTCAGCAGCCACACGGTGATGATGCCGGCGATGCCCTGCATCAGGGTACCCATGGTCTGGGCTTTATAGGCCGTGCCGACGCTCATGCGGCTGAACTGGGTCACCACCCAGAAGAAGCTGTCGTTGGCATGTGACACCGTCATTGCCCCGGCCCCGATGGCCATCACGCAGAGCACCCGGCCCATCTCGCTATCCAGCCCCAGTTGGCCCAGCAGCGGTGCTACCAGGGCGGAGGTGGTGACCAGCGCCACCGTGGTGGAGCCCTGCGCTGACTTCAGCGCGGCGGAGACGATAAAGGGCATGAAGATACCAATGCCCAGCGCCGACAGTGTCGCACCCAGATAATCGCCCAGCGGGGTGATTTTCAGCATGGCGCCAAAGGCGCCGCCGGCGCCGGTAATCAGCAGAATCGGCGCGGCGGCCTGAATACCTTCCACCACGCGCTCGTGGAACTCTTCCCGCTTGTTATCCGAGCGCAGCAGCGTGCAGGCCAGACCCAGGCCGACCGCCAGCGCCACCACCGGTTGACCCAGAAACGCAAGCAGCGTGTACAGGAAGCCCTCGCCCACCGGCTTGGCCGGCAGGTTGGCCAGCGTACCGAGACAGATCAAGCCGATCGGCAGGAAGATGGGCGCAAAGGCCTTGGCCGGGCTGGGCAACACACCGTATTTGGCGCGTATCTGCTCATAGTCTTCGGCATCCATCACCTGGGCGCCGTTGTCCTCCAGCGGAATGTCCTTGCCGATAAAGCGGTTGGCCCAAAGCATGCCGGCCAGCGCGGTGACCATGGAGACCACCAGACCGACCAGAATCACCAGGCCCAGGTTATTCTCCAGCCCCAGGTTGCCGGCGGCGGCAATCGGGCCGGGGGTTGGCGGTACAAAGGTATGCGAGGCGTACAGACCGGTCGCCAGCGCCACGCTCATGGCAATCACCGAAATCTTCATGCGCGCCGCCAGGGCGTTTTTCAGCGAGTTGAGAATCACGTAGCCGGAGTCGCAGAACACCGGGATCGACACCAGATAGCCGATGATCGACATGGTCAACGTCGGGAAGCGCTCACCCAGCAGCTTGATGACGGTTTCGGCCATGGTGATGGCCGCGCCGCTGCGCTCGAGAATCACGCCAATGATGGTCCCCAGCACAATCACGATGCCGATGTAACCAAGAATGCCGCCAAAGCCGCCGGTGATGGTCTTGACGATCTCCATGGTCGGCACCTGATAGGCAAAACCAGCCAATAGGGCGGCAGCGAGCAGGGCAAGAAAGGGATGCAATTTAAGGCGGGCGGTCGCCAGGACGATAAACGCGATCAGGGCGACCAGAATCAGGACCAGACCCATGACTGAACTCCTTTTTATTGTGTTTGCCGGTATGGGTGAACGGGCTACAGCCCACTCAGGGCGCAGCCAAGCAACCATTGTTGCCCAGCCGCGGCGCAATTACCCTATGCATCCGCACAATAAAAAAGACTAATTCGCCTGCCGTATATGGGCAGACGCCCAAGCCGCGTGCGGCCTATTTTTCCGGAAGCAAAGACAGGCCAATACTCAACAGCACGCGATGTGGCATGGCATCCAGATTCAGCCCGGTGATCTCGGCGATGCGCTCCAGACGATAACGCAGGCTATTGCGGTGGATCGCCAGCGCCGCGGCGCAGCTCTGCGCGTGGCCGTTGTGCGCCAGCCAGACACGCAGGGTGTGCAGCAATTGACCATTGCCATCGGCCTGAAGCAGCGGCTCCAGCGGCGCCAGCAACTGGTGCACCGTCCAAGAGGGTTGCAGATGGTGTAACAGCACCGCCAGGCGGTAGTCGGCCAACCGAATCAGCCGCTCGGAGAGACGCAGATCCTGGGCGTAATCACGCAGGTTGAGCAGCGCCTCGGTGGCTTCGCGCAGGTCCGCCAGACTATCGATGGCCTCAGCGATCAACAGTCGCCCCACCGGCCATTCGCGCTTGTCTACCTGTTCCAGCCAACTGAGCTTGGGCGCATGCGATTTGCCGCTGCGTAGCCAGAGCACATCGTGCAAACCCAATGGCAGCACAATATCGGCCGGGTGGCGGGCCCGCATCTGCGTTACCAACTGGCCTTGAGCGTGCTGATGATCGGTCTCCGCCGACAGGCAAATCAGGCAAGGTTGCAGCGGCCAGTTCCAGCGCATGCGCAGGCGCTCGGCGTCCTCGGTCAGACTTTCGATTGCGTATTTGCGATCCAGCAGATTGACCAGCCAGGCCTCCTGCTGCTGACCGCGCCAATGCTGCTCGGCCTGCAGCACCCGCTGCTCGACCAGCATCTCGGCGGTCATGCGCAGCAGCTCGGCGAAGGGTCGCACCTGATCGGGGTCGCCGGTGATGCCGAGTACGCCAACCAGCCGCCCGGCGTGCAGCAGCGGCAGGTTGATACCCGGCTTGACGCCCTGCAGACAGGCCGCTGCCTGCTCATCCAGCGCCACGACCCGCTGATTGGCCAGCACCAGCTGCGCGCCCTCGTGGCGGGTATCGATGCGGCTGCTGTCACCGCTGCCAATGATCAGCCCCTGGCGGTCCATGACATTGACGTTGTAGGGCAGGATCGCCATGGCGCGGTCGACAATATCCTGTGCCAGGTGTCGGTCCAGCTCGAACATGCGCTACTCCTGTTTAGCGTTTTTTATTATTGCGCTGGCACGGCGCGGAGCCGTTCGCCTGGGCCGACAGACGGTCTGTGGCTGTCATCATCGCGTCATCCCGGAGCACTCATGATGGGCGCGTTACGGAACCGCTGGCAAACCCGCAAAGGCAGTTGGGTGGCCGCCGGTTCCTTGCCAACACTCAGTGACGCGGAGACAGCCCCATGGCCTTTGATCCAGACTACCTTAGTGACAGCAGCTCCAGTAACAACGTGCGCCGCGAGCGGCGCCGCCAGGAAGATAAACGGCGCATGGCCTATCGGCGCGCCATCGAAGACTACCGCGAAAGTCAGAGCCTGCAGGCCACTTTCTGCGACTTTCCGGAATTGCTCGGCCAAACTGATCACCACCGCAGCCAGCGCCTTTACTGAGACGCGGCTCGGGGCTCAGGGTTCAAAGGGCTCCGCCAACCGGCGGATCAACGCCCGCTCCTCTCGCAGAAAGCCCAGAAACGCCTCCGCCACCGGGCTGAGGCGCTTGCCGCGCGCGTGCACAGCGCACCAGCTGCGCATCAGCGGCAGCTCCACCACATTCAGACAAACCAGCTCGCCGTGACGAATATAGGGCGCTGCCGCGTGGCCCGGCACCAACGCCACGCCCAGCCCGGCAATGGCGCCCTGCACCAGCGCCTCGGTCGAGCCCAGCTGCATCGTTTGCTGCAGGTGCACGCGCTTGAGCTGCAAAAACTCGTCGCAGGCCTTGCGAATCCCAGAGCCCGCTTCGCGCTGCAACACCATGCTCGACTCCAGCCGCGAGAGGGGTAACTGTTGCTGGCCAGCCAGCGGATGATCCGGCGCCGCCACCGCGACAATCGGGTTATTCAGAAACGGAAAGAACTCCAGCGCACGATCGGCCGGCACCAAGCCCATCAGCACCAGGTCGTCGCGGTTGTCCGCCAGCCGCTGAATGATCTGCGCGCGGCTGGCGACCTCGACGTGAAAACTGACCTCCGGGAAGCGCTGGCGAAACGCCGCCAACAGGTGGGGCAGCACATACTGAATGCTGCTCGCCGCCGCCAGTCGCAACTCACCGCGCAGGCTGCCCTGCAGGCTGGAAAGGTTCATTTCGAGGCTGTCCAGACGGTCGAAGATATCGCCACTGGCCTGCAGCAGAGATTCCGCCGCTTCGGTCAAGTACAGCTTGCGCCCCACATACTCGAAGAGCGGCAGCCCCACCTGCTCCTCCAGCTGGCGAATCTGCAAACTGACCGCCGGCTGGGTAAGCGACATGGCTTCCGCCGCGCGGCTGTAGGAACGGCTGGCGCACACGGCACGAAACACCTGCAGTTGGCGCAGGGTCATCCGCAGCAGGGATTTACGCATATGGTCTAACCTGAATGGGTACTTTTACCGGCGCGGCGAGCGCGCGCCAACCGGCGAAAATGATGGCTTATAGCGCATACATAAGCAATTACTTATAGATAAGCCAAATATTATTCATTTCACATGCGCAGGCCAGCCACCTAGGGTAAGCAGAGAAATATTTTGCAATGTATTACCCGTCGGCCACGCACCGGCGCGGTGATACGAAGGCTTTAAGCAGGTTTTACACAATGCTGTTCGAGCCTCCACTCGATCACCCACACGAGGAACGCGTACGTGATCAAGAAAATCCTGATTGCCAACCGTGGTGAAATCGCGGTTCGCATCGTCCGCGCCTGCGCCGAGATGGGCATTACCTCGGTCGCGATTTATACCGACGCCGACCGTTACGCCCTGCATGTAAAACGCGCCGATGAATCCTACAATGTCGGCAGCGACCCGCTGGCCGGCTATCTCAATCCACGTCAGCTGGTGAATCTGGCGGTTGAAACCGGCTGTGATGCCCTGCATCCCGGGTACGGTTTTCTGTCTGAAAATGCCGAGCTGGCGCACATCTGCGCCGAACGCGGGGTCAAGTTCATCGGCCCGTCTGGCGATGTAATTACCCGCATGGGTGACAAGACCCAGGCCCGCCGCAGCATGATCGCCGCTGGCGTGCCGGTGACCCCCGGCACCGAAGACAACCTGGCCGACCTGGCCGAAGCGCTGCGCGAAGCCGACCGCGTTGGTTACCCGGTGATGCTCAAGGCCACCTCCGGTGGTGGCGGGCGCGGCATTCGCCGCTGCAACGACAAGGCCGAACTGGAGCAGGCTTGGCCACGGGTTATCTCCGAGGCGACCAAAGCCTTCGGTTCTGCCGATATTTTCCTCGAGAAGTGCATCGTCAATCCCAAGCACATCGAGGCGCAAATTCTGGCCGACAGTCATGGCAACACCGTGCACCTGTTCGAGCGCGACTGCTCGATCCAGCGGCGTAATCAGAAGCTGATCGAAATCGCCCCCAGCCCGCAGCTGACCCCCGAACAGCGCGCCTACATCGGCGACCTGGCGGTCAAGGCAGCGCAGGCGGTGGGCTACGAGAACGCCGGTACCGTGGAGTTCCTGCTCGCCGAAGGCGAGGTCTACTTCATGGAAATGAATACCCGGGTGCAGGTTGAGCACACCATTACCGAGCAGATCACCGGCATGGATGTGGTGCGTGAGCAGATCCGCATCGCCTCTGGCCTGCCGCTGTCGGTCAAGCAGGAAGACATCCAGCACCAGGGTTTTGCCATCCAGTTCCGCATCAATGCCGAGGACCCGAAGAACAACTTCTTCCCCTCCTTCGGCAAGATCACCCGTTATTACGCCCCCGGCGGCCCCGGCGTGCGCGTGGATACCGCGATCTACACCGGTTACACCATTCCGCCGAACTTCGACTCCATGTGCCTGAAGCTGATTGTCTGGGCGCCAACCTGGGAAGAAGCCATGGACCGCGGCCTGCGTGCGCTGGATGACATGCGTCTGCAAGGGGTGAAGACCACCACGCCCTACTACCAGGAGATTCTGCGTAACGCGGAATTCCGCAGCGGCGTGTTCAACACCAGTTTTGTCGAAGCGCACCCGGAACTGCTGAACTACTCGGTAAAACGCAAACCCGAAGAATTGGCCCTGGCCATCGCCACCGCGATTGCTGCGCACGCCGGACTATGACACTAGCGGCAAGCTTCAAGCTTGCCGCTGATGAGGAACATAAAATGAGCAACACACGCAAAATCACCGTAACCGACACCATCCTGCGCGACGCCCACCAGTCGCTGCTGGCCACCCGACTGCGCACCGAAGACATGCTGCCGATCTGCGGCAAGCTGGACCAGGTAGGCTACTGGTCGCTGGAAGTCTGGGGCGGCGCCACCTTCGACGCCTGCGTGCGCTTCCTCAAGGAAGACCCCTGGGAGCGCCTGCGTCAGCTGCGCGCCGCACTGCCCAACACTCGCCTGCAAATGCTGCTGCGTGGTCAGAACCTGCTGGGCTACCGCCACTACAGCGATGACGTGGTCCGAGCCTTCGTCGCCAAGGCCGCCGAGAACGGCATCGACGTGTTCCGCATCTTTGATGCCATGAACGATGTGCGCAACCTCAAGGTCGCCATCGAGGCGGTCAAGGCCGCCGGCAAGCACGCCCAGGGCACCATTGCCTACACCACCAGCCCGGTGCACACGGTCGAGGCCTTCGTGAAACAGGCCCGCGCCATGGCCGACATGGGTGTCGACTCCATCGCCATCAAGGATATGGCCGGCCTGCTGACGCCATTTGCCACCGGCGAACTGGTCAAGGCGCTGAAAGCCGAGCTGGATCTGCCGGTCTTCATCCACTCGCACGACACCGCGGGTTTGGCTTCCATGTGTCAGCTCAAGGCAATCGAAAACGGTGCCGACCATATTGACACCGCGATTTCCTCCATGGCCTGGGGTACCAGCCATCCAGGTACCGAATCCATGGTCGCCGCGCTCAAGGGCACTGAATTTGATACCGGCCTGGACCTGGAACTGCTGCAGGAAATCGGCATGTACTTCCACGCCGTGCGCAAGAAGTATCACCAGTACGAAAGCGACTTCACCGGGGTGGATACCCGCGTACAGGTCAACCAGGTGCCGGGCGGCATGATGTCCAACCTGGCCAACCAGTTGAAGGAACAGGGCGCACTGGACCGCATCCAGGACGTGTTCGCAGAAATCCCGCGGGTGCGTGAAGACCTCGGCTTCCCGCCGCTGGTCACTCCCACCTCGCAGATTGTCGGTACCCAGGCGGTATTCAACGTGCTGGCTGGCGAGCGTTACAAGACCATCACCAACGAGGTGAAGCTCTACCTGCAGGGCCGTTACGGCCAGGCACCGGGACAGATCAACCAGAAACTGCAGCGCCAGGCCATCGGCGGTGAAGAAGTGATCGACGTACGCCCGGCCGACCTGCTCAAACCGGAGATGGACCGCCTGCGCGGTGAAGTCGGCGAACTGGCCAAGACCGAGGAAGACGTGCTGACCTATGCCATGTTCCCGGACATCGGCCGCAAGTTCCTCGAAGAACGCGAAGCCGGCACCTTGAAACCCGAAGAGCTGCTGCCGCTGCCGGGCGAAGGCGCCCCGGCGGCCGCCAGCGACGGCGTGCCTACCGAGTTCATCATCGACGTGCACGGCGAGTCCTATCGCGTCGACATCACCGGCGTGGGCGTCAAGGGCGATGGCAAGCGCCACTTCTACCTGAGCCTCGACGGTATGCCGGAAGAGGCCGTCTTTGAACCGCTTAACGCCTTTGTTGGCGAAGGCAGCGGCAAGCGCAAGCAGGCCAGCGAACCCGGCCACGTGACCACCAGCATGCCTGGCAACGTGGTGGATGTGCTGGTGGCCGTTGGCGACAGCGTGAAAGCCGGCCAGGCGGTACTGGTCAGCGAAGCGATGAAGATGGAAAGTGAGATCCAGGCCGCCATCGCCGGCACCGTGAAAGCGGTCAACGTTGCCAAGGGGGATCGCGTGACCCCCGGCGACATTCTGATCGAAATCGAAGCCTGAGCCGGTGCCGCCAGCGGGTGGAAACACCCGCTGACAATTAACTGCACCGGCGCCTTCAGGCGCCGGTGTCGTATGCGACCCGGTCATCGTCTATCCCAACAGTACAAACCTGATGATTGAGACTGCGATATGAACAACGACTCCAGACGCAACGAAACAGCCGACGAGGCCCTCAAGCAGATCGTCGATGGCTTCAACCGCTTCCGCAACGAGGTCTATCCCACCCAGCAGGAGCTGTTCAAACAATTGGCGCACGAGCAGATTCCGCGCGCCATGTTCATCACCTGCGCCGACTCGCGCGTTGCACCCGAGCTGATCACCCAGAGCTCACCCGGCGACCTGTTCGTCTCGCGCAACGTCGGCAACGTGGTACCGCCTTACGGCCAGATGATGGGCGGCGTCTCCACCGCCATCGAGTTCGCGGTGTTGGCGCTGAACGTGCAGCACATCATCATCTGCGGTCACTCCGACTGCGGCGCGATGAAAGCCGTACTCAACCCGGAAACCCTTGACTCGCTACCGACCGTCAAGGCCTGGCTGCGTCACGCTGAAGTCGCCAAGATCGTGGTTGAAGACAACTGCAGCTGCAGCGAAGAAAAGCTCGGCATGATGACCGAGGAAAACGTCATCGCCCAACTGCAGCACCTGGCAACGCATCCGTCGGTCGCCTCGCGGCTGGCACGCGGTGAGCTGTTCATCCACGGCTGGGTGTACGACATCGAGACTGCGCAGATTCGCGCCTACGATGCGGAGACCAACAAGTTCCGCCAGATCGGCGAAGGTCCGCTGCCCATGGCTACCCCCAAGGCGCGCTACCCGGTCAGCGCCAAGCGCTGAGACCACGGGCAATACAGCATTCTGTATTGCCCGTAATCGGGGTATACTTCGCCGCTTGATTCTATTTTGCAGCGCGGGCCGCTCTCTGCAGCACCCGCACTGTGTTCTCCAAGCCACGACAGGTCTCTGCCGTGGCTTGTTGGTTTTTACCGTCTGCGGGCGGCAACACTGAACGAGGCACAAAACAGATGAGCGCACTGGTAGGCGTGATCATGGGCTCCAAGTCCGATTGGTCCACCCTGAGCCATACGGCCGATATGCTGGATCAACTGGGTATCCCCTACGAAGTAAAGGTAGTGTCTGCCCACCGCACCCCTGACTTGCTGTTCCAGTACGCCGAAGAAGCGGCTGGCAAGGGCATCGAGGTGATCATCGCGGGAGCCGGCGGCGCCGCGCACCTGCCGGGCATGTGCGCAGCCAAGACGCATCTGCCGGTACTCGGTGTGCCGGTGCAATCGTCCATGCTGTCCGGTGTCGACTCGCTGCTGTCCATCGTGCAGATGCCCGCCGGCGTGCCGGTCGCCACCCTGGCCATCGGCAAGGCCGGCGCGGTCAATGCGGCACTGCTGTCAGCCAGCATTCTCGGCGGCAAGCACCCCGAGTTCAGCCAGGCGCTGCAGGACTTTCGCGCGCAGCAAACCGAAAACGTGCTGAACAACGCCGACCCGCGTCAGGCTTGAGGAATCGACCATGAAAATCGGCGTTATTGGTGGCGGCCAGCTGGGCCGTATGCTGGCACTGGCTGGGACCCCGCTAGGGCTGGAGTTTGCCTTCCTCGATCCCGCGCCCGATGCCTGCGCCCAGGCCCTCGGCAAGCACATTCTGGCGGACTACAACGATCAGACCGCACTGCGCCAGTTGGCCAATGAAGTCGATGTAGTGACCTTCGAGTTTGAAAGCGTACCCGCCGATACCGTCGCCTTTCTCGCCCAGTTTGTGCCGGTTTACCCCAACGCCGAAGCCCTGCGCATCGCCCGCGATCGCTGGTTCGAGAAGTCGATGTTCCGCGAGCTGGGCATTCCCACCCCGGAGTTTGCCGATATTCAGTCGCAGGCCGATCTGGACGACGCCGTTGCCCGCATTGGCCTGCCGGCGGTGATGAAGACCCGCACCCTGGGCTACGACGGCAAGGGCCAGAAAGTCCTGCGCGCGCCTGACGACGTGGCCGGTGCCTTCGCCGAGCTGGGCAGCGTGCCCTGCATTCTGGAAGGCTTTGTGCCCTTCAGCGGTGAAGTCTCGCTGATCGCCGTGCGCGCCCGCGATGGCGAGACCCGCTTTTACCCACTGGTACACAACACCCACGAGAATGGCATCCTCAAGCTCTCGGTGGCCAGCACCGCGCACCCGCTGCAAGCACAGGCCGAAGCCTACGTCGGCAAGGTGCTGGATCAGCTGGACTACGTCGGCGTCATGGCCTTTGAGTTCTTTGAAGTCGACGGCGGCCTGAAAGCCAACGAGATCGCCCCACGCGTACACAACTCCGGTCACTGGACTATTGAAGGCAGCGAGTGCAGTCAGTTCGAGAACCACCTGCGCGCCATCGCCGGCCTGCCGCTGGGCTCCACCGCCACCCTGGGCGAAGCCGCGATGCTCAACTTCATCGGTGAAGTGCCGGACGCAAGCCAGGTTACCGCTATCGCGCAATGCCATTTGCACCACTACGGCAAGGCCTTCAAGGCCGGCCGCAAGGTAGGCCACGCCACGCTGCGTTGTGAAGATATGGCAACGCTGAAAGCGCGCATTGCCGAAGTGGAAGCGCTGATCAAGGATTGATCCCTGCTCGGTAATGAGAAAGGCGCAGCATGCGAGTGTTGCGCCTTTTTTTGTTTGCGCTTGTATGCAGGTGTTAATACGGAGCTTTCAGCTGCTGGGTAGTCAGTCTTTCGCCTTTATGGCGAAAGACGGATAATCAGACAACGCTACAGCGGGTAATAAACACCAAATCCGACGCAGAACGTGGGAACAATCACCCCACAGCCCATTATTGGAAGCGTTTGAGCTCCGCCTTGGCAATCGCATTGCGGTGCACCTCATCCGGACCATCCGCGGTACGCAGGTGACGCGCGTAAACGTACAACTGAGCCAACGGGAAATCGGACGAGAAACCACCGGCACCGTGCGCCTGAATCGCCCAATCGATCACCTGGCAAGCCATGTTCGGCGCCGCCACCTTGATCATCGCAATCTGCTTGGCCGCCACCTTGTTGCCAACGGTATCCATCAGATAGGCCGCGTTCATCACCAGGAAGCGCGCCTGGTCGATCATGATCCGCGACTCGGCAATCCGCTCGCGCCAGACGCCCTGCTCCGACAGTGGCTTGTGGAAGGCCACGCGCTTGCTCAAGCGTTCGCACATCAGTGCCAGCGCCCGCTCCGCCTGGCCAATCACACGCATGCAGTGGTGAATGCGGCCGGGCCCAAGGCGGCCTTGGGCGATCTCGAAGCCCCGGCCTTCGCCCAGCAGCATGTTGCTGGCGGGCACGCGTACGTTATCAAAGACAATTTCCGGGTGACCGTAGGGCGGGTCCATGTAGCCGTAACAACCCATATCGCGCAACACGGTCACGCCGGGGGTGTTCATCGGCACCAGGATCATGGATTGCTGCTGATGACGGTTGGGGTGCTCGGGGTCGCTCTTGCCCATCACCACCATGATCTCGCAGCGCTCGTTGGCGGCGCCAGAGATGTACCACTTGCGGCCATTGATCACGTACTCGTCGCCATCACGCTCGATACGGGTTTCGATGTTGGTGGCATCTGAAGAGGCGACCAACGGCTCGGTCATGGCGAAAGCGGAGCGAATCTCGCCATTGAGCAGCGGCGTCAGCCAGCGCTCCTGCTGGGCCTTGCTGCCGTAACGCGCCAGCACTTCCATATTGCCGGTATCCGGCGCGCCGCAGTTGAACACCTCGGACGCCCACATGCCCGGCACCCGGCCCATCAGTTCGGCCAGCGGGGCGTATTCCATATTGCTCAGACCCGGCCCGTGCTCAGCTTCCGGCAGAAACAGGTTCCACAGACCTTCGGCACGCGCCTTGGCCTTCAGCTCTTCCATCAGCTTGACGGTGGTGTAGGCATTACCGGCCTTTTCGTTGGCGCGGATTTCTTCCTCGTAGGCCTGCTCATTGGGGAAGATATGCTCATCCATAAAGGCGGCAACGCGCTTCTGCAGATCCAGACCCCGTTCGGTTTGCTGATACATGACGTAACTCCTGACTCGGTTCGCAATCGCCCGGCTGGGGGCGTCCTGGCAATCAAAATCTCAATACACATGTGTATTGTCAACTGTGTATGGAAAGCGATATGACGCCGCCTTCGTCTGACT